>NZ_CP059735.1:4800000-5151388 GCF_000948975.2 Thalassomonas actiniarum
ATGTTACCGCCATTACCCAGGCCGGTAAAAACGGCGCGCTTGATATCAGCCAAACAGAATACCGTGCCTACGACAGCC
This sequence comes from Thalassomonas actiniarum, assembly GCF_000948975.2. Classification (GTDB taxonomy): domain Bacteria; phylum Pseudomonadota; class Gammaproteobacteria; order Enterobacterales; family Alteromonadaceae; genus Thalassomonas; species Thalassomonas actiniarum. The sequence continues at coordinate 4,800,079 of NZ_CP059735.1, forward strand.
GCCAGCGTTTATGCCAGATTAAACGTGATGATGTCGGCACCACCGTCATGAGCTTAAATGATGTTGGTGAAATTCTGTGGCAGGCACAAGGCCAAACCGCCACCGGCAATACCAGCTGTAACACCAGCGCCGATGCCAAAGATAAAGTCAGCTTTGCTTATGACAACCACGGCAACCAGCGCAGCCTCAGCTACGGCGACGGCACGGCCACACGCACCTATACCGTCAACAACAACGGCGATATTAAAACCATTACCGGCGGCGGTTTCCGCCAGGAGTATAGCTATAACAGCCAGCGCCTGCTCGATAAGGAAAGCCTGACCCTCGACGGCAAAACCTTTACCCTGGCCTATGGTTATGATGCCTTAGGCAGCCTCAGCCGCCTTGAATACCCCGGTAACGCACTGGCGGTAGACTTTGCTCCCAACGGTTTTGGCCAGGCGACACAAGCCACCTGGACCCAGGCGGATGATACCGTGTATAACTTTGTTAAACCCGGGGCAAGCTACTACCCGGGCGGCAGCATCAACAGTTTTACCTACGGCAACGGCGTTAATCATAAAACCACCCTCAACAGCCGCCAGCTGCCGTCACAAATCCGTGATTACCTGGGCTCAACCAGCAAGGTCAGCCTGAGTTATGGTTATGACAATAACAACAACATTACCCACATCACCAACGGTGTTGACAGCAATTTCAGCCTGACAAGCCTCAGTTACGATGGCCAGGACCGGTTAACCGCCACCACAGGCAATGTCGCCGGTATCGGCAGCAGCACCTTAAGCTATGACGGCCTGGGTAATATCCGCAGCTACAGCAACACCAGTATACTCAACCCGTCGAGCCTGAGTTATGGCTATAACAGCAAGATGCGGTTAAGCAGTGTTACCGGCAGCGGCAGCGATGGTTATGACTTTAGTAAAGACGGCAGCTATGACAGCCGAGGTAATGTTACCGATAACGGCAAACGCAGTTTTGACTACAACCTTGCCGGGCAGATGACACGCTCAACCAAGGATAACAGCAGTAACAACTACCTGTACGACGGCCACAACCGCCGCATTAAAACCAGCGACAGCAAAGGTACCAGCTACAACCTGTACAGCCAATCGGGCCGTTTACTCTACCGGGAAACCGACAAGGGCGGCATTAACTATATCTTCCTGGGAGATAAGCTGGTGGCCAAGCAAGGCACCGGTGTAGTGACCAAAAGTGATGACGCCGATTATAACAGCGTGATGAACTTTAAGCCGTTTGGGGAGACAATAGAAGCCGCCAATGATGAGGTGGGGTATACCGGGCATAAGTTTGATACCGACCTGGGGCTTAGTTATATGCAGGCACGATACTATGATCCAGTTATCGGTCGTTTTTATTCGAATGATCCGGTTGGGTTTACTGGTGACGTTGATACGTTTAATAGGTATTCTTATGTAGCTAATAATCCTTATAAGTATACTGATCCTGATGGAGAGGCTAAAAAGGGAAATGCAGGTCGTGGGCTTCAGGGAGCAGCTAAGTCAGCATGTAAAAATGGTTGTGGAGTGGCGAAATACTATTTGGCTCCAGAAGATCAAGCTGAGTACATGTCGAATAGGAACAAATCTAGAGCGAAACGAAGAGCAGCCAGAAAAGCACAAAGAGATAAGAAAAATCCAAGAGTTTCAGTTTCTCAGCCAGGTAAGAATGTTCAAGGAAGCCAACATGGTGAACCTAATTTACGAGGGCAAGAAAAAACGGGTATGGACGGTAAAACAGGTATAGGTATTCAAGATGGATCGAAGGATTCTAGCAATGGTCCTGATCATCCAGCAGCAATAGACGTGGGTAATTTGAAAACCGGTGAACAGCCAGGAAAAAATGGGCAACCTCGCATCCAAAATGAACACAAAACCAAAGCAGAAATAGAATGACAAATATCTTAAAGAAATCGATAATTTATAGAGAACTAAAGAAATCAAACATTAGTGGTAGAAATCTTGAAAAATCAACATTTGATTATGTCGATTGTGAACTGTCCGAGAAGCTGCCAAAAGATTGCTTTAGTTTAGTAGACTACGAATGTACTCAAAACTATCGTTTTAGTTTGATGCATGATGTTCATTCTAGTTTCTCGAATGTTTATCTAGGTAACACACCGCTTTGTACTTATGAATTTAACGAAATGGACGAATTTCTTAAACGACTATTTGAACCTTCTCTAGATCAGGTAATTTGGATTATATCTGAATATCCTAAAAAAATTCCCTCGGTCATTACAACAATTAGAACCTTTATGGATAACAAAGAATTATTCATGAAATTAATGGAGGATGACTTCTTAATTGTAAACGAAGGAGGACATCTTGTGATGGGAATAAATAGCGAGAGTCGCAATTTGACGGAGACAGTTACAATCAAAACAATCAAAAAGGGGCACTCCTAAATTAGATTGAATAAAATGCCTCGTTTTTTAACGGGGCTTTTTCTATCTCACGTTTGAATTCAAAATAAATAACAACAAGATACGATTATTGATAAATTTAAGGTGTCCCCTTTAGCACTCTCAAATAGGCCTCATGGAAAAGAACCGCACGGCCATGTTGGTCCAGTGAACCATATTCCTGTAGTTAATGTTTCGGAGCGAATTGAATCTAGCAAATTAAATGAATAGGTGTTTAATTATGTATGAAAAACTATTGAAATTCTGGAAAATGACCTCGAAGGAGCTTAATATCGAGATTGATATAGGTCATTCATTAGTATTAAGTTCAGGCACACAGATTGAGTCACTATTTTTAGTCAAAAATTTTGGTGCTGAAAAAGGAATGCTTATACTACCTAAAGGCTTAGATATTGTTTCATACCAAGATGAAATCAATCAACTGGGGTACGGTTATTCATTTTTAAGTGAACCATTTGATAATGAAGAGTATTCGGTTGAAGATTATGCTGAACTACTCGATGACTGGGGGTGGAGTGGAGATCCTGCTCTCAAACCATTTGAGTTTGAAAGCTAGCTAAAACGAACAAAACGAGACACCACTAAAAACTGACAAAACATGACCCCCCTAAATTAGATTAAATAAAATGCCTCGTTTTTTAACGGAGCTTTTTTCTTTTCCATGTTCAAATTCAATATAATTCTGAATAAATTTAGGGGGTCTCCGTTAGCACCAAAAGCCCAGAGGTTCATATTCCATTACAAGACTTTATATTTAATTAGGAAATTTATATGAATACAGAATTATGGAAACAACATGTTGTTGAAATATTAACAAATATAGCTGATGAAAACTTCCAGAAAAAAATCTGGTTTTCAGATACTCTATATTGTTCAACTCCTGGTGAATTGTATTGTATTCTTTTTGATGACTATTCTATTGAGCTATTTATTGATGATAATGACGTCAATTTAAACGCTAATCAAAAAGCTAATGGAAAGATATTGATTAACCTAATGGATGAATTCTCTGAAGAGTGCGGTGATAACATGACAGCTGAAAATACGATTAATAACTTAAAATGGAAAGCGATAAGAAAACAAGCTGAAAGGTTTTTACATACATTGAATCAACCAAATTGATAGTAAAAAGTATAATGGGACACCTCTAAATTCTGTAATAAAAGCCTCGTTTTTTAATGGTGCTTTTTTTCTATCCCGTATTTAAATTCAATATAAATGACACCAAGGTATAATTCTGAATAAATTGAGGAATGAATCTTTGAATCACGGTCGAAGCCTGTGTAATCCCCATATGTCACTGCATTTATACGCCGGGTAATGTGCCCTTTAAATCATTCACTCTACTTTTAACACAAGCGAAAAAGCGCTGATACATACGCCCCTCCCCTCTCAAAAAAGCGCATCACAACCTTTTCCCAACCTTTCACAACTATTTCACAATAAGAAAAAACCAACAATAAAACAAACGGTTAACGAGCAAGGTAAACAACTAAAAAATCACAACCTTTTCCCAACTTGTTAAGCAAACTAATAGCGGGTAACTTCTTTCCCGGCAAAAGAATCTGACGGCTTAACCTGATGCCCGAAGTATTTTACTCTGGTTGCCACCGGCTAAATCAGCAGCATGTAATTTGATGCAATTTATGCTGCCTTAGCCATGCATTTAACACTAAATGCAAACGGATTACGGAAATAACATTACCGTCCCGAACCGCTGGAATTCAAGCAGCGGGAAACATATTGCCCTTTCATGTATTAATGTTTCCTTATCCGCGGTTCGGCTTTTTTCACTTTATACATTGTTCAAATATCCATATCATTAAAACCACTCCCTAAGCCGTGTTTATTAATAACATTAAAACCATTACAATAAAGCCAAAGGTAATATTAATTTCAAATTAAGTAACATTTCTCCAACATAAAAAGCAGTAGTTGTCGAATAAGTAATGGAAAACACTAAGCTCATCAAGCTCAACCAATGGATACTGGATCCTGTTGAAAACCACCTCATTAAAGAAGACAACACCCGTATTCCACTCGAAGCCAAGTATGTGCTGCTATTAGAGTTTCTAGCAGAAAACCAAAATACCGTTATCAGCCGTGAGCAACTGATGCAGACCGTATGGAACAATCGCTATGTAGAATACAGAACGATTAATGCCGCCATATCCAGGTTACGTAAAACCCTGGGCGGCGAACGGGATGATTTTATTAAAACCCACCTGAAACGCGGCTATTCATTAGCCTGCCAGGTGGAATATCTCGACAAGACTGACGTCACAACAGCTGATATCACTCAAACAGCCAACAGCAAAGAACAACCAAGCAAGGTAAAACAGGAAAAACAACCTGATAGCCCATCAACAAAGCCCTCTGACGAAAAAGCGGCAGAGACTTTTAAAAAAGAAATTAACGCCTTTTCTATAGAGAATAATGAGGTAAAGACCAAAACAGCCGAAGGACTGAACGATACACTGTCGCATTTAACAAATGATATTGCCCCGCAAATAACTACAGCCACTACAACAAAAAACTACGTTCCGATTAAACCGTTATACAAGTTCTATTTCCTAATTACCGCTTTAGCGATAACAATAATTTTGTGGCAAGTTATCCAGCCACATGTGCTATCACAACAGGTACTGACCAAAGACGACATTTCAATTGAACCGCTAACTTATAGCAAAGGCTGGGAAGTCTCGCCAACATTGTCCCCGGATAAGTCCTTACTGGCTTATATCCATCAAAGTGACAATGCCAGCAATTACAACGTGATTATTCAAAACCTTGAAAACAAGGAAACCATCACCTTAGAAGCAGAAAATAAAACATTTGCGCCTTACTGGTCGCCACAGGACAATCAACTATTTTATATGTCACTGGAAAATAACCAGTGCAACATAAAAAAACGGAAGATTGAACTTACACTGGCCTTATCCCCGGCAGAGTTAATCACCCAGTGTGGGCCACTCTTTGATCCTATGCTCTTGCAAAAAATAGCTGTCAGCTCAGATCTCAACTGGCTTTACTATTCATCACAAAAAACAGAACTCTCACCGAGTGTATTATATCGCTACCACCTGAAGAATCATTATACCGAAGCCCTCACCGCCCCCCAGGGAAAATATACCGGAGATAGCGGCCTGGTATTAAGCCCCGACAACACCCAGCTGGCATTCAAACGTTATTATGACGACCATTCAGAGTCGGTAATGTTATTAGACCTTAACAATGGCGACACCAGCTCTTTGATTAAAAGCCCCTCTTTAGAAAACTCCATTACCTGGAGCCTCTCAGGCAGCCATGTGCTTTACCTGAACGACGTAGAAAAAACGCTAAAAGCCATAGATATAAACACAGGTAATATCAAGCCTTTATACCAATACTCTACCTTTGCAGACCACCCTTTAATGCTTTCAGAAAAAGAAATACTGTTATCATTTGAATACCGCCATACTGTAGACGTAGAACGTATCAACTTAAATAATAAAAAGCTAACCCCAGAAAAACTAATCACCTCTGACTTTAATACCCATTCTGCCGCCATCTATAACCTGGATACTAAAGAGCGGATTGCTTTTGTTTCCAATCGTACCGGTAAAAACCAAATTTGGTTGAAAGAAGGCAGTAACTTACAGCAATTAACTTTTTTTGAGGGCGTCACCCGTATTTACGAGCCAAGCTTTTCGGCTAACGGCGAAAATATCTTGTTTACAATGAACGACAAGTTATACGCCTTAAATATCACCAGCAAGCTGGTAACCACAATAACTCTTCCAGTTGAAGTGGCAAAAAACTTTACCTGGAAATGCCATTCAAATAACCAAATTTTAATCACAGCCCTGAAAAATGGTATCTGGCATCTATACCAGGTTAATATTAATACGCAGGAAGCAAAGTTATTAACAACGGGAATTTCATCTATCCAGGGACAGTGCAATAATGCCCAACAACAAAGTCATTATTACGGCACCACACCCGCCATCAAGGGTATTTTCCGATTAACAGAGAACTGGAAAATAAATACAACATATCATTACTTTCCAGAGAGCGTGTTGGATTACAACCAAGAATGGGGCGTCACCTCTTCAGCCATATACCACATTAACCTTGATGGCCAACTGTTTCAGGCTAACTTTGCCACAGGAGAAATTCAAGAACTTGATATTCCCGGTATAAACGCCTGGTTTATGACCATACATGAAGATAATTTACTGCTTAATAATATGGAGTTGGCCGATACTTATATCGGTAAGTTAACCATTCCAGACTTAGCTGACAGACTAAAGAACTAAACCGGGATTCTCGCCACAGATTCAAATTTAACTCAAACCTTTATGCCTGTGCTGCTAAAACATAACTGATAACAGAGCTTAGTTTGCCAACTAAACCGTAGATAGTTAAGCAGAGAAAAGTATTATCCATTAGTTTTACGTTTCCTTATCCATAATAGGGTTCCTTAAGCCTTGGTCAGCAACCAAATATCAAACATGAAATCTCACTAACGCTATGTTTATTAATAACAATAAAACGACTACAATGGCGGTGAAAGTTAGAAGCCCTTTTCAATGAAACGCAATTTATCCTAGACAATAAAGCAGTAGTCACCGTAAGAAGTAATGGAAAATACTAAACTCATTAAGCTCAACCAATGGATACTAGATCCTGTCGAAAATCACCTGATTAAAGATGATAACACCTGTATTCCTCTGGAAGCTAAGCATGTACTTTTGTTGGTATTTTTAGCTGAAACACCTAACAACATCATCAGCCGTGAGCAACTGATGCAAACAGTATGGAAAAACCGCTGCGTAGAACAAAAAACCATTAATGCTGCCATATCCAGGTTACGTAAAATTCTCGGCGGCGATCGGGATGACTTTATTAAAACTCACCTTAAGCGTGGCTATTCATTAGCCTGCAAGGTGGAATATTTGGATAGAGATGATTTACTACTAGTAGATTCCTTATCTGCCAAAAACACCAGAGGCAAAAAAGAGCATAGCGAAATAGCTAAGTCAAAAGGAAAAGCAGATAATGCTTCACCCCATACGGCACCAGATGTAAAAAAAAGAGTGTCCGCCACAGAGAATAAAACCAATGGTCAGACCAAAAAACGGTTTTCAACCAAGCCCTTTTATAAACTTTATTCACTCATAGCTACATTGTTACTGGCTTTTGTACTATGGCAACTAGTTAAGCCGATAAAGCCATCATCACAAATATTGACCAAGCATGATGCTCCCGATGAGCCATTGACTTACTTACAAGGTAGGGAGTCTTCACCGGTATTATCCTCTAATAAAACCCTGCTGGCCTTTACTCATAGACCTGACAACAGCCCTTACTCCAGACTTGTCATTCAAAATATCGAAACAAAAGAGCATAGTACGATAAAGCATGACAAAAAAGTCGTGAGTCCTTATTGGTCGCCATCAGGTGATGAGTTATTTTATATTTCAGTGGAACAGGATAACTGCACAGTAAAAAAAGTAAGGGTTAGTCAAAGTTTAAGAATATCTCCCCCTATTACTGTGACTCAATGTAGCCCTTATCTACCACATTTGTCATCTACAGGTATCGCCATCGACTCAGACTTAAACTGGCTTTATTATACTGCTAAAGATGCAGATAAGCCCCAAGGTGTAATTAAGCGCTATCACTTAAAAAAACATAACAGTGAAGTAGTAACGGCCCCTCAGGGAAAATACCAAGGAGATGCAAGCCTTCGATTAAGCCCTGATAACTCAAAGCTGGCATATAAACGTTATTATGATGATCACTCTGAATCAATTATGATATTAGATCTTAATAGCGGCGAGACTAAATCACTGATTAATAACTCATCATTATCTAATAGCATCGGCTGGACTATAACGGGCTCCCATGTGTTATATATTGATAAAAAAGAAGAAATACTCAATAGCATAAATATCTCCACAGGTGATATTACAGCTTTGTATCAGTTTGATACCAATGCAACACACCCTCTGATGCACTCTGTTACCGAAGTATTATTTACTTTAGGAGAGTCTTCGACAACAAATATAAACTATTTAAATCTGGGAAAAGAAAAACAGGTTGCATCCCCCCTAATCACCTCTAGCTTTAAAGATCATTCAGCCGCTTTTTATAACGCCAAAAATACTAAACGAGTTGCTTTTGCTTCTAACCGCTCAGGAAACGAGCAAATTTGGCTAAAGGAAGCTGATCAATTTCAGCAATTAACCCACTATGAAGACAAAGCATACATTTATGAATTACATTTTTCAGCGAATGGTGAAATTATCTTATTCATCAGAAATGACAAATTATATGCGCTAAACACTAATACCAAACAAATAAAAGCCATTCCCCATCCAAACAAGACCGTAAAAAACATCGACTGGTTATGTCATTCTAATGACAATATTCTTACCACAGTGTTAGAGGATGGTAGCTGGCACCTCTACCAGCTAAATATTTATACTCAGAAAACTAAAAAGCTAGCAAACGGGATCACATCAATACATAGCCAATGTGCGAATAACGACAGTAAATATTATGCCTCTACCACCGGCAGTAAAGGCATTTATCAGCTAACAGACAACTGGAAAATTAATGACACCTATCATTATTTTCCTGGTGTGGATCTGGATTACAACCTGGATTGGGCTATCGGCGATGATGCTGTTTACCGAATAACTCGTGACAGAAGAGAAGTCTTTAAAGTAGATTTTGCCACTGGACAAAACGAAAAAGTAGATATAGGAGACACTAATACCCTGTTCATCACAATACATTACAACAATTTGCTAATGAATGACTTTGCGCCAGTCGACACCTATATTGGAAAAATCACTATTCCTGACTTACAAAACAGACTTAGCAACTAATAACAGAATTTAAATTGCCGTACGTACCAGAGCGCAGATATTAAAGCACCGGGCCCCTCCAACGTGAAGTTGCCCCTTATATTTATTAATCATTTCTTATTGCCGAGCGATTATTACTCCTCATTATACTAACCAGCCAGAAATTGTAATTCTTTGTTTATGAGCAGGATTATTCAACACTCGTACACTGTGGTACATAGGGTGATCTATTTTTAATAAAACCAGGCTATTAAACTCTGGTTGCAATGACTTTTTATAGAACTTTATACGCTTAGGATATAACTCTAATTGTCCACCATATTTATGCTGCCACCCTTTAGACAATTGATAAATGAAAGCATATTTTCCTGCTCCTTTATCACTATGGTAATTAATAAACTGCCCTTTCATAAATAAAGCCAAAAATGTATCCGTAACCTCTCCATCTAAAGCTAATGGTTCATTCACTTTCTGCTGTAACAACTGGCAGAAAGTTCTGTGAATATCACCACTACCGTGAGCCTTCTCATGTTTATTACCAGTTCGATAAAAAGAAAAAGAAAATTGCCGACGCTGTAAAGCTTTCACAGCCTGTTGATGCCTTCTTTTATCTACTGTAGATGAAGTTAGAATGTCCTTAATACTCATCAAAGGACGATACGGAGTTGTTAATAAGTCCCAAGTTTTATGGTGCTTCGCAGCAAGTATTTTTTTACGAAATGACAAAGCTTGCGCTTCCGGTAAAAAATTCTTTATTTGCACATAACCATTTTTATTTAACTGCTTTTCCCAATGCATAAACATTTACTGCCTGTTATTAATATTCACCAAAGATAATACTCGAAAATGAATATTTCCTTTATAATTAAAACGCGTTAAAAATTTGTTAGCGCTTACTATTATACTTATAAAAAGTTTACCTAAAGGGAACATTATGTCTGCTTTAATTGAAGAAAAAATTATCAGTAATGATATTAAACTGGTCTACGACTTAACTAAAAAACCCAATCGTACAAACCTTAAGCCAAAAGACGACCGTGCTGTAATCGCTAAAATGCGTTTGGATTTAGTTTTACCCGAAAACGATATATTAACGGTTGATGTAGACTTTGATACGACCAGTGGATATCACGGAAATGCCATGATATTGACAGATGATTTTGGTGTGGAAATGGTTGCTACCGCTTTCGAAGTAAAATATGGTCAGGAGGAAGCAGATAAATTACGTCATGCCTGGGCTAATAAACAACAACCAGATGATCCTCGTAAACCCAGCTATATTTTAGTGCAACAACCTGAAATAAAAGGTGAAGTACCAAGAGTCTTTGGTACTTGTGGAGGAAAACGACACCCGCCGGCAATAGCTCCAAGTAATATTCTGTCAACTGAGCTTTAGCTCAATTATATAGAGGTGCGACAAGGAAAAATACTTGTCGCTTAAAAGCCCCACGATAATCTACAAGTTTTTTTCATATATTTCATATTCTCCATACAATATACTTGTACTGAACAAAAACGAACTAATCATCGACTTTATATTTTTAAATCGCTAACATAATAATATTATTGGTGTTATAGGGAAAAACGCTTCTCTTGCTGTACAAATGGAAAAAACATGCTGAAAATTTCCTATTCCCATTTCTTATACCAGAAATTACTCTCAGTTTATAAACTGTTAATTTTCCCGCAATATAGGGGGAAAATGATGTCATCGTTCTACAGTTTACTTGCTCTATACCTTCTGCCTTTTATAAGTCTGAGTAGTTCAGCTAAAAGCGTACCCGAATTGGAATATTTAGCCAGTGTAAATGCTATAACGCAAGATGAAATGGGATATATCTGGTTAGCAAACAATCAAGGCCTGACACGATTCGATGGTAAAAATATCATAACATTTTCCAGTAACAATAATCATTGGCCTTTACCATTTAGCCATCCTCACGATATGTCTTCTGTTGGTAATAAAATATTAATATCAACAGAAAATAATAGACTATGGGAATTTGATCCAAAAAACGGCTCTGCATCAGCAATAGGTATAAACACAGATAATTCAAGCATTTATAATGCAGTCGAGTTTCAGGGGAACTACTACGCTTTTAGCAAGTCGCCCGATCATTTATACCGTTACGACCCGAAAAATCAGCAAACCATAAAACTGCAGGAAAATATACAGCTAAGTCAACTGGTACGCACTAATAATAAACTGTACTTCTCCAGTAACAATGCTTTATTTGAAATAACACCAAACAAGATAAGTAAAATATTAACTTTAGATATCACATCTATATCGACAGCTGGTAATAGTTTAATCGTTGCCACTGCAAATAAGCTTTACTACTTTTCTGATAGCGGACAAACAAAGAGTATTGATATTGATGAAAAAGTTTATGCCATAACTCCTGAAAACAATAGAGTAGATGGCGCAGGCGATAATTTTTATACTATTGATACTAAAGGAAAAACAAGGAAGTACCATACCAGTTCTCTAACAGAGTTAACTCATAAATATTCCGATACGAAACCACAACATACTCGTGCCATGTTACAAGATAACTCTGGCGGTTTATGGTTATTAACAAACCTCGGGCTTCAGCTAATTACTGAAAAGAAAATGGTAAATCACCCATTACATTTTGATATTTATTACAACAATTTTTCTCTTCAAAAAATCAAGGGGGAGCTAATTATTGGCACTTACGGCCAAGGTCTTCATCCCTTTACTGAAGGTGTAACTTCAAGCCCTACAAATGATGAACCAGTATTAACGAGTGAGGTCAATCAACACTTTAGCAAGCGAGGTAAAATTATTTATTCCACGCTCTCCGTTGGAGATGATTTATATATCGCCACCTTTGATGGCTTGTGGCTTTACCAGAGCCAAAACAAAGAACTAAAACGAATTGATATTCCCGATGATATTTTAATTTTTTTGGATATGACCTTAAAGGGTAATTTACTCTATATCGGCACTAATAGTAATGGCTTACTAATTTTTGATGTGGTTCAACAAAAACTATTACTACATTTAGGTAAAGGAAGTGGTCTAAGTTCATTAGAAGTCAACGGAATCTTACCGCTTGATAATGGTGAAATTTGGATTACTACAGCTGTTGGCTTGGATATCTATAACCACAAAGCGAAAACTTTAAGAAAAGTATCAATTCCAGCCTCCAGTAAGATAGGCACTCTAGTGCTAGCTGATAATAAAATTTTTGTAGCTACCATGGGTAGCGGCATTTTTGTTTTTAACCGTCAAGGAGAGTTAATATCCAGGTTTGCTTCAGGTATAACCTTTTATTACCTAAAAGTCATTAATGGAGAAATTTGGGCTCCCGCCGATCCTGGTTTATATCGTATCAACCCCACTGATTACCAAATTACTATGGTACCGGACACAGAGTTACTGTCTTTTACCGATTCTCCTCTGCAAGTTGATCATAAGCTTTATATACCTCATTCCCGAGGAATTTTAGAATTACCGCTAATTGATGAAAAAACCTTTAATGCCAAAGTTTATATCAGCAAAACTACTGTTTCCGGGAATAGCTCCATCATCAACAAAACCATCAATGTCGATAGCCCTAACGATGTTATCACTCTGGAATTAGCCAGCCTGGATTATCGTCCGGGGCAGGAGAAACAGTATAAATACCGTATAAATAACGGTAGCTGGAATGAGGTCTATGGCCACCAATTAACTTTAACCGGCCTGGGTTCAGGATTGTACGATATTGAAATTATGGGTACCAACAGCTTCGGCCAGTGGAGCAGCTATAAAGCCTACACCACTATCAATGTCGCCTACCCCTGGTACTGGAGCATGACCATGAGAATTGTTTATGCCCTAATATTTTTAATCGTCATCACCAAGCTGTTCTGGCTACTATTCATGCGCGCCAAATCCATCACCAAAATCCACCGCATTTTAAACGCCGACATGAAAAACCGTGGCAAAGCCGCCCTCAATGTCAGCCGTAACCTCGCCTATGTGCTGGAGTTATTAAACCAAACCGATGAGAGCCGCCTGGAAAAATCCAGAAGCATCATACAACAAAGCATTGATGAGCTAAAAAGCAACACCAATGCCAAACAGCCCGACGGCCTTTACGGCAACTCCCTGGAAGTCGCCCTGCCGTTTTTCAGCGACTACCTGCAGCAGAAATATCATATCAACCTGAGCAATACCATAGAGTTAAATGACATTTCACTCGCCTACGAAATGCAATCAGATATTTATAAAATCATTTATGAGTCAATCACTTCCGCCATACTCAACGGCAACGGCCGCAACTTCACCATGGCGCTAAAGGAAGTAAAAAGAAAGGTCTGGATCAATATCAGCGACGACGGCAACAGCTTTTTAAACTTCAACAACAACATAAATTTCAATATGGCCATGTATTACACCCGTAAAATCGCCAAAAAGTATAATGCCTCGGTCCATATCTTTAATAAGCAAGACAAAGGCAGCCAGCTGGCGATTAGCATACCGTTAATGGACATCACTTAATTAACATTTGGCTAAGCTGAGCAAAAACAACACATTGCCCTCCCCCGCCTCAGCTAACCACCGCCCCCTTGCGTATCGCAGCTTGCCTTGCCCCGCCTCGATACAGGCCCCGCCAGCGCTGGCAAAATCAATAAAGTTATAATTAATAGCCAAGAGAATGCGCTCTATGCTGGCTTCGCCGAATAAGAAAGAGTAAAATATCGCTCCATTTAAATTGGCTGTTGAATTTTTAGGCAAGAAGTTAATGAGTAAAAAGCTGTATATCAAAACCTGGGGCTGTCAGATGAACGAGTATGACTCGCAAAAGATGGCGGAACTTTTAGACTCAACCCATGGCTTTGAGTTGGCTGAAGAAGCGGAAGACGCCGACGTCATCCTGCTCAATACTTGTTCCATCCGGGAAAAGGCCCAGGAAAAAGTTTTCCATCAGTTAGGCCGCTGGAAAGAGCTGAAAAAAACCAACCCCGATTTGCTGATCGGTGTCGGTGGCTGTGTTGCCTCGCAAGAAGGCGACGCCATTCGCCAGCGCGCGCCTTTTGTTGACATGGTCTTTGGTCCGCAAACCCTGCACCGTCTGCCGGAAATGATCCAGCAAGTCACCGGCGAGAAAAACCCGGTAGTTGATGTCAGCTTCCCGGAAATCGAGAAATTCGACCGCCTGCCCGAACCTAAAGCCGAAGGCCCGACCGCCTTTGTTTCCATTATGGAAGGTTGCAGCAAATACTGTACTTTCTGCGTGGTGCCTTATACCCGCGGCGAAGAAGTCAGCCGTCCGCTTGACGATGTTTTATATGAAATCGCCCAGTTAGCCGAGCAAGGGGTGCGTGAAGTCAACCTGCTGGGTCAAAACGTAAACGCCTATCGCGGCGAGTCCCACGACGGCAGCATCTGCCGTTTTTCCGAATTATTACGCTTAGTGGCCAGCATCGACGGTATCGACCGTATCCGTTACACCACTTCGCACCCGGTAGAGTTTACCGACGATATCATCGAAGCCTATGCCGATGTGCCTGAGCTGGTGAACCATTTGCACCTGCCGGTACAAAGTGGCGCCGACCGCATCTTAACCCAGATGAAACGCGGCCATACCGCACTGGAATATAAGTCGCAAATTCGCCGCCTGCGCAAAGTACGCCCTGAGTTGTGCATGTCGTCTGACTTTATTATCGGCTTCCCGGGTGAAACCGATGCCGACTTTGAAGCCACCATGGATCTTATCAAAGCCATCGACTTCGACTTAAGCTTCAGCTTTATCTACAGCGCCCGCCCGGGTACACCGGCGGCGGATTTACCCGACGACATCAGCGAAGAAACCAAGAAGCAAAGGTTGTATATCCTGCAAGACAGGATCAACCAGCAGGCGCTGCGCATTGCCCGCCAGATGTTAGGCACAGAGCAGCGTATTTTGGTGGAAGGTCCGTCCAAGAAAAATCCGATGGAACTGCGCGGCCGCACCGAAAACAACCGTATCGTCAACTTTGTTGCCCCGCATCACGTGATCGGCCAGTTTGTTGACGTGAAAATTACCGATGTTTACGCCAACTCGTTACGCGGCGACCTGGTGCGTGAAGAAAGCGAGATGGGCCTGCGTATTGCCCATTCTCCGGCGGATATTCTGGCGAATAACCACCATACAAGCAATAACGAGAACAGCGAAGCTCCTGACAGCCTGGGCGTGACTACCTTTACCCCTTAACGGCTGCAGGGAACAACGCCGGCGGCGTTTGAAAACCGCCGGCAACACACTTACATGGATACTATTGCATTGAGCAAAAACAGCAGTTTTCAGTTCGTTTTAGAGCCCGTAGATAACCACCGTCAGGCAAGTTTATCCGGCCCTATGGACGACAACCTCAAAACCATAGAGCGCCGTCTCGGCGTGGAAATCAGCTACCGCGGCAACCAGTTCACTGTCGTCGGCACAGAAATCAACAGTGAAGCAGCCATCAAGCTGCTTAAAGACCTCTATGTCGAAACCGCCCCGGTCAAAGGCCAAAGCAAGCCGGTCACCCCGGAAATGGTGCATCTGGCGATCCTCGAAGCCCAGGTGTTGGAACAAGATCCGGACACTATTGATGCCGACTTTGACAAAATGGTCACCATTAAAACCAAACGTGGCGTGATCAAACCCCGCAACAAAAACCAGCAAAGTTATGTGCACAATGTGCTCACCAACGACATCAGCTTTGGCATCGGGGTGGCGGGTACCGGCAAAACCTATCTGGCGGTGGCCTGTGCGGTTGAGGCGCTGGAACGCCAGGAAGTGCGCAGAATCCTGCTGACCCGCCCTGCGGTAGAAGCCGGCGAAAAACTCGGTTTCCTGCCCGGCGATCTGTCGCAAAAGGTCGACCCTTACCTGCGCCCCTTGTACGATGCCTTATTTGAAATGTTAGGCTTTGAAAAAGTTGAAAAACTTATCGAGCGCAATGTCATTGAAATAGCCCCGCTCGCTTATATGCGCGGCCGTACCCTCAACGACGCCTTTATTATTCTCGACGAAAGCCAGAATACCACGGTAGAGCAAATGAAAATGTTCCTGACCCGTATCGGCTTTAATTCCCGCGCCGTGCTCACCGGCGACATTACCCAGGTGGATTTACCCCGCGGGCAGCGCTCCGGCCTGCGCCATGCCATCGAGGTATTGCAGGACATCCCGGGGATCAGTTTCAGCTTTTTCCAGGCAAAAGACGTGGTGCGCCACCCTGTGGTCGCCCGTATTGTCGATGCTTACGACAAATACGATCAAAAAGCCAATAAGCTCAAGCAAGAGAAAAAAGAACAGCAACGTTTAGAAGCCCAGGCCGCCGCCATGCAGGCAGGACAAACAACGCCAGCTCCTTCAAATGCAACCGAGTCAGGAAAAACCGATGGCCATTGAACTTGATTTACAACTGGCCTGTGAAGCAGATGATACCCCGCAGCAGGCGGAGTTTCAGGCCTGGGTTGAACACATTCTCGGCCGCTTTAAGAAAGACTTTGAACTGACCATACGTGTGGTAGACAGCAGCGAGAGCCGGCAGTTAAATCACCAGTACCGCGGCAAGGACAAGCCCACCAACGTTTTATCTTTCCCGTTTGAGGTGCCCGAAGGCATAGAGCTGAATTTACTCGGCGACCTGGTGATTTGCAGCGATGTTGTCCGCACCGAGGCGAACGAGCAAAATAAGACCTTAACCGCCCATTGGGCACACATGGTTACACACGGGTGCTTGCATTTATTGGGTTATGATCATATAAACGACAATGAAGCAATTGAAATGGAATCACTCGAAACAGAAATTCTGGCGGAATTGGGTTTTAACAATCCGTACGAGTCACTTTAATTTACACAGGAAATGAAAAAGCTCTATGAGCGAAGACAACCCCCACTCTAGTAACGGCTCTACCAACAAATCGTTTTTGGACAAAATTGTCCAGGTATTTACCGGGGAGCCGCAGAATAAAGAAGAACTGGTCGAAGTATTAAATGATGCCGGAGACCGGGATTTAATCAAACCAGAAACCAAGCAGATGATCCAGGGTGTTCTGGAAGTATCCGAAATGCGGGTACGGGATATCATGGTGCCGCGCTCGCAAATGGTCACCATAGACATCAATCAGCCGCTGGAAGAGATTTTACCTATCATACTCGAATCCGGCCACTCGCGTTTCCCTGTCTCCAGCGAAGACATAGACCATATCGAAGGGGTACTGCTGGCAAAAGATCTGCTTGCTTACGGCTTTGGCCAGCAAGAAACCGATTTCAGCCTCAAGTCGATTATCCGCACGGCGATTATCATTCCCGAAAGTAAAAAAGTAGAACCGCTGCTGAAAGACTTCCGCTCCCAGCGCTATCATATGGCGGTTGTGGTGGATGAGTACGGCGGGGTATCCGGCCTGGTCACCATCGAAGATATTCTGGAGCTGATTGTCGGTGAAATTGAAGATGAAACCGATGATGAGATCGAAGAAGATATCAAACACCTTGCCGGCAATGTTTACCAGTTAAAATCGCTGACCGAGCTGTGTGATTTTAATGAATATTTTAACTGCCAATTTAATGTGGACGCAGCCGATACCATAGGCGGCATCGTTATTCACGAATTTGGCCATATGCCGAAAAAAGGTGAAATCATCACCATAGATCACTTTGAATTTAAAGTGATCTCTTCCGACAAACGCCGTCTGCAGGTATTACAGGTCACCTTACCCAAAGACCATGTGGTCACAGGCAAACTATCAGATTAATCCTCCATGTTAAGACATTTGGGCCAGCGCCTGCTGGCCAATCTTAAAGATAAAACCAATTGGCTCAGCTTCCTTGGAGGACTGAGCCTGGTATTGGCTTACGCCCCGTTTTCCCTGTGGTACCTCGCCATTGTTGTCCCTGCCCTCTGGCTCCGCCTTATGGCGGACCGCAAGGTAAAAGACAGCGCCAAACAAGGCTTTATTTTTGGTCTCGGCTGGTTTACCTCGGGCATCAGCTGGGTGCATGTCAGCATAGATCAGTTTGGCGGCCTGCCGCTAATTGTCTCCCTGCTGCTGATGCTGCTGCTGTGCGGCTATCTCGCCCTGTATCCGGCCTTAAGCTGTTACTTGTCCGCCCGCTTCACGGCTAAGCGGCAGTTTTCCTTATGGCTGTTGCCGCCTTTTTGGCTGCTCGCCGAGTATTTGCGCTCGGTAATGCTCACCGGCTTTCCCTGGTTATCCCTGGGATACAGTCAGATAGACGGACCCCTGGCAGCCTTTGCCCCGGTGATCGGCGAAACCGGTATTACCTTTGTCATGCTGTGTTTAAGCATCGCCCTGCTGCAACTTAGCCGCAGGATACAAATCAAGCGGCATCTGGCGCTGCTGGCCGTACTGGCAATCAGCGGTTTTACCTTAAACCAGCAAACCTGGGTTACTCCTACGGGCAAAAGCGTCAAAATTGCCCTGGTACAGGCCAATATCAAGCAAGAGCTGAAATGGCTGCCGGAGCAGGAATGGCCGAGCATGCTGAAGTTTCTCGACTTAACCCGGGTAAACTACGATGCCGATATTATTATCTGGCCGGAGTCTGCGGTACCGGCGATAGAGAGCACCGCCCAGGACTTTCTCGAGGTTGCCAACAAAGGTGCGGCGCTCAATAACAGCGCGATAATTACCGGCATCATCAATTATAATTTTGAAGCACGCACCTACTTCAACTCCCTGATCGTGCTTGGCAGAAAACAGAACGAGGATGAGCAAGGCAGTTATTACTACAACAGCTCAAACCGTTATTATAAAAACCACCTGCTGCCCATAGGCGAGTTTGTGCCCTTCCAGGAGCTGCTCAGACCCCTGGCACCGCTGTTTAATTTACCGATGTCGTCTTTTAGCCGCGGCAATTATGTGCAGCCGAACCTGGTAGCCAAAGAGCTGGATTTATTGCCGCTGATCTGCTTTGAAATAGCCTTTCCCCACCAGCTGGCCGCCAATTTGACCCGGGACACGGATATGATCTTAACCGTCAGCAACGACGCCTGGTTCGGCGACTCCCACGGCCCGCACCAGCACCTGGAAATCGCCCGGATGCGGGCGCTGGAATTTGGCCGTCCGGTGCTGCGCTCAACCAATAACGGCATCACCGCCACCATAGATCACTCAGGCAAGATCACCAGCCGCATCCCCCAGTTTGAAGAAGCCGTACTGCGGGATGAAATAAAGCTGCAACAAGGTTTTACCCCCTACAGCCAGTGGGGCAGATACCTGCAATACCTGCTGCCTTTGCTGTCATTGTTGATTTATTTTGCTTTTAGTAAATTTTCGCCACAACGCCAGGAAAAACTTACCCCTCCCGCCACCTGATCCGGCTCAGCCTCAGCCTCAGGTTTAAAAAGTAAAAATAATTATTTTTACTTTTTAAACCTTTTTCCCCCGAGACTCGACATAAGAGAAAACATCGGGGGAAAATAAATGACAATAAGAGATACCAGCGATCAGGATATAGTGGTCGCGCCCAAGAAAAGCCGTTTGAAACCGGCAATAATAGTCACTGCCGGCGCCTTAGTGCTGCTTGCCCTGGTCTGGCAGGTGGCGCCCGAAGCCCGCCGCTGGAGCCAGGCGCAAACCTCCGTTCCGCTGGACAGGGTCAGAATAGCCACCATCACCCGCGGGGATTTTATCCGGGATATTTCGGTACAGGGACGTGTGGTTGCCGCCGTGAGCCCGACGGTTTACAGCCCGGCGGACGGCACCATCACGTTGGAAATAGAAGCCGGCCATGAGGTCAAAAAAGATCAGATACTGGCACGGCTGGACAGCCCGGAGCTCACCAACCGTTTGTCGCAACAGCAGGCAATCCTCGAAGGCCTGCAGTCGGATTATGAGCGCCAGCAAATCCAGGCGAAAAAACAGGAGTTGATGGACCAAAAGGCGGTCGACCTCGCCAATGTCAAACTGATCACCGCCAAGCGGGAAAAGCGCCGCGCCGACCAGGGCTATGAAAAAAATGCCATCAGCCAGATAGATTATGAAAAAGCCCAGGACGAGCTGCAAAATGCCAGCCTGCAGCATAAACACGCGGTGCAGGATGCTGAGCTTAATATTGAAAGCCTGACCTTTGACAGCAAGTCGCTGGCGCTGAATATCCAGCGGCAAAAACTGCTCATTGCCGACTTGCAGCGTCAGGTGGATGCCCTGTCTATCACCTCTCCGGTGGGCGGCATCATAGGCAACCTAAGCACAGACAATAAAACTTTTTTAAGCAAAAACCAGCCGATCCTCACGGTTGTGGATTTATCCCGGTTTGAAGTGGAAGTAGAAATTCCCGAGAGTTACGCCGATGACCTGGCCATAGGCATGGATGTGGCCATCAGTTTTGAGCAGCTCAGTTACCGCGCCCGCCTGGTGACAATTTCCCCCGAAATCCTGAATAACCAGGTAACCGGGCGGGTGCGTTTTACCCATGATACCCCGGGCAGTTTACGCCAGAACCAGCGCCTGACCACACAAATCATCCTGGATCACAAAGAGCAGATCCTGCAGGTGCCGCGCGGCCAGTTTATCGAAAGCGGCGGCGGTAAATTTGCCTATAAGGTCAACGATGGCCTGGCACAAAAAACACCGATTGTCACCGGCGGGCGCAGTTTATCCCGGATAGAAATTCTTGAAGGTTTAAACGAAGGGGATCAAATCATTATCTCAGGCACAGACATCTTTAAATCCGCAGAGCAGGTACTGCTGAGCCAGTAGCCCCCTGCCCGCTCCAAAACAAATAACGCCGGACTGCGGGCGCTGCGGTAAAAATACCGCCGCCCGCAGGCAAAATAACAAGATTTAAAACAGGAATCACATTATGTTAACCATGAAAAACATCTGCAAAGTCTTTCAAACCTCGGATGTCCAGACCCATGCGCTGCGGGACTTTAACCTGAGCGTTAATGAAGGGGATTTTCTCAGCGTCACCGGCCCCTCGGGCTCGGGAAAAACCACCTTTTTAAATATTGCCGGCCTGCTGGAAACCTATAGCAGCGGTCAGTTCCTGCTCGACGGCGAAGATGTCGGCAAGCTAAACGACAACGGCCGATCGCGCTTTCGAAATGAAAAAATCGGTTTTATTTTCCAGGGTTTTAACCTGATTGCCGATCTCAACCTTTATGATAATGTCGATGTCCCGCTGCGCTACCGGGGTTTTAACGCCAAAGAGCGTAAACGCCGCATTGAAGAAAATCTGGAGCGGGTCGGCCTGGCGTCGCGTATGAAACATTTGCCGAGTCAGCTCTCCGGCGGACAGCAGCAAAGGGTCGCCATTGCCCGCGCCCTGGCAACCGACCCCAGGTTTTTACTGGCGGATGAGCCCACGGGAAACCTGGACACAGATATGGCCCAGGGGGTGATGAGTTTACTTGAAGACATTAACCGCCAGGGCACCACCATTATCATGGTCACCCACGACAGCGAGCTGGCACAGCGCAGCGGACGCACCATACAGGTAAAAGACGGCCGGGTGAGCGAGCCTGCCGCCTTCAGCCAGAAAGCCATAGCTTAACGGGAGACATTTGATGTTTAGTTATTATTTGCGCCTCGCTGCTATCAGCATACGTCGGCACATAGAGAGAGGATTGAGCCAGATGCAAAGACATTATTTTCTTCTACCCGGAGCCGGGAGCCTTCAACATACGACAGCAGGAGAGTCATAATGTTTAGTTATTATTTGCGCCTTGCTGCTATCAGTATACGCAGACACTGGGGACTGAGCCTTATCATGATCACTGCCATCGGCCTCGGCATTGGCACCGCCATGACCACAGTCACGGTAAACTATATGATGTCTGCCAACCCGATCCCACAAAAAAGCGAGCAGCTTTTTTATGTCCAGCTTGATAACTGGGATGTTAACGATCCCTGGGACGAGGGACAGAATCCCCCGGATCAGATGACCTATACCGATGCCACTAACCTGTTCAAGGCGGATAAAGCCTTTCGTCACAGCATTTCCGCTCAGGCCTTTGCCGTCATCGAACCACAAGATCCCGACCTGCTGCCGATCACCGTCAACGCCCGTGCCAACAGCAGCGATTTTTTTGCCATGTTCAACGTGCCTTTTCTTTACGGCGGCGCCTGGAACGCACAGGCCGACAGCAATAAAGAGCTGGTGGCGGTGATTAACAAGGAAACCAATGACACTTTGTTTGCCGGTAAAAACTCCGTCGGCGAGCTGCTCCGCATCGACGGCAACCTGTTTAAAATTGTCGGGGTCATAGACAGCTGGCAACCGACACCGAAGTATTACGACCTCAGCTCCGGCGCCTTTAATGACACCGAAGCACTGTTTGTGCCCTTTAGCCTGATTGCCGAAGAAAAAATTACCCGCGCCGGTAATACCAGCTGCTGGAAACCCAGCGGCGACGGCATGGCGGCGTTTTTACGCTCCGAATGTGTCTGGCTCCAGTTTTGGGTAGAACTCAGGGATGAGCAGGAGCAACAGGATTACCAGGCCTTTCTCAATGCCTATGTCAAACAGCAAAAGCAGCTGGGCCGGTTTGAGCGCCCGCTGGACAACCGCTTAAGCAATGTTATGCAATGGCTGGAAAACCAGGAAGTGGTCGCCGATGACGCGAAAATGATGATGGCAATGTCCTTTATGTTTCTTATTGTTTGCCTGCTTAATACCGTGGGCTTGTTGCTGGCGAAATTTTTAGGCAAGGCCCCGGAAATCGGTTTGCGTCAGGCGTTAGGCGCCAGTAAGGCCACCTTGTTTTACCAGTACCTGGTGGAGTCTGCCTGTATCGGGCTGGGCGGCGGCCTGCTCGGCTTAATACTTGCCTGGCTGGGATTGCAAAGTGTGGCCGCCATGTATGGCGATTACATGAAAGACCTGACCGGCTTGGATACCACTATGGTGCTACTGGCCATGCTGCTGGCCCTGGGTTCAACCGTGATTGCCGGTTTATATCCCACCTGGCGCGCCTGTAATGTTCAGCCTTCACAACAACTTAAAAGCCAATAACGCGGGGAGTTATCATGTTAGAATCCGGACTTATTATCCGCGCCTTAATGCGCAATAAAATAGGCGCCTTGCTGATCGCCCTGCAAATTGCCCTGACCATGACCATTATGGTCAATGCCATCTTTATGATCCAGGATCGCCAGCAGCAGATGGCACGGAGCAGCGGCATCAATGAAGGTGATACCTTTTATTTAACCAATACCATCTTCGCCCAGGACTACAACACCCGGGTAGGCCTGCAAACCGATCTTAATGCCATACGAAAAACCCCGGGGGTGGTGGATGCGATACAAATCAATGCCATTCCGCTCAGCGGCGGCGGCTGGTCATCCGGTTTGCAAACTCAGCCGGGAGAAGATAAAGACGGGGTCAACACCGCCATCTATATGGTAGATGACCACGCCATCAACACCCTGGACCTTGAACTGATCGCCGGGGAGAATTTCAGTCCGTCAGATATCGACTGGCGTTTGCCGGCGCAATCCGCCTGGCCCGCCAAGGTCATTATTACCCAGGCCCTGGCAAACGCCCTGTTTCCCGACAACGGCCAGTCGGCCCTGGGGAAAACCGTGTATATCAGCAATAACCAGCCGATGCAGGTCATCGGCATCATCAAAAACCTGCAGGCCCCGTGGAATGGCTGGAGCGGCGTCGAGCGCAGTGCTTTGGTACCCTTTCAAATGGAAACCCGCAGCGGGCGTTATTTTATCCGCACCGAGCCGGGCAGAAGGGATGAGCTGATGCCGCTGATAGAAAACATGCTCGCCAAAAGCGATAAAGGCCGCATTATCCGCCGCCTGACCACCATGGAAGAAACCCGGGAGCAAAGTTACCGCCAGCACAATGCCACCAATAAAATCCTGATGACAGTGGTCAGCACCTTAACCCTGATCACCGCCTTTGGCATCGTCGGCCTGGCGATATTTAGCATCAACCGCCGCACCAAACAAATCGGTACCCGCCGGGCACTGGGAGCAACCCGCTGGCAGGTAATGCGCTACTTTATGGTAGAGAATCTTTTTATCTCGGCGGTCGGCATCATCATAGGCTGTATCGGTACCGTGAGTTTGAACTACTGGCTGGTGAATAAATTTAATATGACACCGCTTGGTTTTGAGCTGATTGCGCTCGGGGTGGTTACCCTTGTCATCGTCGGTCAGCTGGCAGTGCTTTATCCGGCAAGGAAAGCCGCCTTGATTTCCCCGGCAACTGCTACCCGCACGGTTTAAGGCAGGCAATAAAGGCGCTGATTGCATTGGGCGCGGTTGAGATGTCAACAACCGCGCCTGCTATTTTTCCTAAGCCGTGTCCTCGACATTTGCGACTTTAAGCAACCACAAACACTTGCCACAAATGATAGTCACCCTACCTAACTGTTTGTTTCATGAGCGATTTTCACTAATACATTGCCAGTTACAATATTTTTCTTTTCTTTTGATTTAAATTAGCCCAAGATGACCGGCGTAAAGATCATTGAAGGGACACAATGAAGATAAAAGATACCAGTAACCAAGACATTCAAATAGTTCAGAAAAAATCAAACGTTAAACTCGTTTTACTCTCACTTTTCAGTCTTGTTGTTTTAATTGCCATCCTCTGGAAAATGGCCCCTGCCGCCAGCCGTTGGGCTCAGGCGGAAAAATCCGTTGCCCGCGACCGGGTGCGAATCGCCACCGTCAGCCGCGGTGATTTTACCCGCGATATTTCCGTGCAGGGCCGTGTGGTCGCCGCCATCAGCCCCACCGTCTACAGCCCGGCAGACGGCACCATCACGCTAGCGATAGAAGCCGGCCATGAAGTAAAAAAAGATCAAATACTCGCCACCCTCGACAGTCCTGAGCTGACCAATGAATTATCCCAACAGCAGGCAATACAGGCGAGCCTGAAATCCGATTTTGAGCGCCAGCAAATCCAGGCAAAAAGACAGAAGCTCAGCGACCAGAAAGCGGTCGATCTCGCCAACGTCAAACTTATTACCGCCAAGCGGGAAAAACGCCGCGCCGAGCAGGGCTATGAAAAAAATGCCATCAGCCAGATAGATTACGAAAAGGCAGAAGATGATTTACAAAATGCCACTTTGCTATACCGCCACGCGGTACAGGACGGTGAACTTAATATTGAAAGCCTGGATTTTGACAGTAAATCACTGGCCCTGGATTTACGCCGCCAGACATTAAAAATTTCCGAATTACAGCGCCAGGTAGATGCCCTGCAGATACGCTCGCCGGTGGACGGCATAGTGGGTAACCTCAACAGCGAAAATAAAACCTTTCTAACGAAAAACCAGCCGATTTTAACTGTGGTTGATCTCAGCCGCTTTGAGGTGGAAATCCAAATTCCCGAAAGTTACGCCGACGATCTGGCCATCGGCATGGCCGCCGATATCAATGTCGAGCAGGCCCTTTACCCGGCACAACTGGTGACCATTTCCCCGGAAATTATCAACAACCAGGTTACCGCCCGGGTGCGCTTTACCGATAATATTCCCGCTAAGCTCAGGCAAAACCAGAGGTTAACCACCAAGATCATTTTGGAGCATAAAAGCCAGGTGCTGCAGGTGGCCAGGGGACAATTTATGCAAAGTAACGGCGGCAAATTTGCCTATAAGGTAACTGAGGGGCTGGCGCGTAAAACCGCCATTCATGTCGGCGCCAAAAGCATCAGCCATATTGAAATTCTCAGTGGTTTAAACGAAGGCGAGCAAATTATTATCTCCGGCACCGACAGTTTTAATGCCGCGGATCAGGTATTAATCAGCCAATAAACTTGCCTTTACCCGGGTATTCGCCGTATAAAGGGATCTGTATTTGGCGAATAATCAAGTAAAGGCATACCTTGTTCAATGAATGAACAAGTAAAACGGACTGGCAAACAGGCTAACAAACGGACTTAAATTTTATGTTATCAATGAACAATCTCTGCAAAGTTTTTCAAAGTGCAGATATTCAAACCCATGCGCTGCGGGAGGTTAACCTCAGCGTAGCCGAAGGCGACTTTCTCAGTGTCACCGGGCCTTCCGGCTCGGGAAAAACCACCTTCCTCAATATTGCCGGTTTACTGGAAAACCATAGCAGCGGTGAGTTTTTGCTGGACGGGGAAAATGTCGGCGCTTTAAAAGACAGCGCCCGCTCCCGGCTGAGAAACCAAAAAATCGGTTTTATTTTCCAGGGCTTCAATCTTATTCCCGATCTCAACCTATTCGATAATGTCGATGTGCCGCTGCGCTACCGCGGCTTTAATGCCAAAGAGCGCAAGCAGCGTATCCACACCCAGCTCGAACGCGTCGGGCTGGCCTCAAGAATGAAACACTTACCCGCCCAGTTATCCGGCGGGCAACAGCAAAGGGTTGCCATCGCCCGGGCATTGGCCACAGAGCCGCGCTTTTTACTGGCGGATGAACCCACGGGTAACCTGGACAGTGAAATGGCCCAGGGGGTCATGAGCTTGCTTGAAGCAATCAACCGGCAGGGTACCACCATTATCATGGTGACCCATGACGGTGAACTGGCACAGCGGGCCTCGCGTTCCATACAGATAAAAGACGGCCGGGTCAGCGAAGTCCCTCCCCTGATGAAACGGATCATCGCCTGAGTTCACTTGCACTGGCTTTTAAAAAGTCACAGGGAAGCGTACCAGGATAGAGTACAAGGAAATTTTATGTTTTTTTATTATTTGCGCCTGGCCAGGATCAGTATCTTGCGCCATTGGGGCTTGAGCCTGTTGATGGTCACCGCCATCGGACTGGGTATAGGCGCAGCCATGACCACGGTAACCGTGAATTACCTGATGACTGCCGATCCGATCCCGAGCAAAAGCCACAGGCTGCATACCATACAGCTGGATAACTGGGATGAAAACAACCCCTTTAAGGAAGGGCTGGAGCCGCCGCCGTTTTTAACCTATCTGGATGCGAAAAACCTGCTATCGGCTAAACAGGCCCACCGCCAGACCATGCATACCACTGCCAAGGCAGTGATAGAGCCCTTGGCGGAAGAAGGCTTGCCCCTTTATGTCACCGTCAGGGCCAACACGGCGGATTTCTTTACCATGTTCGAAACACCCTTTGTTTATGGCGCCCCCTGGCAAAAACAAGTCGATGACAATAATGACCTGGTAGTAGTGCTGAGCGAGAAAATCAACGAACGCCTTTTTGCCGGTGAAAATTCTGTCGGCAAATCGATAAAAATTAACGGCGATTTCTATAAAGTGGTCGGCGTGCTTGCCAACTGGCAGCCTAAACCCAGGTTCTACCACGTAGACAAAGTCAAAGCCTTTGATGACAGCGAAGATATTTTCCTGCCTTTTACCGCCATCACCCAAAAAAAAATCAGCTTTGAAGACAACAGCTACTGTTGGACCCCGACCTCTGATAACTGGCAGGATTACCTCAATTCCGAATGTGTCTGGGTACATTTTTGGGTGGAATTCGACAGTCCGGCAGAAAAACTGCACTACCGGGATTTTCTGAACGGTTACCTGGAAGAGCAAAGGTTATACGGCCGCTTTAAACGGCCTAATGACAACAGGATCAATACCCTGGAGGAGTGGTTTGAAGCCCGGGAAGTGGTCAACAAAGACAATAATATGCTGATGGCGATGGCATTTTTATTCTTAGGTGTTTGCCTGCTCAACACCATAGGATTATTGCTGGCCAAGTTTCTCGGCAAAAGCCCGGAAATCGGCCTGCGCCAGGCCCTCGGCGCCAGTAAAAGTACCCTGTTTTACCAATATATGGTGGAATCTGCCTGCATCGGAGTGATCGGCGGCTTGCTTGGCCTGCTATTCGCCTACCTCGGTCTTGCGGGAATTGAATTGCTCTACGGCGAAAAAGTGAAAGCCCTGGTCGCCCTGGATACTAACCTGGTCGTCTTCGCCATCTTGCTATCTATTGCCGCCACCGTGCTCGCCGGTTTATATCCTACCTGGCGTGCCTGTAATGTCGCCCCCGCCAGTCAATTAAAGAGCCAATAGCCATGCCCGATATAACCTTAGCCAACCCCGGAAAAAATCCGGACACTTCGGTAAAGATAAGGAGATTGCCATGTTAGAGCTTGGACTTATTGTGCGGGCGTTATTACGCCATAAAATGGCCGCCTTGATCATTGCCCTGCAAATCGCCCTGACCTTGACGGTACTGGTAAACGCCGTTTTTATGATACAGGACCGCCAGGCAAGCATGCAGCGTGATACCGGGGTCAACGAAACCGATACCTTCTATCTCACCAGCCGGGTGTTTGCCCCCGGTTATGATTATCAAAGTGAAATCCCCAAAGATCTGGATCTGTTGCGCCATACCCCGGGCATTATCGATGCCGTTTATATCAATTCGGTGCCGCTTTCGGGATACGGCGGCTACCAGCGCCTGCAATTGCAGCCGGGTAAAGATCAGAACAGCATTATTGCCGGCGACTATTTAAGTGACGACCATGTGTTAAACACCCTGGAGCTTGAATTAATTGCCGGTGAAAACTTCCAGCCCGAAGATGTGCTTATCCAGGACAGCAACAGCGCACAATTGCCTGCCAAAATCATTGTCAGCCGGGCAATGGCAGCCCAGCTTTACCCGGATAACTGGCAACGGGCACTGGGCAGCACGGTTTATGCCGATGAAAATATCCCGCTAAAAATTACCGGCATAGTCAAAACCCTGCAGGGCGCCTGGCATTTCTGGGATCAGGTGGAAGCCACTATCATCACCCCGGTGATTTCGTTAACTGATTCCGGCATCTATTTGATCCGCACCGAGCCCGGGCGCCGGGATGAATTAATGCCCAAGGTAGAAGCCTTACTGGCCCACAGCAATAAAAACCGCATTATACGTTCGGTGACAACCTTGCAGGACACCCGTGATGAAAGCTACCGCGAGCATAACGCCACCAATAAAATCCTGCTGCTGGTGGTACTGACCCTGGTATTGGTGACCGCTTTTGGCATTGTCGGCCTGGCAACCTTTGGTATCAACCGCCGCACCCGGCAAATCGGCACCCGCCGGGCACTGGGGGCCACCAAGGGACAGATTATGCGCTATTTTATGGTGGAAAATTCCCTGATCACCCTGGCTGGCATCGCCTTAGGCGCGATTGGCGCTGTGGCGCTTAATATTTACCTGGTAGAAACCTTTGCCATGACCCCCGTGACCCCGGATCTGATTGTCTACGGCGCGATATCTGTTTTTGTGCTCGGCCAGCTCGCGGTATTGTACCCGGCGCGAAAAGCCGCCCTGATTTCTCCGGCCACGGCAACCCGTATGGTATAAGGCTTGATCTGTAAGCCTGGTAACCGGCGCAGCCCGGTTGCCAGGCTGCCCGTGTGTTTTCATCCATAAAACAATCGGCACCTGCCCTGGTTTGTCAAAGAAATCATGTTATCCTGCTTAAAAAATAAAAAGAAAGCTGATATTAAAATGAAGAAAAAACTGCTCTCCCTTGCCCTGCTGTTCGCCCCGGTTCTGGCCTGTGCCCAGTCCACGGTGATCAGCAATGTTAACGGCTACACCTTAAAAGAAAACCGGTTGCTGAAATTTGCCGCCATCGAATTTCAAGACGATAAAGTTACCCGCTTATACCAGAGCGGCGATAAACTCCCCGATATCAAAAATAAACAAAGCAAACATATCGACGGGCAGGGAAAAACCCTGCTGCCGGGACTTATTGATGCCCACGGCCATGTATTAGGCTACGGCTTAAGCCTGCTGCGGGCCGATTTAACCAACAGCGCCTCAGAGCTTGAAGCCGCCAAACGGGTCTTTAACTACGGGCAAAAAAATAAGGACTTAACCTGGCTTCAGGGGCGCGGTTGGAACCAGGTACGGTGGCCGGGTAAAAACTTTCCCAGCGCCGCCAGCCTGGACAAGTATTTTCCCGATCAGCCGGTATGGCTGCGCCGCATAGACGGCCACGCCGGTTGGGCCAACAGCAAAGCCATGCAACTTGCCGGCATCACCCAAGAGACCGTTTCTCCCCGGGGCGGAGAAATTATCCGCGACAGCCGGGGCAATGCCAGCGGTATCTTTATCGACAATGCCATGGCCCTGATCGAAAGCAAGATCCCGCCGCTGACCATCGCTGAGCAAAAAGCCATCTTAGTCAAAGGCATGAATGCCCTGGCCGCTGTCGGCCTTACCAGCGTCCATGATGCCGGCATCAGCGCGGCTAACCTTAAAGCCTACCAGGCGTTAAGCCGGGAGCAAAAAATGCCGATCCGGGTCAATGCCATGTTAGATATCACGGATAAACAGTGGCGGAAAGTGCTCAGGCAAGGTCCGCTGCGCAGTGAAGATGACTTTCTAAAAATGGACAGCGTAAAAGTGGTTGCCGACGGCGCCCTGGGTAGCCGCGGCGCTGCCCTGGTTGAAGATTATTCGGACCATGCCGGTCACAAAGGCCTGCTGTTATTTAGCGATAAAAAATTACTTGAAGTGATGAAAACCGCCATGGATGCGGGCTTCCAGGTCAATACCCATGCCATAGGAGATAATGCCAACAAACTTGTTTTGGATAATTACCAGCAACTGCTCAATACCAGCGACAAACGCGCCCTGCGCCATCGGGTAGAACATGCCCAGGTATTAAGGCTGGCGGATATTCCCCGGTTTAAGCAGCTCGGCATTATCGCCTCAATGCAGGCCACCCATGCCACCAGTGATAAAAACATGGCCCAGGACAGATTGGGTAAAGACAGGATAGCCGGGGCTTATGCCTGGCAAAAACTCCTGCAAACAGGGGCGACACTGGCAGCAGGATCAGATTTTCCGATAGAATCCCCCAACCCTTTTTATGGCTTACATGCCTCTGTTACCCGCCAGGACCATCACAATTTACCCCAAGGCGGCTGGTTTGCCGATGAGAAAATGACCCGGCTGCAGGCCTTTAAAAGCTTTAGTGTAGACGCCGCCTATGCCGGGCACCAGGAGCAGTTGTTAGGCAGCCTGACACCGGGGAAAAAAGCCGACTTTATTTTAATTGATCGGGATATTTTTACCGTCAAGGCAGAAGAGATTTGGCAGACCCAGGTCGTTAGCACCTGGGTTAACGGTAAGCAGGTTTATCAAAAATAGCGCAGCTGCTGTTTCAGGGACAGTTTCATTTACCCTAGGAGTTAACTGAAGCTGTCCCACAATGAAAACGCGGTCTTAACCTTCAAGCCGGTTGCCGCCGGCCTTTTTCGCCTTTAACATCGCATTCATAGCCTGCTCTGCCCAGGTTTGCGAACTCTTGATTTCCTTGGTAACTTCCACCAGCCCCAAACTGATGCTATAGGCAAGATCGGTATTTTTATAGCCGATAATGGCGCCGCTGACCGCTTTACGTAGCTGCTCGGCCAACACCTTCGCCTGAGCGGCATCACTGTCGGTTAACAACAAGGCAAAATCATCACCGCCGTAACGGGCGCAGATATCGCCTTCTTTGCAGTACTTACGAATAAAACCGGATAAATGGCGGATCACTTCGTCACCCGCGGAAAAGCCATGGTTATCGTTGATTTTATTAAAATTATCAATGGATAACATCAATACCGTGCTCGGCTTCTGGCTCCGGATCCAGCGCTTATATTCGGCCTGCAGGCAATGTTGCCAGTGATCCCGGTTCACCAGGGAGCTTAAAGCATCGGTTTGGCTCAGTACCGCCAGCTCGGCGTTGACCCGCTCGAGATCTTTTTTACTGACGGCATTATCGGTGACATCATAAATGATCAGGCACAAGTGGGTGACCTCACCCGTTGCCGACAGCAAAGGAATAAAGGTCGAGTTTTGGTACATATAATCGGCGGTGCCGGTTATCGGCCGGTAATTAAGAAATTTAAACAGGTAAGGTCTTTGTTCCCATATGGTAAACGCTTTATTTTTAAGTAAAAAAACCGACTCGGCTTTACGTTTGAACCAGTCCTCGGGGATTTCATCAAAAAGTGTAAACAGCGACTTGCCTTTAACTTCCCGCGGCAGCAGGCCACTGTGGTTTTCCATAAAACCGTTCCAGATCTGAATGTGATAATCGCGATCAAGCACCACCAGGCCAACATCTATGTTGTGCAGCATTTCCATCAGCCAGTGTAATTCATTTAACTGAGATGTTTCTAATGACATAATTATTCCAACAAATAAGAAATTTTATGGTTGAGGGTTTTCAGCGACTCTTCGGTAAAGAGTAATAACAAATCGCATTTAATTGGATAGTTTTCAATGCCATAACTTATTTCTATTGCTAATGTTCTTTTCCACTTCGCCGCATTCGTGGCAATCAGCTCAGAAATTTTCCTGTGCTGTCCCAGTACCACCGGGTGCCCCTGGCTAAACGGCATATCCAGCTGCTCCGACAGGCCGTTTAAACAGGCGCCGATCAAGATATTGGCCATGTCCATCAGCAGCTCCAGCTCGGTACTTTCATCCAGGGTACACTGGTAATTCATCAACGAGGCCACATCCTGGAAGCTGGAATCATTTAAAATCAGCAGCGCTTCCCCGGATATGCCGGCGCCGATAAATCCCTGACAAATGCCTGAGGTACTTTCATGGCTTTCCACCGCCGACAAGGCCATGCTGAGCTCACTGACCTCGATTAAATTCACATTCGGGATAGGCAGCATCACAAAGACATCAAGAATACGCGCCAGCAGATCACCGGCCCTCCCCATGGCAACATTGGCAATTTCCTGGTAACAGTCACGTAATTCCGGATCCAGGCATAGCTCCTGCGCAGGGGCCGTACCCGGCTGTTTGGCAACAGGCGGGCTTGCCTTTTCTACGGCTTTTGCCGGCTCAAAGGTTACCGGCGGCAGTGTCACTTTTTCGGTTGCTTTAGCTTCGCTAGCAGCTTTACCAGGGCTAACGGCTTTATCGGGACTTGCCGCGTCGGCTTTTCCTTTGGTAAAGATACCGTAAGCACTTAATATTTCTGTTAGCTTTTCTTTGTTGACGGGTTTTTTAATAAAATCCAGCGCCCCTAACCCGGTGACTCTCTGGTGGGCCTCTGGCTGGATATCACCGGAAATCACAATCACCAGGGTCGGTAAGTCTTCCTTTAAGATGGTTTCCAGCACCTGGTAGCCGTCCATTACCGGCATATTCAAGTCCAGTAACAGCACATCTCCCTTACCGGCTTTAATGGCTTCTATCCCTTCTGCTCCATTAACTGCAAAGCTTATATCGACATCCCAGTCATCCGGCAGTGAGCGCGCAACTTGCTTGCGCGCCATATTTGAGTCATCACATATTAATAATGGCGTTGACATATCGAGATTGATTCCTAATTTAACGAAGAAATGAGCGAAAAACGCTGATTTTTATTGTTTAAAGACTCCTACCTAAACATAGATAAAATTACAAATGATTGCACTATTTTATGGCTATTTACCATCGGCAACGTTAAGCTATTGGCTTTCTATCAATAATCAGCCTTATTTTTTATGAAACTACTGACTTTACTAACATTAGTCACCTTGAACTGTGCCAGCATCTTAACGGCAAATGCCGAAAATTTACAGCAGGATCAACTGCCGCAAAGCAATAATTTAGTCAAAGCAGGTAATAAATTTGTCACTTTGCTCGGCACCCAGGTCGCCGTTGGCGAAGCCGCCCCGGACTTTAAGGTAGTCAATGAGCATTTCGCCCCGGTAAAACTCAGCGATTTTGTCAACAAAACCGTGCTGATCTCTGTAGTGCCCAGCTTAGATACCGGCGTCTGTTCGCTGCAAACCAAACGTTTTAATGAAGAAGTTGCCAACCTGCCGGAAAATGTCACCATATTAACCGTCAGCAACGACTTGCCCTTTGCCCAGAAACGTTTTTGCAAAAACGAAAATATCGATAAAGTGAAAGTCTTATCTGATGCGGTATGGCGCGAGCTTGGCAGCAAATACGGTTTGTTAATCAAAGACATGGGCTTGTTAACTCGGGCGATATTTATTATCGACCAGCAAGGCATCATCGCCTATAAAGAGTTGGTGGCCAATATTTCCGAACATCCTGATTACGAGACGGCGCTGAGCACCTTAAAAGCCTTACATCCGCAAGAATTAACCGAGATATTGGCAACAGAAGCCCTGCCCGAAGAAGCTGCCGGTGAGCAGGCAACAAAAGCCAAAAACGAGATAAAAAAACAATAATCACTTACGTGAAATAAGGCAAAATCGGCAAGTGTCGGTTTTGCCGCTTTGCCCCATTAAATCCTGCTCACCTCTATTCAAAGCTAACCCTGGCCGAATTTAAACCCGGACTTTAAGTATTCCAACTCCTGCGCCGTCGACTCTCTGGCCAATGCCTTATTTCTATGGGGAAAACGCCCGAATTGCCTGATGATCGCCAGATGTTCTTTCGCCCAGTGAATGCTGTTCTCAATCACCTTTATATGAACCACTTGCGGATATTGCTCCAACATCTCGATAAAGGTTTCAACGCTGGTTTGCTGCTCCGCCAGTGACTCACTGTGCTGCAACGGGTGATAATAAAAAATCCGCTCGATCAGGGATAATTGCCGGTCTACACCCGATTCTATGCCCGCTTTACACACTTTTAAGGCCAGCTCATCACTGGCAAATGCCCGGGCGGTGCCGCGAAACATGTTGCGCGGCAGCTGATCCAACAAGATCACCAGCGCCAGACTGCCCCTGGCTGCTTGTTGCCAATGGGCTAACTGCCCGGCAAGCGCTTGTTGATATAAGTCGAAAAACTTTATTTTGACTTCATTGTCCAGCGCTTCACTGCCCTGATACCAAAATGCCTGATGCTGTTCATCGCAAAGCTCATTGGTTATCTCGCCAAACCAAAAATCGAGTACTTCATCAACGTCTTGTTGTCTCGCCACTTTAACCTCCTCAAAGAAATTTTCTTAATAGCGGTTTTTATTTTCATTTTACTCAAATAATTTTCACACATAAATTCAACAAGTTAAACCAACAAAAAGAAAGAACGAAGTTTTTTTTTCAAAAAAATTCTTGAAAAATAACCTGACGATCCCATCTAGTTATTGTAGTCGCCGTAAAGGGACTCAATTAACCGCCTGTTCCGAGTGAAAGGCACTTTTATCCAGAAGCCGTAAGTCGCTTTAGCCGGTCATTTCGCAACCTGAGTTGGAAATACCCGCTAGTTAACCGCGCCCTCATCTGCTTATTGGAAACTAACATATTGCTAACTAATTAATAGGATATGAATTATGCGTACTGCACAAGATTTCAGCCCACTTTATCGTTCATTCATCGGTTTCGATCACTTAGCCAATCTAATCGACAAAGCAGCCAAAACCGAAAAGCAACCCAGTTATCCCCCGTATAACATTGAATCACTCACCGATGATCAATATCGTATTACCATGGCGGTTGCCGGTTTCGCCGAAGACGAACTGGATATAGAGTCCAAACAAAATACCTTAGTTGTCAGCGGCACCAAAAACGCAACAGCGAATAAAAGTAATGCCGCAGAGAAAACTAAGGCAGAGCGCAAGTTCTTACATCAGGGGATTGCCGACCGTAACTTTGAGCGTAAATTCCAGCTCGGCGACCATGTAAAAGTTGTCGGCGCCTTTATCGAACATGGCTTATTACATATAGATTTAGAAAGAGAAATTCCCGAGGCGTTAAAGCCAAGAAAAATTGCCATTAACGGCAAGAGTATCTTAACGGCCAAAGCCGATAAGCTTGCCCAGGTTTAACACCCGGTTTCCCAACTAAATTTTCCTTTCTATAGTTTTATGGTTTTATTTTGCCCGGCAATCTCCGGGCTTTTTTATAGCCATAACGAAAAGCTTTGGTTCTTATACTGCCAGGCAAACAATGCGTGGATAATCAAACCTTAGCGCCTTGATTCCCTCTTTAAACAATAGCCAGCCAGGCCAGGGTGAGTAAGCAACTGATCACCAGCCACAAACGCCAGTTACTCCATATACCAAACACCCCGATTTTTATCAGGGCAATATCCCGCCTCAAGCGCCATTTTAACCGTTGAAAACTCAGCTCTTCATTGAGCAAATATTCCACCGATGACAGGCAGCTGCCCCAGGTTCCCCTGCCGCCGCTATAACTGCCGGCCATTTCAGGGCTAAGATTGTGCTGGTGCGCTGCTACCTGCTCCCTGAGCTGCTGCATATAGGCGTCGATATCCGGTGCATCAATAGCATGGCATACTGCATGAAAAGCCTTTATTGCCATCACGGACTCACCGACATCATATTGGCCGTGATGTATTTCCCAGGTGATTCTTTCTTTGCATAACAAGTGACTATGGTGTCAACTCCTAATTTTTAACTCATTTTAGGATCCCACATGACACCATCTCTAACCATCGAATTTAAGATAACAATCATCTTTCTGACGCAGGCAATTATTGCTGTTTTTTTAGGTTTTCCAGCGGCCAATAATCGCTGATACGTATCTTTAAAAACAG
Source organism: Thalassomonas actiniarum (assembly GCF_000948975.2). Taxonomy (GTDB): domain Bacteria; phylum Pseudomonadota; class Gammaproteobacteria; order Enterobacterales; family Alteromonadaceae; genus Thalassomonas; species Thalassomonas actiniarum. The sequence goes on from NZ_CP059735.1 coordinate 4,836,718, forward strand.
GATTGCACTGAATTGCGGACATCATAGCCATGTACATAACCGTTCTGATTTTATGGCGACCACCGCGTATATTTCTTTGTCCCTGGTAAATACCACTTTCTCTATTAAATGGCGCAACACCAATGAGGGATGAAGCTTGTTTATTCGTTAAATATCCCAATTCAGGCATGTCGCTTAATAAGTTAAATGCAACCACATTACCTATGCCAGGTATGCTTTGAATAATGTCATTTTTAGCTTTATATTCAGCGCATCTATCCATCAGTTTTAGTAGTTTTTGGTCGATTTTATCGAGCTGGTTTTTAATAGCTGTTAAAATTGGTTTGATGATGCTGGATATGTTTTTTGGCATTATCTGAAGCCGATTTTTTTCCATAGTTTGCATCGTCATTAACTGTCTTCTCCTAGAAAGTAAATCACTCATTAATTGCATGGTCTCCGGCTTTAATGCTGACAATTTGGGCTTAATTGCTTCACCATAATGAGCTATAAGTTGGGCATCGAGTTTGTCTGTTTTAGCATGACGACCAATCGCTCCTGCAAATTTTTTAATGTGTGCTGGATTTGCGATAACAAAAGGTAATTTTTCTGTCGCACAGGCGATGCAAAATGCTTGTTCCAGTCGCCCCGTTGCTTCAATGATGATGCGAGTAGGATTGTATTTTTTGATTTCTTTAACGGCTTTATTGATACCTTTCTCATCATTTGAAACAGTGAAATAGATGTCTAAAGGGCGTATGTAAATATCGAGTTGTGTTTTACCAGTATCAACGCCGATGTTAATTTCATTTTGATTATTGTTGTTATTCATAATAAGCTGACTCTGCCTTGCTATTCGGGCTCGAGGCCCAGTTGACTATCCGAGTTTAATGCTTGGAGTCCTATACAGCGTTCTCACTTGTTATCGGTCTCTCAACAGAGGAGCCACGCAATCATCGAACTGCTGTATAAGAAGGCTTTGGTTGCAGCCAAAGCTTGGGCCTCACACTACCCGAAAAGGTTTAAAAAGAATATTAAGATATGGGGGATATTATCCATACAAGTCAATAAGCTGCTTTAGTTGCGCTACCGACAATGTACTGGTTTCAGTATTCATGACGGACTGGTTTCACCGCTATCTTTTGCATGTTTTCCCGGCAGGCGTGTCTGGAGCAACGTAAATAGCGTATTTGCACACCGGCATCCGTCAACCGGTAACCGGCAAAAAAAACGCCGGTTACATGATAGAGCCGCTCTTTTTGCCATTGTGGATTTAACAAATAGAGGGTTTGGCGTCGCTCAACATCAAAACCATCGCTAATCAAAAACTTTTCTCCGGTATCCAACTGCTGATAGAAAAAAATCGCCGGCTTAATACAGTGCTTATTTTTCTGATCACAAAAAGAAACGGCGGTAGAGTCATAACGGAAAAGATCAGGAAATAACTGTTTATTCAACGACTGATAGATTTCATCTTCCACCTGACCAAGGAAAGTCACATGGCGGTTAAAACAATCATGCCCCTGTGAGCAGCTAAGCTCCTTGGGGGATAAGGCAAGACAATAACCGCTTATCAACAAAAAGAGTAAAAATAGGAATTTCATCTTGTAATGACCAGATACTCTATGCTGTTTTTATTTTAGCAAAGAAATACCATTGCTTTTTTCACATTAAAAACAAGCCAGAACTCACACCGTTAGCCAGAGATCCAATAAAAAGAGAAAATTTTTTCATTTTCTTCTTGAAAAAAATGTTATCGGTCCCATCTAGTTAAATGTAGTCGCCGTAAAGGGACTCAATTAACCGCCTGTTCCGAGTGAAAGGCACTTTTATCCAGAAGCCGTAAGTCGCTTTAGCCGGTAAGTTCGCAACCTGAGTTGGAAATCACCCGCTAGTCAACCGCGCCCCATCTGCTTATTGGAAACTAACATATTGCTAACTTATTAATAGGATATGAATTATGCGTACACCACAAGATTTCAGCCCGCTTTACCGTTCATTTATCGGTTTCGATCACTTAGCCAGTTTAATCGACAAAGCTTCCAGAACCGAAAAACAATCCGGTTATCCTCCGTATAATGTTGAATTACTCGCTGACGACCAATACCGTATCACCATGGCCGTTGCCGGTTTCGCCGAAGAAGAGCTGGATATCGAATCCCGGCAAAACACTTTAATCGTGACCGGAACCAAAGGGACAAACAAAACCGAACAAACTGAGCGTAAATTCCTGTACCAGGGTATCGCCGACCGTAACTTTGAGCGCAAATTCCAGCTCGGTGACCATGTAAAAGTCATCGGTGCCTTTATCGAAAACGGTTTATTACACATAGATTTAGAAAGAGAAATTCCCGAGGCATTAAAGCCGAGAAAAATTGCCATTAACGGCAAGAGTTTATTAACGGCGAAAGCCGAGCAGCTTTCTCAGGAATAAAATCCGGTTTCCCAACTTAGTTTTCCTTTCTATATTTTTTTATGATTTTATTTTGCCCGGCTTATGCCGGGCTTTTTATATTCAGGGTGAATGGTATGCTGTAATGCCACGGATGTCATAGCACAGCAATATTCAACCCGTAAACGAAAAATCCGGCATCTTCAACAGATCCCGGATTCTCCATAGCAACGATCAAGGGAAACTCTCTTCCCTGCGTTAATTATCTGCCGTAATAGTTACAAGCACCTAAAGTGGTATAGGCGGTCGAACTGGCTTTATACCAGCCTGAACCCGGGCTGTATTGGGCACAAATTCTATAACCGTTCACTTTACTGGCATAGACATACCAATAGGCCGGTGCGGCATTTGCGGTGGCCGCGCCAATAGTACCGGCTGCTAACATCATGGCAGCAGTCATCAGAGAAGCTTTAGCTAATTTCATCTTAATTGTCCTTATATAAGCGTTTTAATCAATTGGTGGGAGAAATACAAAACAGCACAAGTGCCCCGTCCGTATTACACCCTGTGCTATGGTACTTATCTTTATGAAAATGTAAACAACTTGTCAACATTGATAGCAATGACTTGATTAAAATCAAGTTAAGCTAAAGCAAAAAACTGATGTAACATACTGAAAAAGAAGGGCTAGCCGATAGCACTCCCAACGAATAGCGCCTGATTAACCGCCCCTGATAAAGTCAGCAATCACAGGATGTATCTGCTCGCTGTGGCTCACCGGCGCCATATGTCCGGCCAAAAAAGCCTGCTCGCTCACCTGAGGTAAAGCCCCGGTAATAATTTGGCTCAGGTGCCGGCTCAGCTGAGGACTTTCACTGCCATGCATTAATAGCGATCGGCAAGTAATGGCGGCCAAATCTGTCAGGCTATAAGATTCACTGATCAAACCTTGGAAATCCAGGTTCACCTTAGCGATATCTGCGGCCATCAGGTCCTGCATTTTTTTCGGCAATGACTTAAAGAAGCCGGGTTTATTCCAGAAATTGGTAAAGATTTCCGCCGCCAGATAAGTATCCTCAATAAACACCTGAGTTTTAAAATCATCCGCTTGTCGGCGATGGGCACTGCCCTTGGGTAAAAGATGAAAAGCAACAGGTTCAAAAAGGGCCAGGGACAGGAGTTTATCCGGCGCTTCAACCGCCAGTTTTAAGGCTATGGCACCGCCGCAGGAATGACCCACCAGATGATAGGGCGCTTCACCTATCGTTTCCTGCAACACCTGCCTGATACGGCCGGTTTCAACATTAAAGTCATAGTTATCGCCGTCATGGACTTTTTCGGCCTTGCCATAACCTAAAATATCAAAATTAATCACGGTAAAGTCGGATTTAAGTAGATTGACCAGGTATTGCCACTGGCGGGCGCTGCTTAAGGAGCTGTGCAATAACACCACCGCCGGTCCCTGCCCGCTCACATAAACACCTTTGCTTGAATTCAATACTGTCACTTACTTCTGCTTACCGGTTAAAAAGGCGGTTATTATCGAAGTTTGCCGTTAAATGTCAAAAGTTAACGGCAAAAATCTCCCTTAAAAAGCAAATTAAGGTTTCCCTTTCCATGAAGCAGCTTTTACTGACCATCAATATATGGTAAAAATCTCCTAACGGATCTGGTGTTTTATCACCATAAAATTCATTCTAATAATAAGGGATCAGATGGACATTAATTTAACGGGTAAACGCGCCCTGGTATGTGGCAGCAGTCAGGGCATAGGAAAAGCCTGTGCAATTGAATTAGCCAATTTAGGGGCAAGCATTACCTTGTTTTCCCGGGACCAGCAGGCGCTGGAACAAGTTTCGGCAGAGCTTAACCGTGAACAAGGGCAGGTACATCACGTGCTGGTGGCCGACTTTTCCAGGCCGGAACAAGTTTCCCAGGCGATCCGGGGACATATTGAACAAAACGGCGCTTTTGAGATCTTAATCAACAATACCGGCGGCCCGGCCCCGGGCCCTGCCTCAGGCGCAGACAGCGAAGCTTTCCTGGCGGCCTTTAACCTGCACCTGATCAGCAACCATCAGCTGGTACAGGCACTGATGCCGGGCATGAAAGAAAAAGGTTACGGCCGTATCATCAATGTCATCTCTACCTCGGTTAAACAGCCGATACCGGGCCTTGGGGTATCAAACACCATACGGGGCGCAGTCGCCAGCTGGTCAAAAACCCTGGCCAATGAGCTTGGTCCCTTTGGCATTACCGTAAACAATGTATTGCCGGGAGCCACGGCAACGGCACGTCTTGATGCCATCATTGCCGGCAAGGCCAAAAAGCAGGATATTTCACTGGAGCAGGCAACAGAAAACGAGAAAAATCAGATCCCACTGCGCCGCTTTGCCCGCCCGGAAGAATTTGCCGCCGCAGCAGCCTTTTTGGCCTCCCCTGCCGCCGCCTATATCACAGGCATTAACCTGCCGGTAGACGGCGGCCGTACTGCATGCTTGTAACCCTATGCCCTTAACCGATAAAGCCGCAACCAGAAGCTTGTGCCTGGGGTTAGCCTTAGCCCAGGCACAAGCCTTTGCAACCACTGAGCTCGATGCCTGTTTGCTTACGGCATTAAAGTCAGCCGATGCCAACACCAGGGTGCAGCAGATACGCGCAGCCTGTTTAACTAACAAGCCTGCGCCCGAGCCAAAACTTACGTCCGAAATCACGGCTGAACTAAATCAGGGCTCGAAAGACACAGAACTGGCACAAATCAGCCGTACTGACACAGCCGCGGCTAACGGCATGATTTCCAGCCGCCTGATTGCCGAAAGAACAACCGCCTTTGATCCTTTTGTGATCACCCCCCATAAGATGAATTACCTGTTACCCGCCAGTATCACGGACAATGTCAATACAGAGGTTTATCAGGGAGTGGACGCCTGGTCTGAAAATTTAACCAATACCGAGGCTAAATTTCAGTTAAGCATTAAGGTTCCCCTGAACCGGGAAGACCTGTTTATCCAGAATGACGGGTTGTTCTTCGGCTTCACCCTGCAGTCCTGGTGGCAGGTATACTCCGATAATATTTCCAAGCCTTTTCGGGAAACCAATTACCAGCCGGAGGTTTTTTACCTCGCGCCGCTTAACTGGCATCCGGCAGGCGGCAATACCGGCTTTGCCCTGGGACTGGAACATCAGTCAAACGGCAGGTCCCAGCTGTTATCCCGCAGCTGGAACCGGCTATATCTGAACTTCCTTTATGAAAAAGACAATTTCGCCCTGTCATTTCGCCCCTGGTGGCGTCTGCCGGAAAGTAAAAAACAAAACCCGCTTGACTCAGACGGCGATGACAATCCGGATATAAACGATTATATGGGGCATTTTGAACTGGCGCTGGTCTACAAATGGTCGGACTATGAATGGACAAGCCAAATCAGGGAAAATTTTGCCCGCCACCATGGCGCGCTGGAATTGGGCTTTACCTTCCCCCTTTGGGGAAAACTGCGCGGTTACGCCCAATACTCCCTCGGTTATGGCGAAAGCCTGATTGACTATAACCACTCCCAGCAAAGGTTCGGTTTGGGTATAGCGTTAACGGACGTGCTCTAGCTTTCAAGATAAAGCCGGTAAAACGCCGGCTTAAACAACATCAATCAATTTAAAATTCCAGCTGGAATAACAGCTCAGCCAGGTCCGGTTGCCACTGAAACTCTTTTAATTTAATGCGGCCGCCCAGCACCACCACCTGTTCCTCCTGCAACAGCTGTTTTTGCCGGATAAAGTTCTCGCTCGCTTCAGGAAAAGAAATTTTTCCGGCAGAATTAATCACCCTGAACCAGGGCACAGGTTGGTTTTTCCAGCCATCTTCCGGCACTTTTCCCAGGGCTTTACCCACCAGGCGCGCCCTGCCCGGCAAGCCCGCCAGATCGGCAACCTGGCCATAACAGGCGACCTTACCCGGGGGGATTAATTGCACCGTTTGCCAGATGCGGGCATAGTGGGGATTTATCGTCATTTAAAGCCCTTGCTTGAGATAACGCTACCAGGGTAATACCTGGCCGTTGGAGTGTTTAAAAACACCGGATTCTGCCAGAGTTAAACCGTCAATAAGCGCCACTAAGCGGCTGGCGGATTCATTAGCGCTGATATCGCCGCCATGATTGACCATCTCGGTTTGCACATAACCCGGGTGATAAATACCGACCGCTATATTATTGCCCGCCAAATCTTTCGCCAAAGACATGGCTGCGGCATTTAACGCCGCCTTGGACATGCGGTAGCCGTAACGTCCACCCGAGCCGTTATCGGCGATGGAGCCCATACGTGAGGTGATCATGGCGATTTTACTGCCGGAAGACAAATTGGCCAACAAGGCATCTGCAACCCTTAGCGGCGCCAGGGCATTAACTTCAAATTGCTCACGTATCGTAGTGCAGTTAAGATCACCTAAAGACTCATCCCGTAATATACCGGCATTACAGAGTAAAATATCGATATTCACGCCTTTAAGGGCCGCCACCATCTTGTCCAGCCCCTGCTCTGTGGCAACATCAACACCTGTGATCACCTGCACCTGTAAAGCATCAAGTTCCGCCGAGTTGTTTCGGCATAAGGCATACACTTGTGCCCCCTGCTTTTGGTATAAAGTCGCAAACGCCAGCCCTATGCCGCGATTGGCACCGGTAATAACAACGGTTTTATTCATAAGAGTTCCCTTTAAAAAGCCGATTGAATAGTATTACTTTGGGGTGAGCAATAGATAACTCAACAACCAATAACAATAAATTTATCATCTAAAAAATAACAAGATTATGCATAGCGAACTTTACCTGAATAAAAACTTTTCTTTATCCACCGCCCGGTTAACTTTAGTGCCGATGACAGACAGCCATTGGCATGAATTTAAGGCGCTCAAAGGAGATCCTGATCTGATGGCCGATATCGGCGATATCTTAGACCAGCAGGCATTAAGCCAAGAGTTTCACCTCAGATCAGGCCCCTGGCAGGCAGAAGAAGGGCAGTGGTGCTCCCTGATGATATATAACAAAGCAGATGACGACTTTGTCGGCAGCTTCGGCTTTCGTATCGACAGTAAGGAAAACCGCCGCATGGAGCTGGGTTATTCTTTTTTAAAGCAAAGCCAGGGGCAAGGTTATGCCACGGAAGCCGGCGTCGCCCTGATCCGCTTTTTATTTGAACAGGTAAAAGTACGAAAGCTCATTGCCGCCTGCACCACAAGCAATATTGCCAGCTGGAAAATCATGGAGAAACTCTCCTTCACGCGTGAGGGCGTGTTGCAATCGGACATTTTTATCAACAACCGCTGGCATGACAGTTACCTGTACGGCTTAGTCAATCCACGGCCCCATGAAAGCAAACCGGGGCAGTGAATACAGCCCCGAAAACACCTTCAGGCAAATTATCAGGCAGTTGCCCCCTTAGTCGCCATCGCAAGGAATTGATAAATTTTATCGTTAAGCTGTGGCGATTTAAGAATTTTCCTGTGCCCCAATCCCCGGGTTTCAAAAAACTCGGCATTTTCAAACGACGGCAACAAACGCCGGGATTCGCTGATAGGCACTTCCCTGTCATCGAGATCATGCACGATCAAAGTTGGCGTAGGGTTAGCGACATTTTGCTTGCTGGCATCTAATTCCGAGGGATGTACCCCCACCAGCTCGGAAGCAAAATCAATAAACTTACCAGTTGCCCTGCGGTTTAAGCCGACAATTTTAGAAAAGCGCCTGAGCACATTTTCAATCGAAGACGGGCCCGAGACCAGCACCAGTTTGTCGGTTTCCAGCCCCCGGGATAGGGCTAAACTTGCCGCACCCGCTCCCATGGAATGGCCGATAACGGCATCAAATTTCCCCAGCTTTTCCTGGGCAAGCAACAGGGTTTGTACAAAAAGCTCCGCATTGGCCATGTCCCCCTGCGATTTCCCGTGCGCCGGCATATCAAGTGCCGTGACCCGGTAACCCAGCTCAAGCAGCCGGGGCACTAAACCATACATTTGTGTCGCCCGGCTTTCCCAGCCATGGATCAACAATAAATTTTTGCCCTGGCTCGAAGCGGGATCTGCTACATCACCCTCCTGCCAGCAAATGGCACTGATGTTTTCATTAAGATTAAAACGCTCTCCCCGGTTTTCGGCTTTAAGCTCCCAGGCTTTCGGCTCACTGCGGCGCGGACGCATAAACATGGCTAAAGTCTTTTTAGCGGTTCTCGACGGGGCAATAAAACTCATCAGCTGATTTTTAATGCGGTAACTCATCAGGGCAAAATTCATGGGATTTTCCTCTTTGTCTATTGCTTGTTTACCTTAGCTTCAGCTTTACCACCAAAACAAACCTGACGACAGGTAGGTAAAACAAGCAAAATTTTTTTCAGATACTTCTTACGGCTAATTTTCAGGCGACAATGGCGATAGCTTAACCTTTAACCTAGCACCTGCTGCCATTACTCGTTGATGTTTAAATAACTTTCAATCACTTTAATACAGGCATCAAAAGACATCGCCTGCTCTTCGACCCGGCTTATCAGCACAGCCCCCTGCAGGCTGGATAAAATCCAGCAGGCAAGCGCTCCGGCATCTTGCCCGTGACCGGTAAACTCTCCCTGCTTTAATCCGGCCTCGATAATCTCGGTCACGCCTTTTTGCTGGACGCTGATCACTCGCCTGACACTTTGCTGTACTTGCTCAGACTGGCTCTCCCATTCGGCGGCAAAAGCGCCTCCCGGACAAATTTTGTGCCCCGGACCGATATAACGGATATAGATGGAAAAAAAATACCTGAGCCGGCGGCTGGGAGATTTTTCCCTGCCGCGGGCAAAGCTGGCTTTGAGATCTTCACAAGCCCTGTCCATCAGTGCCACAGATAAATCATCTTTACTTTCAAAGTGATAATACATGCTGCCCTTTTTAATGCCGACGCGGTTGGCCAGCTCCTGGAAGCTGACGCCGCTGATAGACAGGCGCTGCACCATGTCCATGGCAACATCGAGTATTTCACTTCGGGTATCTTTTGCGATCTTCATAAACCTACCTTACGTCAGGTTAGTTGTTTTTTCAAGCAAATAAATTAAATTGCCAACAAAATGGTTCAAGGCAGAATCAGCCAGCAGATAAAGCCATTAGCCTGCATGATGCACTTTTCACAGCAGATAACGATGGTTAAAACGTTTTAAACCAGCCTTGTTAAACCGGATCACCCGGCTGTCAGGATCCCTGGCTGCCCACCCTTTATCAAGCACATCCTCTAAAATCCACTGACCGAGTGAACCCGCCAGATGAAAGCGCCGCTCACTCCAGTCCAGACAAGACTTACAAAGCGGACGTTTTTTACTTGTTAAGATCTCAAGCTCCAACCCCAACGCACTGAAAAATTCCTGCCCCAGCGCCGTGAGCATCAGCTGTGACTCGCTCGTATCCCGGATATAACCCCGGCCGAGCAAACTGTCATACAGGGCAACACTCATCTCCCCTGCCAGGTGGTCATAACATATCCGGGCCAACCTTAAATCAGGATCAGCGGGGCCGGTTTTCACCCCGGAAGTGGCCGTTTTCGCCGAAATATTTAACAAGGTTTCCAATAACTGGGCGATATCCGCCCCGCTGAGCTGAAAATACTTATGCCGCCCCTGCTTGCGCACCACCAGCAGTTTAGCCGCTACCAGTTTGGCCAAATGGCTGCTGGCGGTTTGTGCGGTGATATCCCCTTCCAGGGCCAATTCGGTTGCGGTAAGGGCTTTTCCCGCCATTAAGGCAATCAACATTTTTGCCCGGGCGGGCTCGGCTATCATTGCCGAAAGCGTAGCGATATCGGGTTCTTGCATGCCGCTAGACTCCATTTCCGATAATTTTAAATTTCCCCTAGCTTGCCATAAAAAAGACTCAAACAGTTCGGGCTGCATCGAAGCATAACATTTTCAAAGCGATAACATGCGCTAAAACCCGATTACAGCCAAGATGACAAACTAAAGAGGTAAAGCCAATGACCATCACCTGTTTTATCGAATACAAACTCGATCCCGCAAAAATCGATGAATTTCACCAATACGCCAGAAACTGGGGAGAAATCATCCCCGCCTGCCAGGGAGAGCTGCTCGGTTATTTCCTGCCCCACGAAGGCACCAATAATATCGCCTACGGCTTAATCAACTTTGCTTCGCTGGCAGCATACGAGCAATACCGGTACAGGTTAAAACAAGACACTGGCGGCAAAGAGAATTTTGCCTTTGCCCGCCAGAGCCGGTTTATCCTGGAAGAGAAACGCAGCTTTTTAACCCCGGTGGCGGAAACCTTGTTCAGGCAGGAGTTAACGGATAAGCAGGAGCAGGATTAACATGATAGCGGTTATCTTTGAAGTCTGCCTTCACAGCAGCACAAAAGAGGATTATTTTATCCTGGCCGGCAAATTAAAAACCCGGCTGGAAAAGGTCAACGGCTTTATCTCGGTAGAGCGCTTTCAAAGTTTACAAGACCCGGATAAATACTTGTCGCTCTCGTTCTGGCAAAACGAACAAGCCGTCAAAGCCTGGCGCAACACCCTGGCGCACAGACAGGCACAAAAGGCCGGACGGGACGGTATTTTTAGCAACTACCGTATCCGGGTGGCCTCGGTGCTGCGCGATTACGACATGGATAACGGGGCTCAATCGCCAGAAGACAGCCACTTAATACACCATAGCTGACCCCCTGATAATCCCTTTCCCCCGAATAACAGGAAGCGCAGCAGCAAGCCCTTCCTGTTTCCCCGCGGACATTCTTAGCCAAGAGTTATGCTCTCGATAAAAAACATTAGCAATATTGAATATTTACAGGTAATTTATTGGTTAAAATTAAATCAGCATAAGCTGCCAGCTTGCCGTTTAAAAAAACTGTGGCTAGATCGCATCACAAATAATAACAATGAATGGAATTTATCATGCTCAACCGTTTAAACATTAAACTGCTCTTGCCGCCGGCCCTGGTGGGCATAGTTTTTATTCTCGCCTTAAGTATTTTTGCACAAAAGTTAAGCCACCTGGCCCTGATGGCTACCCTCGTTATCATGCTTGGCCTGCAACTGTTGAGCGCTTACCTTTACTCACAGCAGTTTCTCTCCAAACGTTTAACCCGGCTGAAAAGTTACCTGGAGTTAGTGATCAGTGTCGATCAGGCGCCGGAAAAACCCATTACCGACAGAGTCCCGGATGACCTGGGAGATATTATCAACGGCTTAAGCGCCTTTATTGCCGAGCTGGCAGAGATGATCGCCGATATTCGCCGCGAATCCGATGCGCTGCGTCAGGGGTCAACCCGACTGGCGGCTCAAATGGGCGAGTCTGTCGGCGCCGTGGGTGAATCTGCCAGGGAAATAGATCAAATGGCACAATCCATCGAACAGGTGGCCGCCACCTCAACAGTGTTATCACAAAGCGCCGCCAAAGTCAGCCATACCAGCAGCGAAGTGATGTCGATATTAGCCCGGGGCAGTTCATCGTCGAGCACCAGCCAGCAAAGCATGTCGGCGGTTGCCGAAGAGGTCAATACCATGGCAAAAGAGCTGGCCTTGTTACAGGAAGAATGTTCGCGCATAGGCACGGTGCTGGATGTGATCCGCGGCATTGCCGAGCAAACCAATTTGCTGGCGTTAAATGCCGCTATTGAAGCCGCCCGCGCCGGCGAACAGGGGCGGGGCTTTGCCGTGGTTGCCGATGAAGTCAGGGCCCTGGCCCACAGGACCCAGGAGTCAACGGTAGAAATTCAAGCCATGGTCGAAGGACTGCAGAGCAAATCCACCAATGCCGTCAATGCCATCGCCAAAGGGCAGGCTCTTACCCGCGAGAGCCTGGAGCATTCATCCGGTGTGGTCGAGGCCCTGGAGCAAATCGGCAATGTCTTTACCGAGGTCGATAACCTGACCTCACAAATCGCCAGCGGTACCGAAGAGCAGCAACAATCCACCGCTTCGGTCAATGAGAACATGTCGACAGTGGTGCACTTAAGCCGGGAAATCACCACAGGGCTGGGTTCGGTTGCCAAGCATGCCACAGAGCAGCAACAAACCTCGGAAGTGGTAGATACCACCTTAAACCGTATTTGCGTTTAAAAAGCCGGAACCAGCGCTTCAGGCGAGAACCCCCGGAGCACGATTAACGGCCCGGTTGCTTGTTGCGCTGCTGTGCCAGTAATTGCAGCTGCTTGGATTGTTCATGCAATTTGGAGATAACCCCGGGGCGCGATTAACGGCCCGATTGCTTGTTACGCTGCTGTGCCAGTAATTGCAGCTGCTTGGATTGTTCGTGCAGGCTGGTACGCACCAGCACTTCCCTGTCTTCATCGCGGATATAATGGAAAATCACTTTATAGTGATTCATCTCCTGGTGTCGCTCGACATCGATAATTTCTCCCAAACAAAACACCGCACAATGATCTTGCAGGAAGAACATTTTCATTTCCAACATCTGGTGAAGCTTAAACTGCTCCTCAGTGGCAAAAATAATACCGCCGCCGCCGAATTTAATGCCCTGGTAACGGTATTGCTCATCGTCCTGCTGGCTAAGGATATAACCGACCAATAAATCGATTTTTTGCGCCTGGTGGTTTAAAAATTCCACCAAATGGCTCGCCACCCCGCTTAACCCCTGAAGCGGCCTTAACGCCGACTGATCCACGCTGGAGATATCGCTGGAAATTTTAAAGGGTAAGGGGATCCTTTCCATAAACGCGTTATAGTCCGGCACCTGATCGCCATCAAGGGGAATAAGGTTTACGGTAAATTCGTTTTCTATCGAGAAAAATTCATTGAACTGTTGTAGCTTCGAATCACGCTCGGATGCTGACTCTGCTCCTGACATAGCGGCTTACCTGAAATAACTTTACCTTTGATTATAAAGATAAAAACAGACAAGGTCTAATAACATCACAGCCTTTGCCTGCATCAAAAAACAAAACAGCACCGGGTAAAGCGATTAGCTTTCTCCGGCGCTTTGTTTCCAAACAGGATAAAGGATTAACGGCTTAGCGGCATGTCCATGCAGCTGGCATAATAACTGACCGTGCCCGGCCAGTCGGCGAAAACTCCAATAACCCCGACCTGCTGCGCCAGCACATCCAGCAGCTCCAGCTGCTGGCCGTCATTGTTGATCACCTCATTAATGGTTTGATAATACCAGCCGCCGCCATCACCCAGCGGTCCGGAGCGCTCTAAGGTCCAGGTGATAATATCCAGCCCGGCCGCTTTCGCCTGTGTGGCATAGGCTGACGGCACTATGTTGTTTTCACCGTCTAAGGTCACCAGCATCCATAGAGGCGGCGCGATAATTTTCACACCGTCCGCGGCCAGCTCGGCCATGCTCGGCGACCAGGTATCGCTATTGGTAATATCAAAGTTTTCATCATCATAACGCCCGTCCAGGTAAACCGCCTGCCCGCCAAATTCACTTTCATTGGCAATCCAGTACTGAACATCTGCCAGGTTAAAAGACTGGGGATAAACATCAGCAGGTGCTACCCCCGCCGCTTTATATTCATCAAGCATTTTCTGGGCATAATCTTGCTGGCTAAAGCCGTTAAACGGCATAGTCACACTCGGTGATTTTAACTCCGGGGTCATTTTTACCCCGAGCGCTTTAAAGAGTTCAATACTCTCAGCATGAGTCATAAGCGTGCCTTGACCGGCATATAAATCAGTGCGCCAGCTTGGCGTCGCATCCATATATTCTTCGACTGTAGTCGCCATAGGATTGGCGGCATCCATTTTCCCCTCAAGCTGTTTAAACTGGGCCAGGGTGATATCGCTGGTACAGCATTTTGCCTGGGCAGGGACATTATTTTCAACATCGGCGCCGATAAAAGGGGTAGTACAGGAGGCGGCAATTTCAGGCATGGCCAGGATATTGGTGGTGGTGTGTAAATCACATTGTGAATGGCGGCACACCAGCGCCTGATCTTGGGTAAAGGTCACATCACATTCAACAATGCCGGCGCCCATTCTCGCTGCCGCAGTATAGGACTCTTTGGTGTGTTCGGGGTATTGCATCGCCGCGCCGCGGTGACCGATAGAAAAGTCGGTGCGATAAAACGGTCCGTCACTGCACTGCTGTAGTTTCGTTTTTAGCTCACCCGATGGCAGGGTATCCACCAGGAAAAAGGGCCGGCTGCCCAGCTGAACACTCGATTCATCTGCCGAGGTCACAAGCACGGGCACTTCAACCCGCTCCACCAGGGTGACGGTATTTTCGACAATAACGGGTTTGTCCACTTCAACGACTTTGACTTCTTCGTCTTTACAGGCGGACAGGGTCAAAGCCAGTGATATAACGGATACATTAACGGCAAAACTCTTCATCTAATGATTAACCTAAACTGTTAAATAAAAAGCTAATACTAAACTGGTCAGATGACAGTTAAAGACGTTATTGATGAAGTTTTTGCGGCAGATTTATGAAAAAAGGCTACCGTTTTTTCTTACAAAATAAATTAGTTAGCGCCATGTAGCCTTAACCATGCCTTCTCAATAAGGTATCCAAATGATTGGCAAACGCCTGGCGGTCGCTTTGGCTCAACGGCGGCGGTCCCTGGGTTTGTTCGCCGCTGGCGCGCATGGTATCCATAAAATCACGCATATTAAGCTTTTGCTTAATATTTGCTTCGCTGAAAAGCTCACCGCGGGGACTTAACGCCAGCGCCTGTTTTTCGATGACTTCGGCGGCCAGCGGAATATCTGAGGTGATCACTAAATCTCCTGCAGAGACTTGTTTGACAATTTCATCATCGGCAACATCAAAACCGGCAGTTACCCGTAAAAAACTGATCACCTTGGATGGCGGCGTGCGCATAAAATGATTGGCCACCAAAGTCAGTTGCGTTTGCGTACGTTCAGCGGCTTTAAACAGGATTTCTTTAATGACCACAGGGCAGGCATCGGCATCAACCCATATTTTCATTTGCATCTCCTTATCAAGATCTTCAGGTACAAAAAAAGGCAAGATATAAAATCTTACCTTTTCATTCATATATTGCTAGTTCTCTAACAATATGTGATGCGCTTAGCCGTTTATAACCAAACGAATCGTGCCGTTAAAATTAAAGGGCAACGATGTTTTCTGCTTGAGGGCCTTTTTGACCTTCAGTTACAGTGAACTCAACTTTTTGACCTTCGGCCAGAGTTCTGAAACCTTCACCAACGATAGCGTTGAAGTGAGCGAAAACGTCAGGACCGTTTTCTTGCTCGATGAAACCGAAACCTTTAGCTTCGTTGAACCATTTAACTGTACCAGTAGTAGTAGACATAATAGTATCCTATTTATTCAAGAGTAATTATTGGCTTATAGTAAGCCGGATGTGCCTAGAAGTGTTGCTATTACTTATCAAAAACAGGACGAAGTACTAATCAGTCAACGAAATGGTGTGCATAAATATAAAACGAACTTTCAAGCGAGAGGAATTGTATACTAGTTGGAGTTTATGTCAATTATTAAAGCAAATAAGCTGAAGCTCATTTTCGGCTTATTTGCCCGGAAATACCGCCATACTGTGTGCTTCCCTCGCGTACGACTCGCTGTTAAGCGGGTTCTGTAATTAACGCCCTGTCCTGCTTTTCAAACTCGGGGGCATTCGCGGATAACTGATACTCTTGGGCAAAAGCGGCAAATGGCTCGCGAAGGTCTTTGGGACTGACAAATTCACCATAGCGGACCGGGAACTCCTGATCTAACTCCTTTAACAAGGTGGTCTTAATCGGGGCATTGCGCCAATGGGCATAAAAGACCGGCTTGGGACTGCCGGCATGTAAATTATAGGAAAGTTCAAATGCCCCGCTTTCACTCATGGAGGTGCGGATAAAAAGCAGGGCATCCGCCTCATCGAGCAGGGCCAGACGATAATTTCGAAAGGCCTTGGGAGTAAAAATTAACCCTGTGGTGACTTCAAAGTTTTCAATAAACGAAGCGCTGCAGGATGCTTGCTCTCCGGTTAGAAAATTCGTTTTCGGGAATAGCTCTTTAATAAGGTCTATCACTCCCTGAATAACATTACTTTGACTTTTATCTGCCTGAGTAAAACTTTGCCGAATAAATAACTTCATAAATATCTCTCCGTCTACATAAGTCAATAAAGACAATCAAGCTCCCGGGACTGTTGATACGAATAATAAGCCCCTTGCCAAGTTAAGCTCCTAAGCTGAACCCCAAAGTTAAAGTTAGCGCTAAAAAGCTTATTTATCGAATTTTCACCGCGATTTTACTGCGCTTTCTATCAGATCAACGGCGAAGACGAGACCAGTCGGATGCCAGCATGGCAAAAACATATTCGCTGCCCCAGACCCCTTTAAAAAAAATATTGTCAACAAAATGTGCTTCTTGCCTGAAGCCAACGCGTTTAAGCAAGCGGGTGCAAGCCTGGTTGTCGGCATCGGTAACTGCCGTCACCCTGTGCTTTTTTAATTCCAGAAATAAATAATCGAGCAAGGTATAGATAGCTTCCCGTGCCAGCCCCTGATACTCGGGGGCCACAGTAACGCCAATCTCCACCTGCTGTTCGTCGATAAAATGTACCGCGAGATCGCCAATCAGCCGATGCGTATCCCGCTCAATCAGGGCCAATTGAAACCAGTAGCCCAGGGTGGCAAAGGCCTGTTGGCTCATGCTCTCATATAAGCGGCAAGCCTCCTGGTAGCTGTATTGACTCCAGCTTTGATACAAGGCGACTTCAGGCAATGCCCGGTATTGTGCAAAAGCATGTAAGTCGCCGGGGGCCAAAGCCCGGATAGTTAAACGTGAACTTGTTAAGTGAATATCCATTTCAATCTCTTATTATTTTCCAAATGACAAACCACTGGTTAAAGTCTTTGCTGCATGGTTGTCACATACTAACCGGTTCATTTTCCTTTATAAATAGTCCCAGGTCCGCCCTGATGAATAGAGCCCAAAGCCACTTTGGGAGCCGCGGGAAAATTATTCATTACCGGTGGATCAATATGAGTAAATCATATCTATACTTAGCTTAACGCATATACACACGACAGCCTCATAGTCAGCTCCCGCACATACTTAACTGCCAGGAAGATAAATGTGGTTAAACCTAACGAAAATAACGACGGTGACGTTTTGCTTTTCGGTGATGATGACGATAAGCAAATTAAAAAACCCCTTAGCCCGAAAGCCAAATATAACTTACTGATTGTTGATGATGAACCCGATGTCCACGAGGTAACTAAGCTGGCATTGCGGCGGTATGCATTTAATGGCGCAGGATTAAACATTTTAAGCGCCTTTTCCGGTGAAGAAGCCATCAATTTACTGCAAGATCGGGACGACATTGCCGTGATCCTCTTGGATGTTGTTATGGAAAGGGATGATGCCGGCCTCAAAGTCGCCAACTGGATCAGACAAATTAAAGGAGATCACAGGGTACGGATAGTGCTGCGCACGGGGCAGCCGGGTGAGGCACCGGAAGAGCGTATCATGACAGAGTATGATATCAATGACTACAAGGAAAAAGGCGAATTAACCAACCGTAAACTCAATACCCTGATGCATTCCTGTCTCAGGGCATATAACGATATTGTCACCATAGAAGATACCTGCCGAAAACTCACGGATATTGTCCGCAGCGACCAGGTTCACTACCAATTAAGACCTGTAGAAGCCTACAGTAACGGCGTAATCCGCTTGTTGATGGATTTAATGACATACTCCCGCAGTTACTTTTGCGCCAGCTACAGCAATGAACAGCCGGACGAAGCCCTGATCACTTACGCCTCAGGCCGTTATACCAATAAAAAAGGCTGTAAACTCAGTGAGGTCACCGATATTAAACGCTTTTCCCCCTTATTATCTAATCATGAAACCGGCTATATCGAAGATAGCAACCAATTTCTCGGTTATATTGCCAACGGCACGACCAACTACCTGATTGTACTGGATGAAAGAGAGCGCAATGACAATCAAGATGTCAATATTGTAGAACTCTTCCTGCACCATATCGCACTGTGTTATCACAAAGAAAAAGGACTGCTATAAAACCGGGGAGTTACCATGCAAGAGCAATATGACATCCTGCGCTCAAAGACTTTGAAGAAGACGGTGCAACTCAATTCCCTGACCTTAGTCTGTGCTTTAATGGCAGCTGTCTTTTCTTACTGTGCTTATTCTTCTTTGCAGGAATTACAACAAGCCAGTAACAACCGTTATCATTCTTATTTACTCACCGAGCAGCTCAGGTTAAGTTCAGATCAACTCACCCTGATGGCCCGTACCTATGCCGTTACCGGCAAGGAAAAATACCTGGACTTTTTTAATCAAATCCTGGCTATTCGTAACGGACGCCAGGCTCGCCCTGAAAATTATCACAGGGTGTACTGGGATATGTTAATGCCGGATCAGGGCAAAGCCCCTTTTGCCAATGGCCAGCGACTACCGCTGCAACAATTGATGAAACAGGCCGGTTTCAGCCAAGAGGAATTTGCCCAGTTGCAACAGGCACAGCAGGTATCAGATAAGCTGACGGAGCTTGAGTTTATGGCATTTAATGAAGTAAAAAATGCCTTATCACTAACCACTCCCTATAAACTTGCAGCGGAAAGGGAAGCGGCACTGAAACACCTTTATAGCCAAGATTACCTGGCAGCAAAAGCCAAAATAATGTCACATATCAACGAGTTTTATTCTTTACAGGAAAACCGCACTAACCGCCAGGTAGAAGCAACAGCCAGTAAGCATAGCTTGATGACCATCTTGGCATTATCCAGTTTTATCGTCCTGCTGCTGATCCTGATGCTGAACTTTCGCTTGCGGCATAAAATGAACCGGAAATTTATTGATCTGCTGGAAAAAGAAGTCGATACGCAAACCGAAAATATCAGGTCAAAAAACGACCAGCTGACTGAATCGCTGGAAATTATGGAGACCGCAAAAAACCAGCTGGTGGAGTCGGAAAAAATGGCCTCCCTGGGTTCCCTGGTGGCCGGTGTCGCCCATGAAATCAATACCCCGGTTGGCGTAGGAGTAACGGCAGTAACCACATTACAGGAAGAAATAGCCTTGTTGCGGGAAAGTGCCGACAACAATAACCTCACCAAGAATCTGCTGCTAGAAGCCATAGGCATCTTCCAACACAGCACAGACATGATTTTTACCAACCTGATGCGGGTCTCTTCATTAATAAAAAGCTTTAAACATGTCGCCGTGGACCACGCCCACGATGATATACGCCCCCTGGAACTCAGAGAAAGCGTACAGGATGTGGTCGACTCTATCATGCCTAAATACAAATATTACCGGGTAGAAGTCAAGGTGGATATAGACAGCAAAATCAACTGTAAAACCTATCCCGGCGCCTTAGCCCAAATCATTACCAACCTGGTGATCAACGCCTTTTTTCATGCTTTTGACAAAGATCAGGCAGGCCAGATTCATATCGGTGCCAAAGAACAAAAAGGCTGGGTCACCCTGGTGATCACGGATAACGGCAAGGGCATGGACGCGAAAATACGGGACAATGTCTTCGAGCCCTTTTATACCACCAAACGCAATAAAGGCGGCACCGGGCTCGGCATGCATATTGTCTTTAACCTGGTGACGCAAAAATTATCCGGACAAATCACCTGCGAGTCCGAACCGGATAAAGGCACCCGCTTTGAAATTATCTTTCCCTGCCAGTTAAAATCTCCGCCGCTTCAGGCCAGTGGTTAAGGCCTGAGGTCAAAAATAAGACACGGGGAATAATGATAAAACCACGAATATCAATGCACCAGAAGTAACTCAAACAAGGCTTCATTTTGTGTTATCCGGTCGGGGGTAAATTGAATACCGAGCCAGTGTTTTTGATCGTTGACGCAAGCCAACACAGGCTCCTGCCACACCATTTCCCCAAAAACCTCAAACTGGCCATGACGATGGAGGTAACGTATGGTAATAACCGTGGATGGTGAGGCCGGCTCTGCCGCCTGTAAACAAACACCAAAGGGAGTAATATCTTTAAACTCGTACAGTTTTACAGGTCTGTCATCAAACATCAGGGTCAGCTCACCTTCCGGTAACTTAATGTTTGTTTCGCGAATTGCCCGACGACGCTCTGAATGGTCCACAATCTCGTCCATAATAATCCCTTACTATCTTGGCTAAAACATTCAGTACAGATTGTAGCACAGACAGCAAAGTTCACACTTGTGTGACCTTATTTACACCGCTAAATTGGGTATAATGATCTTCGGGATGACCTCGCAAAATCACTATACCCTTTTAATATCTAGCGATATTTTACCTAATAAAAGTCTCTGGTAAAGCGCCCTGAAAAAAACCAGAAAAGGAGAAATTTAATTATAACCCCGCACATAAATCGAGTTGCTGTCATCATCCATGAGTTCAATCTCTTTAAAAGCACTTTCAACTTTGTCGGTATTATAATCAAGCGGGTTATTGATCAATGGCGAACACTTGTCCGAGTTATCACCAGATACTAAGCGGCTTTCTCCATTGAGGTCACGATTACTAATCATGATATTCGTCCTATAAATTTGATGTTTAAAAATAAATAATTTTAGTACTTCAAATAGCCTGTTACCTTCTGCCAAAATCCGGGTATTAATCGCACCAGTAAGCCCCAAAAAATCAACGCCGCTGACAGCAAAATAAATCCTCTTTCTTGTCTCGAATTCAAGAACAAAATTTGTTCCGAAGAAGACAGCAGATTGCTGGAAAATGTTAGCCTAGTATTGACGATAAAACCACCTATTAACGTCATTAATAACAGATTATTTTTTCAGCGATTAAAAAGCACAAATAAAATCGGAAAATCCTTCTGTATCCCGTGAAAATAAGTCGCTGTGGTAAAAGTCTGATGACACCTCTTATAAAGAAAAACACTTCATATCTAAGCTGAAAATTCTTCTTCATCAGTAAGAAAAAAGTGTTGCAACGCAGCATTTTTTAAACGTAGAAAAAATATTGCAC
This sequence comes from Thalassomonas actiniarum, assembly GCF_000948975.2. Taxonomy (GTDB): domain Bacteria; phylum Pseudomonadota; class Gammaproteobacteria; order Enterobacterales; family Alteromonadaceae; genus Thalassomonas; species Thalassomonas actiniarum. The sequence goes on from NZ_CP059735.1 coordinate 4,858,016, forward strand.
TGCAGCATTTTATAACGAAGAAAATGTACTGCACTGAAGTCATTTTTTAGCGAAAAAAATGTACTGCACCGCAGCAATTTTTTAGCGAAAAAAGTAAAAGTTTTAACGGCTAAAACATCCTTTAAATTATCCAGTAATATGACCGGATAAGCTTTAACCAGGGCTAAACCCCAATAAAAAAATTTTTGTGCCGAGTATACAGCCATTTTCCCCAATAAAGCATGTCGATTTTTTTTGCACAAAAAAATCACTCATAAAACAAACACCAGACAAATAACAGTAAAATCAAAAAGTTGTTTTCTGGCCTGATAGACGCTCAAAAATCGAACAACAAAAGGGAAGTATTAATTTCACAACAAGGACAGCTCTCAATGAAAACGTTAAAACACCATCTGATTTCGGCTGCAGCTTTATGGCTGTTCAGTACCACTTCCGTTAATGCCAGGGTGTTAACCCGGGGTTTTCCGTCACCATAGCTCCCCTCTACCGGGACGATGCCAACGTAATTGATGACACTATAGTGTCGGGTACAGTACTTTACGGCAGCTTTTCTTATGATGATGGTTTAATCGAAGACTCAGCAAACGATGACTATGTGGATGGTTATACAGCTCCAAACGGCACCTTTACCATTGCCGGCATAGGCACTTATGATCGGGACGGGAAGTTTCCGTGGTACGTCAAAGCTCACACGATATCGTCTATGTTGAGGGTGGATACCAGATGGGGGATATCTGGGAACAAATCGAACCTGGCTTCTTAGATTACAACCAGAGTTATGATAACGGCGAATTGCCGGTCGACTGGCACAACCCGCCGGTGCCTTTTGCCGATTTCGAATTTAACGACTAGCTGGATGTCGGCACAGATCCTTGCTGCTCCGATTCCCGGGTAGGCGGTTATGTTTCTTCGATTGAGCTACGCTCACCAACCTATGTACCTGAACCTTCAAGTTTGCTCTTAATTAGCCTGGGCTTGATTGGCTTAGCCAGGAAAGTGAAATAGAGTTAAGTAAAAATTTTATACTTTACGGCTATAAAGCCATCCGAGAGCAAGAAAAAACAGCAATAAAAATTATGTCATTGCTGTTTTTATCATGAGATGGTCACTAAATGACGCTTAAGCTAACACTTTGGCCAAAACTCCATGGTCCAGTTCGTTTCCCAACTCTCCCCGTTATCAACAGAGAAAGCCTGCTCCCAACGCGGCCTGCCTGGCTGTTGCGAATTCCAGGTAAAACGCACCTTAATTGGCACCCCGTCAAATACATCATCGGCAAAGAACAATCCTATACCGTCGGTAAACTCTCCCACCACAGGCGCATCCAGGGCATCAGGAGAACGGCCATCGAGCCACCAGATAGACCACTTTTTGCTATCGGCGTTATAAGAGCGCAGTGCTATTGCCCGAAAGGACTCTTCGGGAAAATGAAGAAAATTATCTTCCAGGTTACCATAGCCACCAAGGATTTTTGTCGTTGACATTTCCCCGTCAAAATCTATCCACTCATGACATCCAGTTAACCTTTCCTTAAGGCGCCGATGTTTTACTGTCCACTCACCAATAACAAAATCAAAATCGTCGGGAGCACAAGCTGCCATTTCAGTTAGCATTAAACTACCTCTTAATCGTTATTTTTATTTTAACAGACACCTCACCACAACACTGTATAAATAAACAGCCCCCCCCCCCCTAATTCCCTTACATTTTAGTCACCGTGGCAAAAGTTTACAGGCATAAAAAAAGGTTGCCGAAGCAACCTTTTTCCCAACAAATAAAACCAGCGTTATTTTAAACTGATAGTAGTATGTACTTCGGAGCCGTCTTGATGATCCGGCTCAAACCAGCGGGTGGTTACCGTTTTCGTCTGGGTCCAGAAGCTCACTACCTGGCTGCCGTTAGGTCCCAAATCACCCAGTTTAGACGCACGTGAACCGGTAAAGCTGAAGTAGGCAACCGGCACAGGAATCGGCACGTTAATACCCACCTGGCCGACATCAATTTCGTTTTCAAATTTACGCGCCGCCCAGCCGGATGAAGTAAACAGGGAAGTACCGTTACCGTTTGGATTATTGTTGATGATCTCGATCGCTTCTTCCAGGGTTTCCGCTTCCAGCACACATAACGCCGGGCCAAAGATTTCCTGGGTATAGATATCCATATCGGTTGTAACCTTGCTGAACATAGTTGGTCCGACAAAGTTACCATCCGGATAACCTTCTACCTGACAATCACGACCGTCTACCAACAAGGTAGCGCCCTGCTCAACCCCGGAGTCGAGTAATTTAATGATGCGCTGTTTCGCTTGCGGTGAAACCACAGGACCTAAATCGGCATCACGCTGCGTGCCCGGGCCAACTTTTAGTGACTTGGCGCGCTCGGCTATTTCCGGTAACCAGCTGCGGGCTTCGCCGACTAAAATCGTCACCGGGTTTGCCATACAGCGCTGACCGGCGGCGCCGAAGGCTGAGCCTAATAAATCATTGATGGCGCGATCTTTATTGGCATCAGGCATGATCACCATGTGGTTTTTCGCCCCCATCATACATTGGGCGCGTTTACCGTGGGCACCGGCATGGTTATAAATATGGGTACCGACATGGGTTGAACCAATGAAAGACACCGCTTTAACATCTTGGTGCTCACATAAACGGTTCGCCACATCCGGACCACCGTGTACAACGTTAAGCACACCAGCCGGGATACCGGCTTTAAGCGCCAACTCAACCATCAGCATGGTAGAAGACGGATCTTGCTCGGAAGGCTTAAGCACGAAAGCATTACCACAGGCAATGGCAATCGGGAACATAAAGGCCGGCAACATCAGCGGGAAGTTAAAGGCGGTAATACCGACACAAACCCCTAACGGTTTGTTCATGGTATAAACATCAACACCGGTGGCAGCATTGTTGGCCATTTGCCCTAATTGCAAACGGGTAACAGAACAGGCATTTTCAATGGCTTCTAAAGCCCTGCCTACTTCACCTTCGGCGTCCGGTAACGTTTTCCCGTGCTCTAAAGTGACTAAACGCGCCAGCTCCTCGGTATTTTCACGGATCAGTTGCTGAAGGTTCAGCATAATACGCATACGGTTGGTCAGCGAGACCTTTGACCAGGACTTAAAGGCTTCTTGCGCCGAGGCAACCGCCGCATCCACTTCATCCAGTGTCGCCATAGGCACACGGGCAACAACTTCTTGAGTTGCCGGGTTTAATACGTCTAACCATTGCTCGGTCTTAGACTGAACTTTCTCACCGCCGATGATCAGCGGGATTTCTTTTATGCTCATAACAAGTCCCTTAAAAATTTCGGTATCAAATAGATATGGTATATCTTTCTATGGTGGCTAAGGTATGCCTTTCTTGCAACAAGAACAACAAACATAAATGCAACGCAAATTGCATTTTTGCAAGAGAATGAAAAACGGTTTAAAATACCCTGATGAACTGGGATGATATCAAAATATTTTTAGAAGTTGCCCGCAGCGAGCGCTTATCGCAAGCGGCAAAAAGGCTTGCCCTTGACCCGTCAACCATATCCAGGCGGCTGCATAAGCTGGAAGAACAGCTGGCCACGCAATTATTCGAGCGCACCCAGGACGGGCATATTCTGACAAGCGACGGCGAACGTTTGCTGGCCTCGGCGCGCCGCATGGAGCAGGATGCCAGTTATGCCCTGGACGATATCAAACATAACAACGCCCAAAACAGCGGCTGTGTCCGTATCGGGGTGACCGAAGCCTTCGGCAATTTTTTTATCGCTCCCAACCTGTTGCCGATGCAGCAACAGTTTCCCAATATCCAAATTGATTTATTGCATTTCTCCCGGTATGTGAAAATCAGCCGCAACGAAGCCGATATCGCCATCGCGGTAGAGCGCCCCAACAGCACCTCAATGATCGTCAGTAAGTTATGCGATTATACGCTGCAGCTGTACGCCCACCCGGATTACCTAAACAGGCACAATGAAACCGTGACGCTTGATAATTTAGCCGGGCATAACTGGGTCAGCTATGTTGATAATTTATTGTTTACCGAGCAGCTTTCCTATTTGAAGGAGCTCAATGCGGATCTGCTGCCCGGCTTTCGCAGCACCAGTGTCATCAGTCAATACAGCGCCATTAAAAGCGGCCTGGGCATAGGCATCTTACCCTGCTTTTTAGCCGCCCAGGATCCCAGCCTGGTAAAATTGTGCACCGGAGATATCAAGGTGGTACGCAGCTTCTGGTTAGTCACCCACCCGGAAATCAAGCGTCTGTCCCGGGTCAATAGCGTCTGGCATTATTTAAAGCAATTGGTAACAGAGCACCAGGGCCTGCTGATGCCGCAAGATTAGGGCAGCAATGGAAACTATAGCGCCTGTTGTTGCTCAATAAAGGCGGTAAAGTTATCCAGGGCATCGGCATTGCCCTTATTACTCTGGCAGACACTTTTTTGATATTGATAACTGAAGACGTCAAACCATAAATCCAGTAACCTGGCATTATCATGCTCCCCCCACATCGCCAATACCCGGGCGGCTACCTCAGCCGTCGCCAGCTGGTTTTCACCGCCGGCGCTGCGCAGCTGATAACGGGAAGTTACCGCATTATCTTCCAGGTTAAAAGACACCATAGGTAACTTGGCCAGGTAAGGACTTTTACGGAATATTTTTTTCGCTTCACGCCAGCTGCCGTCAAGCATAATAAATAACGGCCGCTTGCCGGGCTCACAGGGAATATCTTTTTGAAAAACCGGCCGGTTTTCCTGCGCATATTGCGCCGGAAACACCACATAAGGCTGCCATTGTTCATCCCGGAGCAAAGCCAACAGCTCGGGATTTTCTTCTGTCCTCGACCATAAATAGGCAAAAGTATCCGGGATAACATCGGCAATTAACCGACCGGTATTACTGGGTTTTAATACCTCGGTATCGTACATCAACAGCAAAAAACCGGCATTGCTTTGCCCTTTAACCGCCAGCTCACAAATACAATTGCTTTGTGCCAGCTGGCACAACTGACAACGTTTCACCCTTTGCCCCCGGGCGGCAAACACTGTGGTGCATAAACTTTTACGGTATTGATATAAACGATGTACTGCGTGCATTGATGTACTTCCTAAAAAGGGAACGCCGGGGAAAAACAGGCGGCTAGTTTACTTGATTCCCGGGGGGGAAACATCCCTTTCTTACCTCCCCTTCATTACAGTCCCTTTTACATCCCTCTTGCCAGCAACTTATCTAACCATGCCCCCGGCAACAATCGCTTGAGTAGAATGAATAAAAAACTGGGCACAGTCACCGGATAACGTACTTTAGGATGTTTGCTTTCCAGCGCGGCAATCACTTTGGCGGTCACATCTTTTGCCGGCAAGGTAAAACCGCTGCTGTTGCCGGTTTTTTCCAGCCGGGCCAGTTGCTGCTGATAGCGGCGATGATGCACCGACTGCTTGATATCGATATATTGTTTAAATTTAACCAGGGCATTGGCGCGAAAGCGGGTATTAATGGGGCCGGGTTCAATTAAACTGACATAGATACCACTGCCCGCAAGCTCCAACCTTAAGGTATCGGTCAAACCTTCTATGGCATATTTACTGGCAATATAAGCACCGCGATACGGTATCGCCACCACACCTAAAATAGAGCTGTTTTGAATGATACGGCCGTGTCCCTGCCTGCGCATCACCGGCACTACCAGGCGGATCAACTGGTGCCAGCCAAAAACATTGGTTTCAAACTGGGCGCGCAGTGCACTATCCGGCAAATCTTCCACCGCTCCCACTTGGCCATAAGCACCATTGTTAAATAACGCATCTAAGGTGCCGCCGGTTTCTGCCAACACCTTAGTCACGGTATTTTCAATGGAATTAGCCTCATCCAGATCCAACCGGTAACAGCTCACCCCCAGCTGCTGCAAGCGATTGACATCCTCAGGTTTTCTGGCACTGGCAAAAACCTTATAGCCTCTTTTCTGTAGTGTTAAAGCAGCGTCCAGGCCGATACCGCTCGAACAACCGGTAATTAAAATTGACTTAGCCACACCTGAGCCTTTTATTGCAGTAAATAAACTTAATAGTAAACACCTTAAAGGCTGACAACCAGAAAATAAAGTGGCGATACGCTACCGGAAAAGCAGAGAACAACAACAATAAAAAAGCGCCAATATCCTGATGGAAAAACAACAGTTTTTGTAGAAAACTAAGACAACGCAAGATAATCACATGAAATAAAACAATATTTTTTTGATCAAAATTCACCCGATTTTAAGCGTGCATTTTTCAATTTAACCCGGTACCATAATCAACGCTCATCCGATGAGCAGATTAGTAGCAGTGAGTGAGAAACTAGCCCCCACCCAGTGTTTTGATCGAATATTGTTACTCAGCTCCCGATATTACGGGGAAGATAATAACCATTAAGGATTTACAAATTATTACCTAGGGAGCGGGTAAACCATGCCCGCAGTTGTCCCGAAAATAATCCGATCCTGGATTCACAATAAAAAAGGCAACAGTATGAATTTTAAATTAACACATGCCGCAGCAAGCTGCGTTTTAGCATTTGGCGCATTTATCGGCCAGGCCCAGGCCGACAGTGTCGATGATTTCAATAACAGCTGGCAAGGCAAAGCACTAGCGGCGCAGCGTCTGATAGATGTATACAGCCCTATGGCGGATAACAATATTCCCGGTACCCACAACAGCTATAATTCTGAAGAATATACCAGCTGTAACTTCTCTGTCGGTTGCCGCTACTTAGATCCGCAGCAAAAACTCACCATCAAAGATCAGTTGCGTTTAGGCGCCCGTTTCATTGAAATCGATGCCCACTGGACCACGAAAATGGAAAGCCTGTTTTCCTATCCGAAACGTTTGCTGATGTGTCACGGCTTTTGCAGCATCAATGACAAATATCTGCACGAAGGCCTGAACGAAGTCAAAGACTGGCTCAACAGCAGCGCCAGCGACAATCAGGTATTGATCTTATATATAGAAGATCACAGCGATGGCCACCAGGGGGATCTTTACGAGCAAATTAACTCTCGCTTTGGCCAATGGGTATACAAGAGCAATGGCTGTGGTTCCATTCCCAATACCTTAACCAAAGCCGATGTCCTGGCCCAGGGGAAAAAAGTCCTGGTTTGGGGTGACGGCGGCTGCCACAGCAATACTAACTGGAAAAACTTTGCCTTCACCGGTTTGGGAGATATCGGCCGCATCTGGGAAGACCGTACTACCGTCGCCAGTATTGGTAATGTTTTCACCGGCGGCAGCGACGATTATATCACCGCAAGCGATGTCACCACCTATTTTAAAACCGGCGCCAATATCGTTAACCTCGATGATATGGTCACCAATGACGGCCGTTTAGCAGCGGGGATCTGGAGCTGGGACAGCAACGAACCCAATAACTCCGGCGGCAACCAGAATTGCGCGGTGCAATGGGGCAACGGCCGCTGGGACGATCAAAGCTGTGACAATAGCCGGGCTTTTGCCTGCCAAAGCGACAGTGACAACAGCTGGCAGGTAACAGATCAAACCGGCGCCTGGGCAAACGGCGAGAGTGCTTGTCAGCAGCTGGGCAGCCAGTATCACTTTAGCGTGCCCACCAATGCCATGGCCAATGAAGCATTAAAAACCGTCAAAGATGCCAAAGGGGTCGGCACGGTATGGCTAAACCACGATGACAGGCAAAACGAAGGCCAGTGGCTGGTAAGCGGAAAAAGCACGGTAAATTTCTAAGGCTCTGTTAACAAGAAAAAATTAACGGTTAAACCGTTAAGCCAATAAAAAAGGGAAACCGGCTTTGCTGGTTTCCCTTTTTTATTTGGGATTTGCTTTTTTGCCGGAGCCATCAACCTGAATACCGCCGCAAAAATTGACATCCCCGTTTTGTGAAATTAAAAAAAGGCTGCCGAAACAGCCCGTCAGGAAAAATTAAATTTTGTTGCTGCCGTGGCTTTTCACCTTCAGGATATTAATATTTTCAAGCTCGCTGATCTGGGCTTTTAACTGCTCTTCCAGAGTGTCGATTTCGACAACGGACAAACAAATTTGCTCGCCTTTGCTTTCCAATTCAGCACCACGTGCTTCCATTTCGTTTTCTATCTTATTGCCAAAATTTTCCATTTTAGTTTCAAAGGCCCCGGTATCGCCGGAGAATAACATTTGCTGCCCCACGGCGATCAATAAGCTGCCCATAGAATCGCGCATGGCTTTTTCCACTACAGACTCGATACGCTGCTCAAATTCCTCACCAAAAAATTCTTCACCGGCAAAACCGTGTTCGTCCACATAAAACCCCTTATCGGCATCAAAGCGGGTTTGTACTTGCTCACGCAAGGCCGTCAGTTCACGGGTCAGATCGGCCCCGACATCATTGCCCGGCCCCAATAATTCATTAAAGGCCATATTCACGCCTTCCACCGCTAAATCTATGCCTTCAATGGCGATAGATTTTACTTCCGGTACAACTGCGCGGATACTGGCGGCATATTCGGTGACCAGGGACTGCTGGCTGGCATTTAACTCGATATTTTTGCCATCGACGACTAAACGGTTATCTTCAAGAATGCTATAAACAGGCTTTTTATCCTGCATAAATTCAATACCCGAGCTGTCAATTTTGATCCCGCCTTCCAGTTCGACGTCACAGGAGTCATGGGCATAAAGACTGGTAGAGGTTAAAATCAGAGTACTTGCTAATAATGTTTTCATGGCATTTCCTTTATCGCTTAAGGGGATCATTTTTGTTATTTATCTTTACCTGGTTACACAGGGTATAGCGATATCAATGCCAACATTTATTAATCATAAAAATCAATAACTTAATAAAAAAAGAAAATCTAACAGAATATCAGGGAAGAGGAAGTTTAGCGGTATTGACCAAGTTTTAATGAAATTGACCAAGTTGACTCAATAAAAAAGTAACGGCAAAACTATCGGAGGGCCTATCTTTAGTGCAACCAAAGTTCCGCTTGTTTTTTACAGTAAAAGTTTTCCATGTCCAGCTTTTTATTGGCGGCAATTTGCTGGATCAGCATTTGCCTGTGCCCCTGCATAGATACCAGCCGGGCTATTTTAAAGCGCTGAAGCTCCTGTTTTAGCTGCTTCATCAGTTGCAACAACTCCAAAGAGCCACAAGCCAATTCAAGTTCACGGCAATCTTTAAACACTTTAGTGATCTTATGCCTGTCGGCCATTTCAAACAGATTTTGATAGCTGTGTTTGATATCACTGATACCGGCTTTGCCCGTAAATACGACATATAAGCAATCCCGGACGATTTGCATCCGGTACTGGAAATTAGCAGCCATGACCGCCACCACTTTTATTCGCGACAGGAGATAAAGATAAGGATTCATTTTTTGCGGCTAAATACATCTGATATTCACAAATGCTTTCACACAAAAGGCGTGAATCACCTAAAGTAACATCGCCGCGGCTGAATTTCTCCCCCATTTGTGCCAACAGGGTGAGAGAAAATTTTTCAAAACATTGTTCTACATACATAATCAAACAGCATAACTTTAAACAACAAGATAAAAGTTACGAAATCAGGGGGCAAACACTAGGTCTGTTATAAGAGAAGAAATCTGGTGAATATTGTCACGATCAAACTTGCAACCCAGCCATCATAGGAAACCCCTTAGATCCGTGGTTTTGCGTGAGTACTTTTTCAAGCACCTTGCCTTTTACAACTAGTTTACACCAAGTAAACAGGTCTGACCATAATTAAAAACATTAATTAATATCGGCTTGAATTAAATCACAAAATAACGGAAATAAATTTAAAAGGACCCGGTCATGTTAGAGACAGTGATTAAAAATTAATGGGCCAAGACCATGAATTATTTAATACGACTCAAACATCAACAACACACTCCCTGGCAACTCCTGGCATTTCTGCTGATTTTTATCCTTTGCCTGCTCACTTCACCTGTTAGCAAGGCTGCGGATGTCGAGACCAGTTTTGAAACCACAGATCTGTCCGGCTCCTTTACCCTGGGCACCGCACCCAACACAGTCACTTTCACCAATGGCGAAGCCAAATTTGCCGGTATAGCATCCCTTTATCACAGCGGCTCTCAGGCCTTTATGGTAGAAAACAATACCGCGACGGTCAGTTTCGCGACCCCGGCCGCAGAACTCTCGGTCTTTTTAAAGGCACAATCCGGCGCGGCGGGGGCGACGGTCAATGTGTTTGATATTAGCGATAACCTGGTCGATAGCTATACTGCCACAACCTCATGGCAGGAGCTCAGCATAACCTCCGGCGAAGGCATCAGCAGGGTCGAACTCATCAACAATAGTTCCAGCTATGCAGTCTTTGATGACTTCAGTTTCACCGCCCTCACCGCTGTCGAGCCCCCCGAAGATCCGGTAAAACTTGACGATCCTATTGCGCTGCCTATCTTTTCAGGCGGATTAAAATTGGCACTTGAGCCCTTTAGCCAGGAATTAGTTGCGCCTGTCTGGGGAACAAATGCCCCGGGTATCAATGATTATTTCTATGTTATCGATCAGGTCGGTTTTATCTGGGGGATCTCCATGGCTTCGGGAGAGAAAGCCCTCACAGCCGATTTATCTGCTTTACTGGTCGATGTCGGCATTGAAGCATTGGGAGGTTTTGATGAAAGGGGCTTACTCGGTTTGGCCTTTCATCCGGATTTTGTCAGCAATAAAACCCTGTATACCTTTAGCTCACAACCCGTCTTCGGGGAAGCCGATTTTTCAACCATGCCCGAAGGTGAAAACGCCGATCACCAGGGAGTATTAACCAGATGGTTCGCCGACATTGGCGGTGAAGGAGGTTTGATAATAGACCTCGAATCGGCACAAGAAATACTGCGCATCGACCAGCCACAGTTTAACCATAACGGCGGCGCCATTACTTTTGATAATAACAGCTTATTGTATATTGCCCTGGGAGACGGCGGCGGCGCCGATGATATTGACGGACAAAGCTTTCTCGGCACTGCCATGGTCGGCCACGGCACCGATGGCAACGGCCAGGACACAGGGAATGTCTTAGCAACCATTTTACGGATAGACCCAGATGGCAACAACAGTGAAAATGGCGCCTACGGCATACCGCCAGATAATCCCTTTGTCGGTATCAGCGGGGTGGATGAAATTTTTGCTTACGGCTTACGAAACCCATACCGGATATCTTTTGATCCTGTCTCGGGAAACTTATATGCCGGTGATGTCGGCCAGAATGATATCGAAGAAATTAATAATATCACCTCGGGAGGCAATTATGGCTGGAATATCCGCGAGGGCAGCTTTGGCTTTTTTGCCAACGGCGACGGTGAAGGTTATGTCTATAGCCAGTCTGAGACGATGGACACCATAAACCCCGTAGTCGAATACGATCATGACGAAGGGGTCGCGGTGATCGGCGGTTTTGTCTACCGGGGAACAAGCTATGAAGATCTGCTGGGGCGGTATGTTTTTGGTGATTTCAATGGCCGGTTATTTTACCTCAACAATGAAAACACAATTTCTGAGTTTCAAGACAAGGATGACATCGATGTCGGCGCAATTTTAGGCTTTGCCCGGGATGCCGGCGGTGAGCTTTATGTCCTAGCCAATGAAAACGGCCTGCCGAGCGGCAACAGCGGCGCCCTGTATAAAATCACCCTGTTGCCAAATCAATCGCCGGTGGCCGATGCCGGCAGTGCACAAACCGTCAATGAAGGAGACTTGGTAACATTAAATGCCGGTGGCAGCAGCGATCCCGACGGCGATCCCTTGAGGTATCAATGGACGCAAAGCAGCGGGACCTCTGTCACCTTAAACAATCCGACCGCGGCAAGTCCGACTTTTACCGCCCCCAGTGTCAGCTCAACATCAAGCTTCAGCTTTACGGTAGAAGTCAATGACGGTCATTTAGCCGACAATGCCAGTGTCGAGATCACGGTCAATAATGTTGAAGAAGAAGACTCTGGCAATGATGGGGGCGGAGGCGGCGGTAGCTTGTCCTTTGTCATTTTCCTGTTAGCCTTGGTTTTCACCGTCAAAGGGCTGATAACCCCCTTAACCCCGGGGAATAATTAGGCGCTTTGTTCAGGCAGGGAGCGGTATTGCATAAACTGCATTTCAACCAGGCGAGAGCGGCAACGGGCAAATTCAAAACTCAGCTCTTGCCCCTGGTATAAGTCATCGATATCCACCGCTGCCGAGATGATCAACCTTACCTTGCGGTCATAAAATTCATCCACCAAGGCAATAAAGCGCCGCGCTTCATCATCCAACCTTTGCAGGTGGGTCAGCATCTTGCCTTGGCACCGGTAACCGTCTTCAACACCTGAAGCCACCCCTTGAATCCGCTCACCGACAAATTGCGGCACCGCGTCAAGTAACACCACAGAAAACTGATTAGCCAACTTAATATAATCCCGCTGGCTGCGCGGCCCCGAACACAGGGCATTAAAATCAAACCAAATAATACTTTGCCGGCACTCCGGCATTTTAGCCAAACCTTTATAGGGGATAAGGCGGTGGTTAATCTCTATTTCCCCTGCACGTGGCGGCTGTTTGCCAAAAACGCTGAAAACCTGCCTTAACCTGGTTGCCGCATCATCCCGGCCATAAACGTAATCCCGGTAAGTTTTAACCCGCTCCTCCCGGAGAGCCAGCGACAACAGGCGGTGGTCTTTATCGCCGTCAACCGAAATCACCCGGCACTGCCGATATAAAAGATCTATGGTGGGAACAAAGCGCTCTCTTTGCAAGCCGTTGCGATACAGGGCTTCGGGGCGGCAATTGGAGGTCGCCACCAAAGTCACCCCATATTCAAAGAGTGCCTTAAGCAGCCTGGAAATCAGCATGGCATCACCGATATCCGAAACAAAGAACTCATCAAAACATAATACCCGGATATCTTTCGACCAGGACTTGGCGATACGTTTAAGGGGGTTATCACACACAGGCATAGCCGTTAACTGGTGGTGAACAGTTTCCATAAAGCGGTGAAAGTGAATGCGTTTTTTTTGCCTGATGCCAAGGTGCCGGTAAAACAAATCCATCAACATGGTTTTGCCTCTACCTACCCGGCCATGAAAATAAATACCGGGTACAGGCCTCGGCCGACGTAATTTTCCCCATATTTCTCCCAAAAAGGTTTGCCGGTGTTTATATTTGTGCTCCAGCGCTTGACTAAGACCGACTAAAGCATCGACAGCGGCTAACTGCGCCGGATCCTCAAGCAGCTGCCGGTTATCCAGCAATTGCTGATACGCTAACTTCATTGACACCAAGGCTTACTCCTAACCAGCACAAAACTGTTCATGCCGACCACATTTTACATCCCCCGAAACCGGCAAATTCTAGCGCAAAATAGGCTTAAAAACGATCTCCTTTTTACCTGAAAATTTTGAGTTTTTGCCCTTAAGCGAACCTTAAGTTCATTTTTATATATTAGCGAGCAACGCCCTGGCTTTATCAAGTCATAACAGATGTTGCACCTTATATGAAGTACTTGCCGCTATGAAGACCGAACCAATCATTGCTGCTCACTGGCCTAAAAGCGTCTTTTTTAGATTTCGAGCGCCATTCATTTCGTTTATCACCGGCAAGGCTATCCGACCCTGGCAGGGAAATACGCGCCTTATCCTTATCTTTATGGGGCTCGCTGCCTACCACAATAACCTGTACCGCTTACAATAATTAACAATTTGCCATCATAAAAGCACAGCCTTGGCTTTTTTATTGATAAATAAAGAAGATATAATGAAACCACAAATGATTGCTAAAAATAACGATATGAACAAACCCAACGGCTCAGGACTGACACGTATCTTTAAAGCGGCCCATTGCTCCATCAAAGGCTTTAAAGCGGCTTTTATCCATGAATCCGCCTTTCGCCAGGAACTTTTCCTGACCGCTTTATTGGTGCCCGCCTCTTTTTACCTGGCCCAGTCCAACCTGCACCACCTGATGCTGATTGCTACCTTATTTTTTGTACTGTTTGCGGAAATTATCAATTCTGCACTGGAAGCACTGGCGGATAAAATCACGTTAGAGCATGACGAACTTATCGGCCGCGCCAAAGATTTAGGCTCTTCCGCGGTATTTCTGGCCATTTCCCTGCTGGTGCTGATTTGGACAGAGGCGCTCTACACTAAATTTGCAGGCTAGCGGACGGATTATTATTCACGGTTTAAAAATAATAACCTCAATATCGAAAATGATGCTTTTTCAGGCTCCAGCCATTAGCCGCTGTGCTGATGATATTAACGGACAGGGAAAAACAGATGGCTATTTAATGGCAACTCATCCTTAGACAGTTGATTTATTTATAAAAACTCAAAAAACAAGACTTCTCAAAAGTCTGGCTATTACGCCAAAACTGAAAATACTCGCTATCGGTTCGCGATGAAAGCTCCGGCATAAATTCATCGGCAAACCATCAGCACTTAAATCTTTCATCAATAAAATGACCGCTAAGATCACCTAAATAATAATGCTGATGGCTCTCACCGGGCGGTTTTTAATGGAGTGCATGGCCATCAATTAGCGGCGATATAACCAAAACCCCGCTTGGTTTTCACCGGTAAATTTCCCCCTAAGCCTTTGATCTTTTTCCGGGCAGAAGAGAGATGTGCTTCAATGGAGTTTTTTGAAATCATATTGTACTGGCCGACAATATATTCACTGAGTTTTTCCGGGCTGATCACCTTGTTTTGATTGGAAAAAAGGCATTCGATGATCTTATATTCATTGGGGGTTAATCCCACCTTGTCATTGCCAAAGAAAAGCTGCTTCTGGTTAATGTCTAAAGAAAAGTTACTGATGCAAATTTTATTCAACGCCACGCAGAGATCGCCGCGCCGCATCAGGTTGACTAACCTGGCATGGAGTTCATCAAAGGAAAAAGGCTTGGTCATATAATCATCCGCCCCTTCAAGCAGACCTTTGACCTTATCTTGCGGCAGGTCCTTGGCCGCCAGCAGCAACACTTTGATATTGCTTTGTGCCCTGCGCAGGGCTTTTAATATCGACAGGCCATCGAGCCCCGGCAGCATAATATCTAAGATCAGCAACTGATAGTCCCCCGTCAGTGCCATAGATAAGCCCTCGGAGCCGTCGCCGGTATCATCCAGGGTAAAACCCAGGTTAGTTAATCCCAGGCGCAGGCTGCGCCTTAACGATAGGGAGTCTTCAACAATTAATATATTCAATGCGCTACTTCTCTGTTAATTGGAACCAGGCTAATTAGCATTAAGCTAATAGATAAGTAAAACAGATGGCGACTTTATCAATGCAAGCTTAAGGTTGCCTTAAGAGCCGGTGCAAGTTCAAATGATGAGGTGATGAGAGCAAAAGAAGTGAGCAAAGCGACAAGTTAATACCGCCCCGCACCAGAAGAGGAGCAAGACGGTATAAGCTGAGAAGAAAACTAATCTTTAACGATACGTACCCTGAAGTTGCGCCCTTTCATCTTACCTTTTTCCAGCTTTCTCAACGCCGGGGTTACGGCATTTTTGGCCACCGCGACATAGGCAAAAAAATCAAAGACATTGATTTTCCCCACCTGCTCACCGCGAATGCCCTTCTCGCCGGTTAATGCCCCTAAGATATCCCCCGGACGTAATTTTTGTTTCTTGCCGCCGTCGATCAGCAAAGTCGTCATCAGGGGAGCGGCCGGTTTATTGGCAAGCACACCGGCATCAGGCAAGCTTTCGCCTGCTATGGTGCGATCTAAGTAATCTTCCAGTAAAGCGACCTTATAACTTTCCTTGTCGCTGTAAAAAGAATAAGCATGGCCTTTGCTACCGGCACGGCCGGTACGGCCAATACGGTGCACATGTACTTCACTGTCGCGGGCAATATGATAGTTAAACACTGCATCCAGGGCTTCAATATCCAGTCCGCGGGCGGCAACATCTGTAGCCACCAGGATATTGGCACTTTTATTGGCAAAACGGATCAAAGCTTTATCCCTGTCTCTTTGCTCCAAATCCCCGTGTAAGGCCAATACGCTAAAACCGTAATTATGCAGTTCGTCCGCAACTTCCTGCACTTCTCTTTTGGTATTGCAAAAGACCACGGAAGAAGCCGGGTTATGGGCCAGCAGCAGCAAACGCAGGGCTTCCAGCCGCTGCCGGTTATCTTCTATCTGGTAAAAGTGCTGGCTGATACTGCTATTATCATGAGTGGCCGCTACTTTCACCATCACGGGATCTGTCATCACAGCGCCGGCAATGGCTTTGATCTGCGCCGGGTAAGTGGCGCTGAACAATAAATTCTGACGTTTTTTCGGCGCCTGTTCAATGATGGCATCCAGGGATGGCGCAAAGCCCATTTCCAGCATGCGGTCGGCTTCATCGAGTACTAAAGTGGTAATATTATCAAGATGCAAAGTGCCTTTGCGCACATGCTCTTCCACCCGCCCGGGTGTGCCCACCACGATATGGGCGCCGTGCTCCAAAGAGCCTATTTGCGGGCCAAAAGGCATGCCGCCGCATAAGGTTAACACCTTGATATTATGTATGGTACGTGCCAGTTTACGGATTTCTTTCGCCACCTGATCCGCCAGCTCCCGGGTCGGACATAACACCAGCGACTGGATACGAAAACGCTTAACATTCAGCTGCTGCAATAACCCCAAGGAAAACGCCGCCGTCTTACCCGAGCCGGTTTTCCCCTGGGCGATGACATCTTTGCCCGCCAGGATATCGGGTAAACTCTGTGCCTGGATCGCCGTCATGGCCTGATAACCTAAGCTACTTAAGTTCTCTTGCAGCTCGATACGTAATTTAAGGGATGAAAAAGCGGTACTACTCAAAATAAAGATCCTGTTCGGGGCACGGTTTAAGCACTAAAGACGGCAGCGGCACACAGCAGCAAAGTAAAGCTGTAAACCGACGCAGCGCAGTAGCGAAAATAAGCCGGCGATTATACCTATGCCGCCAGGACAAGTACAAGGATTAATCACTTTCGCAAGGAAATACGCCTTGGTCTATAGTGAATAGAATCTAGGTTTGGATGTAAAAGATGTTATTTGTTCCCCTGTTAGTCATCATTTTCCTGCTCGCTGCCCCGGTAAGTGCCAATGTTGTCAACCTCACGGCGGATGAACAGGCCTGGTTAGAGCAACATCCAAAAATTCGTATTGCCGGTGATCCCGACTATGCCCCGTTCGAATTCCGCAATTCCCGGGGGGAGCTGATGGGAATTTCCCAGGACATACTCGGTTACTGCCTGGATGTGTTAGCAATTGAACTGGTTGAGGTTCCAACCCATAGCTGGAAACAGGCACAAGACCACCTCAATGCCGGGACAGCAGATCTGCTCACTGTCGCCAGCCAAACCACACAGCGGGATAGATACCTGACATTCAGCCAGCCTTACCTATACCTGCCGGTGGTGATCCTGACCCGCAATGATATTAACCGACAACTCTCCCTGGAAGATCTATACGGCCTGACTTTGATCACTGTTTATGGTTTTGGCGTCAATGAATACCTGGAGCAGTTTAGCGATAAAATCAACCTGGTTTATGCCCGATCCACCGCAGAAGCCCTGCAAAAACTTTCCTTTGGCAGCGTAGATGCCATGCTCCTCAATCTGGGCACCGCCAGCTATCAGATACAGGCATTAAAACTTACCAATCTGCAGGTTTCCGGGGAGATAGATTATACCTACCAGCTTGCCTTTGCCGTGCGCAGCGAGCTTAGCCCTTTGATCCCGATCCTCGATAAAGTCCTGGCCGCTATGCCACCCGGGCAAAAACAGCAATTTATTAGCAAATGGATCAGCTTAGAACAAGGCCTGTGGCGCCCCAGTAAATACCAGACGCTGGTGACCATAGCCATCATTTCCGCCCTGGGGTTTGCCCTGATGTGTGCCTTATACCTGTCTCTTAACCGCACCCTCACTGCGCAAAATAAGGCCCTGGAGCAAAAATCCCTCTTACTGGAAAAAGAAATTGAAGAGCGTAAATTATTGGAAATACAACTAAAGGAGCAGGTATTTCAGGACGACCTCACAGGGTTGGCCAACCGGAGAAAACTGCTGGAAAGAGTGGCGCTGGAATGGCCAAGATCCCTGAGAGCCTCGCGCCCTATTTCAATTTTGATGTTAGATCTGGATCATTTCAAAATAATCAATGACAGCTTTGGCCATGACATCGGCGACAAGGTATTGAAAAGCACCTCAAGTATCTTGCAAGATTCCACCCGGATCACAGATCTGGTGGCGCGCTGGGGCGGTGAAGAATTCGTGTTAATGTTACCGGAAACCGGCCACGACCTTGCCATAGAAATCGCCGAGCGTATCCGGGAAAAAGTGGCAGCTACCGAGTTGGCATTTCAGGACAACAAGATCACCTTCACCATCAGTATCGGTGTAGCCACCACAGAAAACGGCGAGCCGAGTTTTACCGAATTGTTGAGTATTTCGGATATGGCCCTGTACCAGTCTAAAGAGCAGGGACGAAACCGGGTTTCTTCTATTATTATCTAAATAACACCAACCGGTGCCCGGGACTTTACCAGATAAACTTGTATTGCAGACCAATTGCCAGGTTATTCACGTCCGAGCGCCGGTACTGGTTAAGACGGTATTCACTGACAATAAAGAAGTTCTCCACCAACCGGTAACCTAGCTGAGCTTCCAAAACCACAGGATTAGCAGGAATCGTTGAGGGCAGATCCTGATTAAATATATGATCGGCAAAACCCGCCAAGTAAAGGCGGTTGCTGATATAGGGAAATTTCATCATAAAAGAATGCTCCAGCTGCCAGATATAAGGATCTTCATGATCAAACTGCACCGCATGCAGGTTAATGGCATACCTTAAATGAATACTTTTAAAAAACGCCTGCAAAAACGAGGTGTCACTCAAGCGCCAGCGGATCCCTAACCTGTGCCTGTCATTATCCTCTCCGGTTCTTAAGTTCATTTGCAAGGTGAGATCCAACGGCGAATTTTCACGGATTTGCCAGCGGATATTCTGCTCGGTATAAAAGGCATCGGCATCCCCTAAACTATCGCTGCCCTCTTGGCTGTAAAGGTTAAGCAGGCTGAAGTAAGAAAACCTCTGCCCCAGCTTAGCTGCGGCATTTAAGGTGAATACGCTGTCAGTGTCGACATCGGTTAAATGGGGATAAAGGTTAAAGTCTAAAAAGCCGCCTCGGGTGTTTTTACTTTGTGCCGATACCTGAGCCGTGGCAAAGAAACAAACAAAGCAAAAACCCGATAAGAGTAAAGTTTTCATGCGATGACAACTCAGGAAAGCATTCATGTTACCCCTGCTTTAGCGGTTAACCTTTGATTTGATTAACTGTAGTTTAGCTCCGATACTAGCGCAAACCGGGCAGTGATAAGCTCAGGGGTTAACAAATGTATCCGGGGCATTACTGCAGCAACAACCATCACTGGTGAAAACTGCCGCTGACAGACATGAATTATGAATATTTCAACAGACACTGTTGAGGAAAAATACTGAGACTCGAACATCAAAAATTATTATTCAAACAAAAGCTGACGATTAAAAATACTGAGACTCGAACATCAAAAATTAATTTTCGAGCAAAAAGTGCCGATAAAATAACAAGCAGTTTTAATCCCGCCTGAACGGCCCTCTTTATCTGACAGCAAGGCCTAATTCTTTCTGCGCAACCAGGCGTAAGACATAACCCAGTTTAAATACCGCAGCAAAAATGATGGTTGCAATATGTAAAGCAACTTGCTGGCCGATGCTCAAATATTCATAAAAACCATAAACAGCGAACAATGACAGTAAAGTAACCCCAAGAGCAGACCAAAAGACAACATTACTGATCTTTAACATTTTTTCTAAATCAAATTGCTCATTCATTTTTCTGGCCTCTGTGCTCAAATTTACTTGTCCGGTTAACCGTCTGACATCTTGTTAACCCGTTTTGTACTTTATAATACAAGCTTAATGCCAACCACACTTTATACATACATAACAACAACTTACAGAAAAAAAACTCTCTTGTTACTCACATCAAAAGCTGAGCACTTTTATTTTTAAACGTCATTAGGACAACAAATATTCCAGCCGGAATTTGAAAAAAGGAAAAAATACCAGGTAATCAACTGAAAAATAAGAAAAAACTATAAGACAAGACAGGCCATAAATATCATCAAAACAGCTGACGATAACGCCGGAAATCGCGCATCAGAGCACAGCAGTCGGGTTATTAGGGGACATTTTGACGGCCAGAAAGTGTCACAATGACACTACCACTTATTTAAACGGTGTCATCAAGACATAAATCATAATCTTCTCTGGCTTAACGCTGCTGCAGCCAATCTTGTCTAAACGGGGATTGTGGCTGCAATGTAAACGGCACAGTCGCCTTTAACTCATTCCAGATCCTTTCTGCCCCTGCCGGGTCACGGCGATAGAACCGGTGCGACAGCAAAAGGTGAAAATAGCTGATATGAAAAGCTACCGGCAAAGGGATAATTTTCCCCTGGTATTGCTCCCTTTCAATAAGCTCATTGCCGACCTGCTCTTCAATCACATAACCGTCAAGTCGGTTTAATGCCAACATTTTAAAGCCCTCTTCGACACTCAAGTCCATCGGACTTAAAAATCCGGCTTTTTTTAACATATGGTAAACCACATAACCATAAGGCGCCCCTATGCCTGAAGACAAAGCAGAAAACTGCTTGCCGTCCCAATCAAGCCGGCTGTTGGCCGGAGTATAAACCCGGTAAATGGCCTTTTGAATCGCACGGCTGTTATCAAGCCTGCCTTGCTTATCACGGGGAAAATGTCCCCATTTATCACGCTCTTTCATCCATACAGTGGGGAAAATAACATCGTTTTCACCCGAGATTAAATCCTGGATGCAACGTCCCCAGGAGCGGCGATAAAAAGCCGCCTTAAACCCGGCACTCTCCACCGCCTGACTGACTTTATCAATGAAGATATTGCCGCTTATCAGCGTAGATTCACCGCCGGCCGTACCGAGGAGCTGAAAGCTTTCAGTTTCATAGCAAAGCCTTAACTCTTTTGCCAAAGCAAAGTTGCTGATAAAAAAACAGCATAACCATAACAGCGGACGGTTGATTTTCAACAGCGCGGCTCCGGGTAATGAAGGTTGTAACTGTAATTATACCCAACCAGGTTAAAAGTTAGCCTTCAGGAGGATATATTGCATCCTGGGCCATTCTGGCTGGCAAATAAGAATCAAAAATCGACACTTGCCAGAATCACCTTTAAAAACTTGTTATTATTGATTTTTATCATTAAAGCATAAGCTAAAGCTGGCGCCGCCAAGTTCCACCGACTGTTCGATTAACACCTGTCCCTGATAGCTGGCCACTATATCCCGGATAATTGCCAGCCCTATGCCATGTCCCTGCTCATAAGTATCGGCCCGGGTGCCCCGGTTAAGCACCTTTTCCCGCTGATCTTCACTGATACCCTGGCCGTCATCTTCCACTTTGATCACCAGTTGCCCTTCACTGGCACTTCCCCGGATAACCACCTTATGTTTTGCCGCTTTACAGGCGTTATCAAGCATATTACCCAGCAATTCCATCAGATCGGCTTCATCCCCTTTAAAGAGCACGTCCTCATCCACCAGGACCGAAATGGCCAGATTTTTATGGCGGTAAATTTTCTCCAGGGCCGAGAGCAACTTAAGGGCAACGGGTTTGATCAAAATCCCCAGATGCCAGGAAGACTCCCCGGCACTTTGCGCCCGCTTGAGCTGATGCTCTATGGTGCGGTTGATCACAGCGAGTTGTTCATTAAAGGCCTCGGGTAATTGTGGCTGGCTTTGCATCACCGCCAGCGGCGTTTTTAAGCTATGGGCCAAATCGGACAAAGCATTGCGATACCTTTGCCTTTGATTTTGCTCCGTGTGCAATAACAGGTTCAGCTGGCTGGCCACTTGCTCCAGCTCCAGCGGATAACGGGCCTGGAGCTGATCGGTTTTGCCCTGCTCCACCGACTGCAATTCTCCTTTTAAGATATGCAGGGGTTTTAAGGTCCAGTTTAACCAGCTCATTTGGATCAGCAGCAACAAGGCCATCAACACCAGCAGCCACAGCCATAACTGGCGTTTAAACTGACCGGTGATCACTAGCAGATCCGCCTGGTTTTTAAGGATATGGATAGTCACGGGAAAAGCTTGCTCGCCATCGCTGAAACTGGCGCTAAAGCTGTAAATTAAATGTTGTTCACCGTTAAGGTAAATTTCTTCAGACAAAGACTGGCCTAAGGCCGGCTGTGGAAAAACATAAGGAATATCGAGCCCCAGCAGGGAGTTAGACAACCATAATATTTCCTGCCGGGCAGCTTGCTGTTTATCTTCCCCTGCCGCCGGCCCCTTAGTGATCAGTGCGTATAAACCGGACTCAATCACATTAAACTGGTTTTCCAGCAACTGCTCCGGCATCAGTAAATCCTGCTGCTCCACTTCCGCCACCGCTAAGATGGAATAGCTGTAGGCAGCCAATTCATTATGGATCGCACTCTTGATCTGGGCTTCAAAGGCACTGTTAAGGGTTACCCCGATCAGCGGCAATACCAGCACTATGATCAGCAAGGCACTGAGCCTTAAGCGCGCTTTCAGTGATTTGAGTTTCCAGGGAAGCAGGGACGAAAGTTCAGGCAGGTACTTACTCATTTATTATCAAAAACCTTGAGCTTATAGCCCTGCCCCCGCAGCGTTTCAATAAAGCCATATTCGGCGCCGGGATCGAGTTTTTTCCTTAAGCGCCTGACAAAAACTTCAATGACATTAGAGTCGAGATCAAAGTCCTGATCATAAATATGCTCGGTAAGCTCGGTTTTTGATTTCACCTGCTCCGGATGCAGGGCCAGATATTCCAACAGCTTGTATTCATAACTGGTTAACGTGATCGACTGTTCATTCACCCATACCTGGGCACTGGAGGTATTGAGGCGCAGCGGACCATTTTCAATCACAGGGCTTGCCTGTCCCGCCGAGCGGCGGATCAAGGCATTTAACCGCGCCAGCAATTCTTCACTCTGAAAAGGTTTAGTTAAATAATCATCGGCGCCGGCATCCAACCCGGAGACCTTATCCTGCCAGTGATCTCGTGCCGTCAGCACAATAATCGGGTAAGACTTATCAAGCTTACGCAAGGTTTTGATCAAACTGATGCCGTCTAATTTCGGCAAGCCGACATCAATAATCGCGGCATCATAGGGATATTCCCGCCCTTTAAACAAACCTTCTTCACCATCACCGGCCACATCTACCGAATATCCGGCGCTGACCAGCTGGCCCTGCAAATTTGCCTGCAAGGCAAGATCATCTTCAACCAACAACAAACGCATAGTTTAATTTCCCTTAATCTTCCCCGAGGAACCATCTACCAGCACGGAAATAATATGACCGTCTTTTTTTAACAGTTTGACTTTATATCCGGCCTGACCGTTAACCTTGCTGCTTTGTACTTTAAGTACTTTGCCGCCATAGCGGTTTTTGACCTTTTGTGCCGCCTGCTGCTGGGAAATTTTCCTGGAGGATTTCTTGTTACGTTCTTTTTTATTGGCCTTATCCCCCACCGAGGGCAAGTCAACCCCAGGTACCTGATAGCTGCCGATGGCATCACTTGCCTGAGCCTTATGCTGGCCGAGCGACAAACTTGCCAATAAAAACAACATCAAGAGTAAAACGGATCTCATAAATATTACCTGTACGCGAGCTTCTCACCTGAGTGTAAAAGATTGGCCCTGCTAAATAAAGAACTGATAGTCTTTTGAATTTTCCAGCGATTTAACTCGGCTCCTATACCGGGTCCACGGTTACCCTGAGCTTGATCTTTTTGCCCGGGTGATGGCGGGTACGGGTATGATAAATTTCCCCCTGGTACTTATAAGTTACCTCATAACCGCTGATTTCTTCAAAGCTGGTATATGCCTGCCGGCAATGCAGTACCTTGCGATGGCTGGCATGGCGATATCCCGACTTATAGTGGCCGCTATTATGGCTGTGGCGACTTTTCTGGTAGCTGTGATTGCTGTGGCCGATTTCATTGCCCACAGAGCCGCCGATAATCGCCCCGGCAACGGTGCCGACCCCTTTAAGATCCGACTTTTTAAATAACACATGGCCAACGGTACCGCCGATAACAGCCCCGACAACGGTTGCCGCTACTTCATTGCCGGCATAATGCCCCGAACTGCTGTGGTGATGACTCACCCGGCGCCAGCAGCTGTCGTCATGGATATGCTCTACCCGTACTGTCTGGTAAATGGGAGTAGCGGCGATCACTTTGCCCCGGGCATAAAAACTATCGCCGCGGTGATGGCCGGCACTGGCATTTGCTGCTGTCGCTAACAGCGAAATCGTTATTAAAGCTTTGGTTATAATGTTCATTCTTTGCTCCTGAGACAATAACGTCGATAAAGACTTTCTCTGTATATGATGAATAGCTTAACGCTGGCTAACTGAACTGAAGCTGAACGAAACTGAATAAACCGGGAAAACAACACAAATATAAAAAACAAAAAAATCGCAAAAAACAAAGCAAAGCCGATAACCTAAAATAAAGACAGGCACAGCATAAAAACTGCGTAATAAGTTGAGGACAAAAAAATGAAAAAGCCACAAAGAGACGTCACCCTGAGATTTCTGGCAGAGCCCCAGGATGTTAATTTTGGCGGCAAGGTACACGGCGGCGCGGTCATGAAATGGATAGATTTAGCCGCCTACGCCTGCGCCGCCGGCTGGAGTGGCCGTTATTGCGTCACCGCCTATGCCGGCGGCATACGTTTTGTAGCCCCGATCCATGTCGGCAGCCTGGTGGAAGTAGCCGCTAAGGTTATTTATACCGGCTCCTCCTCCATGCATATCGCACTGGAAGTCAATGCCTGCGATCCCAAATCCCTCAACCGCCGCCTGACTACCCATTGCATCGTTATCATGGTGGCGGTGGATGAAACCGGGCACAAAATAGAAATTCCCAAATGGATACCGGAAAGCGAAGCCGATAAAAAGCAGCATCAAAGCGCCCTTAAACTGATGGAGATGCGTAAACAAATCAGCGACGAAATGCAGATCTACCTCGAAGAAGAATAATTTTGACCGCCGGTGGCTGATAATATGCCGACTGCGCTTGTCTGTGCTGCAGTCGGCATACTTTTGCCGCCTTCAGGGGTTATTCGCCGGTTTTTTCATTCTTTTTCCGCCAAAGCTTTCGCCAATTCTTTCATGGCCGCCGCCATTTTTTACCAGCGCCAGTTCTGACAGTAAAAAGTCTTAAGCTGTCCCGAAGACAGTGAAATAAAGCAAACGAGAAATCAGCAACTTATTATAGAGAAGCTAAAACGCGTTGTTTGTTGGCCTTAAACCTGCATTTCTTAACAGGCGTAAAAGAAGTAAAGCCAATAAGAGGTACCAGCGATGACGTTAGCCAAGAATCAAAAAGAATCGAGTTTAGGCGTGCGTATTTATTTGTATATTATCGGTCTGGTGTGCTTAAGCGCCAATGTCTGGTTTGCTTACCAGCTGGATACGCAGCAGCTCCGGGGAACCACCCAGGCACCCCGGATAACACAGGATTTTACTCAGGAAGATAACCACACCCTGGCAGCCGTGATCCCCGCCGAAACAGTGAACAGAAACAGTCATTCCCCCTTAAACTAATGTCCCTTAAACAAATCCCCCGACAAAGCAAGAAAAGCAGTCTTATTGGCACACAGCCCCAGGAAACCGGACATTAAAAAGGGGCCAAATGGCCCCTGATTACAGTCAATAAAGAATTAGGACAATTCCATTTCCTGTACTCTCTCATGCGCAATTTCAGGTGTTGTCATCCCCGGTTTGGCATGAAGGTTGGCCTTTAACTGGCCTTTACGATGCTTCAAAGCGGCATCAAGTTTTTTGGCGGCAAGGGCTATCGCCGGATACATGATATCGTCGGTGCCTGTGGCAGAGATCCTTCCTCCTTCATAGGTCGTTCGCAGTTCAGCCTGATGCTTGCCATGCTCCTTGGAAAGGATAACATCAAGCGAAATAAGTGTTGGAAAATGATTTGCTATCTTGGAGAACTTTTCTTCGATATGCTCTTTGATCGAACTAGTAACATCGACATGGTGACCAGAAAGATTTATTTTCATAGGTATTCCTTTTTTAGTTACTTCACTTTTAACACTTGGGGCAATTGTCATAAAACACAAGTTTTATTTTCAATTTTTTTCTCTTCTTTAAGGTAAACATACTCCTTCGCATGGACGGTGACAAAGCTAAAAATAGCTTTTCTTGATATTAATCAAATAAATATTAAAGGGGAATAGCCAATTAATTTTTTTATTATTTTTTGGCTGATTTTTCCCCTCTGCAGGCCTTTATTTGTCTGGTTTTTACACTGCTATTATGTTTATTGTTTCTCTGCCTGTTTCTCAAGCCAGCTATCAATTAAGTAACGGGCAATCGACTCTTTTCTCGGCAACTGGTAGTTATCCCCTGCATCCCCCCAGTTATCAAAAGTGCTGATCTCTTCGGCGCTGAACCAGCAGGCATCGACGATTTCATCATTATCGATATTAATTTCATCGCTTGTTGCCCGGGCAAAAAAACCTATCATTAATGAATTCGGGAACGGCCAGGGCTGAGAAGCCATATAAGTCACCTGATCCACAACGACCCCGGCCTCTTCAAAAACTTCCCTGGACACAGCTTCCTCCAGGGATTCCCCTGGATCGACAAAACCTGCCAGGGTAGAAACCACTTTTGAGGGAATATTATGATGCTGCGCCAGTAAACATTTGGCTTTCCCCCCGGGGGGCTGATATTCAACCAGCATGATCACCACAGGATCGGTACGGGGAAAGTGCTCTTTCGCGCAAGACTCACTCTGGCATTTTCGCCTGTGGCCGCCATCAAGAGAAAGGGTTTTCCCGCCGCAGTAACCGCAATACTGGCATTGCCTGTGCCAATGATTGAGCGCCCGGCCATAGGCCAGAATAGGGGCTTGCCTCGCCGTGATCAGCGGCAAAGCGCTGCGAAAATCTTTTGCCTGGTATTTATCCGTCAACAAATTATCAAGCAGCTTTTGGGACAGCTCAGATAAATCAAGCACAAAAACCGCCTGCTCGCCGTCCAAACCTAGAAAATAACAGTTACTTGCCTGTGAAATCAGTTGCCCGGTTATCGCCTGCTCCCGGGTAAACTCGGCCAATTTATCTTGTTCAAACAGGCATAAAGAGCGCCACACAGGTAAAAAGACAGTATCCGCTTTATTTTGCTGCTCAAGCAGCCAGTGCTTGCTTTTTCGGGCAGAAGACGCCCGGTTTAACGACATTTGTGAAAAGGTTAATGCTGGACTATTCAAGGTTTTCTCCTTGTTAATACACATAATCTATGAGTCTTCATCATCAGCTTGCTCGCTCGGGGTTGGTTGCTTGCCAGCAAGCTGTTGCTGCCATAAGGCGCTAAACCCCCCCAAAGGTTTTATATGGTTAAATAATTCCTCCCCTAACTCGGTCAGGGCATAACCGCCTGCTTGTTTTTGTACAAACATGGTGGCCTGCAATTCTTTTAACCGGTTGTTAAGCAAGGTCGGGGAGATATTTTCACAGCGGGTTTGTAATTCGCGAAAGGTGCAGGGGTTCTGGCTGAGGTTCCAGAAAATCCCCAAGGTCCAGTTACGCCCTAATAAATCCAGCAGCGCCATAATAGGTTTGCCTGTTTTAGAACCCCGCACCGGTACGCCGGGAAGTGGTAAAGACATGATTGCTTTCCTTAATATGCCCGACAGTTGTTAAAGACCCGACAAACAGCCAAATCCGGACATATGCTTATGCTACATTTTTTGTAGCTTACTACAGAAAATGTAGCAAGGACAAGTAGCAAATATTACCTTTGCGCGATTATTAGCCCGGAAGCAAGTATCCGGAGACTAAGCCCGCCTCAATTAAAAAGACGGGCTAAAACAAATAGGAGTTCTGCTTAGTCCTGATATAACACTACGGCATTGCGGCCTTTTTCCTTGGCCTGGTACAAGGCATTATCCGCCGCTTCAAATATCGATTCCTGGCATTGATTGTTTAAGTCCATTTCAGCGATACCAAAGGTGGCCGTCACCGAGAAACGTTTGTTATTGGCAAGTTTAAACTCTTTTTCCGCCATGGTTTCCCGGATACGCTCAACCATATTGACGATATCCTTGCCGTGAGTGTTGGGAAAGCACAACACAAATTCATCGCCGCCAAAGCGCCCGGCGATGTCTTCCGGACGTTTCACCTGGGTCAGAATCTCACCGAAACTTGCCAGTACCTTATCCCCCGCCTGGTGCCCCAGGGTGTCGTTGATTTGCTTGAAATGATCCAGGTCGCAGACACAAATACACAGAGGCTGTTTATGACGTTTGGCAGCATTTATTGCCTCTGCCAGGCGTTCAAAGAAATAACGGCGGTTGATCAATTTCGTCAGGGGATCATGGGTGGCAAAATAGGCCAGCTCTTCTATCGCCTTTTTCCTGTGCTGCATCACCTGGTACATCATAAACAGCATAATCGTCCCCAGGGAGTACACAAACAGGGTAAAGAGCACCACCCCCTGTATCACCCAGCTTTCATGTTTGTCCACGGCAATCACGGATTGCTGGGTAAAGCGCTGTACTTCATCGCGCAAACTGGTTAATTCCAGGCGCAGCTCTTTTTCTTCTTCATTTAAAATGCGGATCACTTGTTCGGGTATTTTTCCGCCGCCGCTTTTGATGGTGTTGATCATGGCAATCACCTGCTCATGATATTGCTGGTGCTCCTGACCGATTTGGTCCAGCAACTGGTTTACCCGCACCATCTCCGCCCGGGTTTCCGGCTGCCCCAATGACATCAGCGGAATAATAAATTCTTTCAATGTTGCCAGCGCATTATCAAACTTTTTACCGGTACGGATAAAGCTGTCTTCCAGGGTCTGGATCACCACCCCCTGGTGACCGTCGCTTTGCTGATGTAACTTCTCAATTAACAGCGTCTGTTCAAATTGCCGGTCGATAAGGGGCAGCAGCTGAGTCACCAGCGGCAGGTCCTTATTGGCGACATCTTCAAATTCGGTTTTAATTTTATGCATTTGCCAGTAGGCAAAACCGCCATTAACCAGGATTAAAGCGGCGATAGCAAAGGCGATAAGAAAGATATAACGGTTGTTTTTTGTATGTTGCGGCATAAATTCCAAAATCTACAGCAGGAGAAATGCTCAAAGCATAAAAGCCTTAACCGTCAAAGTCCAGCAGATACAAATTCATGTCAACACAAAGGAGCTCAGACCTCCCTTGCCAATTCGGCAATCACCTGGTCTATGCCGTTCGCACGAATCTTAGCACTGATCTCTGCCTGTTTGGCATCGAGTAAGCTGATACCTTCTACCACGATATCAAAGGTTAACCAGCGGTGGGAGTTTTTATTTTTACGCAGGCGAAAGTCCATTTCGATATCCGGTTTACCCGTTTGGCTGATCACCGACTTGACCGAGACAATTTTACGGTTATTTACCTGCTCCTGCTGCTGGAAAGTCACCTGCTGATCTGTGTATTTAGACAACACCTGAACATAACTCTGGCTCAAGTGGTTTTTCATGGCTAACACAAAAGCTTCTCTTTGGGCTTTAGTCATGGTTCTTAAGTTTTTCCCCAAAATCTTAAAAGCAGCATAGCGATGATCAACATAAGGCATTAACTCTTGATCAACGATATTGGCCATCAGCTCAGGCTGGCTTTTCAAGGCTTGTTGTTCGCTGGCGATGCGGGTAAAAAGGTTGTTACCCGCATTGGCAATCACTTGATAGGGGGAGTTTTCATCGGCCAGTGCACTGCCGGCGCCAGATAAACAACTGATAAACAAAAAAACCTTAATAAACCTGAACATAAGCCGTTATTTCCCTGATGATAATAAGCTAAGAAATGAAGAGAGCGACAACGCCTGACTTCAATTATTTTATCTTAGTGATTTTCATCGCTTAAAGCTGTCTTATAAGGTGTTTCTTTGTTTAGAACTGTATGCATTTGTTATAAAGTGTAAGCTGCCTGAGCCCGAACGCGGCTCAGGCGGATTTTTCCGCTTTTTCTTCCGGGGCAAGCACTTGTGTTGTTTGCTGCTTTTCCACCGTCTCAGCCTTAGGAGGAGTCTCGGTTCCCCCCAGGGCTTCAATATTGATGATCGCTGAGCGGTTTAAGGTGATCTTATAACGCTGCAGGTGCAGATCTGACTTGTCTCCCTGCATCAAAACCATATTAATCTGATAACGGCGTTCCACGCTCTGGTTGGTCACCTTAATGCCGTCGAGGGAATATAAGCGCCCGGCGCCTTTTTTCAGGAAGCGGACAAAAGGTGTCAGGTTAAAAAAGATCTCCTGCTTGATTTCATCATAACCGGGTAAAAATTCCTTGGCCACTACCTTAAAGTCACTGCGAAAATGCAATAATCTCGCCGCCTGCTTATTTTGCTGACGCCTTTTTTGGAACAACTTGTCCACTTCCGCGGGCAAATCCCGGTTCTTGATGTATTCAAGCCATAAGGTCTCATTGGCGATACGGTTTTGACTGACGCTATTGGTGAAGACATGCTGCCACTTGGGACGTCCCCGCTGGATTTTGCGCCAGATCAGCTGGGTTAAGTCATCTTTAAAGATTTCCCGCAAACCGTAAATTACCCCGAGCAGGGCCACCAGCGCCAAAGTGACTTCGGCAAAGCTCGAGCGGGCATTTAAGACCAGCATCATTACAAACGCCATCACCACGGCAGTCACCGAGCCGCGCACCAGGCGTTTTAAGTTGGTATCCAAAGAGCGGGTATCTTTTTTAAACACCACCCCGTATTCGATCAATCTTTGCAGCAGGCGCATTTTGTTGGTGATACGGTTAGGGTCATCTAAGGTAATTTGCGAATTATATTGGTTTTTATTGCGGTAGCTGCTTTCACTGCGGCATAAGGCCAGCAATTGCTCTCTTGCTTCCGTCTGTCCGCTGCTGCTCGGGCCTTTTGCCAGCAATTTCAAAAAAGACTGCTCCACATGCCAGCTCAGGTAATTATCGGCATTTTCAAAGTAAGAGCTGAGTTTTTTATCCGGCGGCGTATAACGGCGTAACTTCTTCAGCAGCGAAGCCGACTGCTCTGCCAACTCCAGCGCCTGCTGGTAAAATGATTCCGGCTCCTTAATTTTCAGGGTCTGCTTGATATCGGCATCCAGGGCGATACGGATCTGATAAGAAAACAAATTCAGGTTCAACCGGTAATCCCTTTGTTCCCCTTTGGTTTGGCTGATAAAACGACTGCGCACCAGCGGCAGGTGGAGCTGATCGGAATAGTAGGCGCAATGGCTTTTGATGCTGCTGTGAAAGTAGCTCTCTTCTTCTAAGGTACTGGGGCTGATCCCCATCTCTACCGGAATAGAAAAATAGAGATCAAGTCGCTGATTATCCTGTGGCAGAAGTTGGTGGCTGATTTTAAATGACAAGTTTTCATCTTGGCTAAGCTGGACTTTATTCACTCGTTATTTATGCTCCTTATGGCGGAAAAGGGGAATATTGAAACCTCTGCAACTGCCGTAAACAGAACAGCTAATCTGAATAAAAAATCGAGTTTATTGATGTCGTTGCGACATAGGTTGCCGGTAAATAAATAACAATGGCAACAGTATCTTAATTGCAGAAAAGGCAGCAGTGAAAGTTTCAACGCCTTGTTGTTAAAGTTTAGTTCAATTTGTAGATTATTGGCAGTAACAATGCGCTAATCTTTTGTATTTTTTACGATTAAATAAATGCTCATCAGAAGAAAAAACAGGTTTACATGGCCTGTTTTCTCTCCCGGCATTCACATTTCCCGGCGGCTAAGCGATAAAAGTTATAAAGCGCTCCACAAGGTGCAGAACATTTTAACACTTAAAAAAAACAGCAACAGGGCAAAAATTTTCTTTAATAAGGCTACAGGCAAACGGTGCACTAATTTAGCCCCCAACGGCGCGGTAAAAAAGCTGCAGACGGAGATCAGCAGCACGGCGGGCGCATAAATAAAACCTAACCTATATTCAAGACCAGAATGCTGTATCGCCGATTGCGCCAATTCTAGCGGTAAAAGATAACCATTCGCCAGGTAACCTAAGCTGCCGGCGATGGAAATAGGCAAACCTATGGCAGCAGAAGTCGCTATCGCCTTTTTAATATCGATATTATGCCACAGCAGATAAGGTACCGTCAGGGAGCCGCCACCGATGGAGACCAGGGAAGAAATTCCACCAATACCTGACCCCGCGAAAAAGAGCCCTTTCTTTGACGGCATAGTGCGCGAAGGCCCGGGCTTTTTATTCAGAAACATTTGCACGGCGACATAAGCCATAAAGAGAGAAAATATTGTCACCAGGTAGATGCCACTAAGTTTGGCGGCAATAAAAGTCATGATAAAGGCGCCCAGTACCACCCCGGGAGAGAATCCTTTGACCACAAACCAGTTAATGTTTCTGTGCTTATGATGTGCCAACGAGCTCGATAATGAAGTCATAATGATCGAGGCCATGGACGTGCCCAGTGCCAGGTGCACCACCTGCTCGATCATCACTCCCTGGGCCAGGAATAACCCCGTGAGTACCGGCACCATAATGCCGCCGCCGCCGATACCGAGCAAACCCGCCATAAAACCAACCACACAACCCAATAACACCAACGGCAAGATAAACTCCGGGTTCACCGGCAACTCCTTACTTGTTCCTTAAAAATGCATTTAGCTATGATATCCAAAAGCGCCAATGGCATAATATCGATTATTTGCAAACTTATATCGATAATATGACAAAGTTACGCCAGATAGCGCCATCATCACAATCACGGCAAGCCCTGGAAAAACCGGTGACTGTGGTCAACCGGCAAGTCGCCGTCAATTGTGCTATCGAGCGCCATCAGCACCTGTGGGGGCAATTTATTTATGCCAGTAAAGGGGTGCTGGCGGTCAATATCGGCAACGAGCGCTATATAGTGCCGCCGGAGCAAGGGGTTTGGGTGCCGCCCAAAATAGAACATCAGGTGATCGCCCTGACCCGGGTCACCCTGACCAGCTTTTATCTGGATCTGGAATTACTGACCCGCTTGCCGCAAAGCTCATCTTTGCTGGCGGTGTCGGCCTTTTTAAAAGCCCTGATTTGTGAGGCGATTAATATCCCCCCGGATTATGCCTGGCGCAGCCCAAGCGGACGGTTATTGCGCCTTATCGTCGACCAGCTGGCCGTTGCCGAACAGGTGACCCTTAACCTGCCCTACCCCAGGGATTTACGCCTGATGGAAATGACCCGGGAGCTGCAGCAAAACCCCGCGAATGGTAACAGCCTGGAACAATGGGGAAGCACAGTCGGCGCTTCGGCGCGCACCCTGAGCAGATTATTTAAAAAAGAAACCGGCATGACCTACAGCCAATGGCGGCAAAAATTAAATTTACAGCTGGCAATCACGGCGCTGGCCGGGGGGGAGAGCATCACCAATATCGCATTAAACCTTGGCTACGACTCTCCTTCTGCTTTTATCTATATGTTTAAAAAACACTTTGGCGTCAGTCCGAAAAAATATCTCGGGACTTAGTCGGCTATGATATCGGCCTGATGCCAGCGACAGCCATATTTCGACCAGAGGATCATCAGCCCCGGCAGCAACAGCAACATTTGCATGGCCAGCAACATAGGGGCGCTCAGGCCGGCTCTTTGCGTTAAGCTCACCATAAGCCCGGCGCCCGACATCTGAAATAAGCCCAGTAATGCCGCAGCCGTGCCCGCCCGATCGCCAAAAGGCGCCAGTGCCCGCCCGGCGGCAGAGCCAAGCACGCAGGCATAACCGATAGAAGAGCAAAAAACCGGCAACATATAAGCCCAGGGGCTGGCAAAGGGCCGTAATGCCAGCATCAACAAACCTGAGCCAATGATCACCAGCAAACCTGTGGTTAAGGTCTTGCGCGTGCCCAATTTATCCATCATTTTCGGTGCCAGGAAGCAGGCGATAATATTTAACACCGCATTAATGCCGAACCAGAAAGTAAATTGTGACATATCCAGTCCCAGACCCGTCATTAACCAGGCAGGGGCGGAAGTGACATAAGCGAGGATCACCGCCATCGACAGCATGCATAAGATGGCATGATAGAGAAATTTCGGCTCAGCCAGCACCGACCAATAACGGCTCAGGCTCAACATGCGCCCGTCAACATAAGTATTCTCCGGCCGGGTTTCTTTATAAAGCAGCATCACTATGCCCCAGCCGAGGACGGCAAAACCCGCCATAAAACTGAAATTACTGCGCCAGCCAAATTCGGCGGTTAGCCAGCTGCCCAGGACCGGCGCCATCGCCGGAATAAAACAGATGGCGCCGTTTAAATAACTGATCATACGGCCGCTGCGCGCCGCGCCGAAGCAATCCCGCACCGAAGCAAACGCCGCTACCGAAGTGGCACAGGCGCCAAAGCCCTGCAATAAACGCGTCGCCAGCAGCATATCTATGCTTTGCGATAAGTACGCCAGCAGTGAGCACAGGCCGTAAATCACCACCCCGCCAAGGGCCACCGGCCGACGGCCAAACCTGTCCGCCAGCGGACCCGCCAATAACTGCCCCAGCCCCAGGGTAACCATAAACCAGGTCACGGTATCTTGCACTGAGGTAATATCGACAGCGAACTGCTCGGC
Source organism: Thalassomonas actiniarum (assembly GCF_000948975.2). Taxonomy (GTDB): domain Bacteria; phylum Pseudomonadota; class Gammaproteobacteria; order Enterobacterales; family Alteromonadaceae; genus Thalassomonas; species Thalassomonas actiniarum. The sequence continues at coordinate 4,892,622 of NZ_CP059735.1, forward strand.
AATAACCGGCAATGCCGGTAAATAAATATCAATGGCCAGCGGGCTGAACAAAACCAGTAATACCAACAAAAATACCAGCTGATTGCTGTTTGTGGTCTGAGGGATCATAAATTTTCCTGTTTAACCCGGATGTAGAGTAATCATTCAGGTTAGTGAAACGAAGGGGGGATTTTACGGAATTAATTGCACCAATAAAACCATTGTCGGTACTAATTTGCCATTATTTTCTCTGCCCCCGCCCCGGCAAACAGGGGCGATAAACATTTCCCCTTTACTAACAAAAAATTACCGATAAAAAAGACAAGTTTGGCGCCGGGTAACTGTACTAGTTGTTTTGCTTTTGCCAGTGAAACTCCATTTGGCCGGCGGTTTTTTCCGCCAGCTCAACCCCGGCCAACTCACTCACCAGCTGCAGGCTCATGTCTATACCCGCAGAAATCCCGCCTGAACTGATAATATTGCCGCTGTGTACCCAGCGGACATTTTCCACCACATCCAGCATCGGAAACCGGGCCTTTAATTCTGGGACATCCTGGTGGTGAGTGGTGACTTGCTGGTCGGTCACGATACCGGCCTGCGCCAGTAAAAATACCCCGGTACAAACCGAAGTGCTCAGTACTGCCCCTTGTGCCTGGCGTTTAAGCCATTGCATCACTGAGGTTTTTGCCATTTCTCCATGATGCACGCCACCGGCAACCACCAAGACATCTATTTTGGGATGCTCATCAAAGCCATACGCCGGCAACACAGTATATCCCGCCCTGGCCTTCACCGGGCCAGCCGTTTCTGCTACCAGGAAAACATTAAATAACCCCGGACGATGATAAACCCGGGCCGCGGTGGAAAACACTTCAAACGGCCCTGAAAAATCCAGCACTTCCGCCTGCTCGTAAATATAAATACCGACATTGATGGTTTTCATCGTCACCTGATTCATCCCTGTTTTAGTTGGTTTTAATCAAAATATTAATCTGGCCTGGTAAGGGGAGACAGGCGCTTTGACAGCGACAGAAAATTTCCCGGCCATGAAAAAACAGTATAACCGGACTATTATATAGATTCCCCTGCTCGTAAAAGCATACCTAAGTAAGCCGTTTTAGGAACTATTGATTGGAAGATATTGTGACTAAAAGAACTGAGGAAAAAGTAATTCATCAATCCGACCTTGATAAATTATTGCACCTGGACGAGGTCATGGAGCAGTCAAATAAGAATCCCTTTATCAAAGAGCTAAAGCAGGCCATTTTAGATCCGAGTCAATTAAAGTTATTTCAGTGGCACTCGCTGCGCAGCCAAATTCATGAAATTGAAGCCCTGGTGCCCCATATTGACCTGATCATTAAACTTAAAAAAGAAAATAAAGAAGACTGAGCACAAAAACAACCTCACCTGCCCCTGTACCCCGTCAACTTGCCTTTCATTGAGCCCTAAAAGACTCCCTTTAGAACAACTGGTTTTCCAGCGTTTTACCATTAACCAACTGGCGATAACGCCAGTTTTTCTGATGGCACAAAGTCAATATTTCTATATCCGGGGCCAGGTCTGCGCTTTCGCCGGACACCTTGATCTGGTATTCCTTATCCTGGCTGTTAAGCACTTCAACCACATAATCCCGGGAGGTTAACACTTCAATCAGCTCAGGCACCTGCTGTTCCATTCTTAAGGTAAAGTACCTGAACTGCTCCTGAAGTGAATTGGTATGATGTTCCTTTAACTTTCCCTGCTCCAGATAAAGCACCTGCCCGCATAAGCGCTCCAGCTCAGATAAATCATGGGAGCTTAAAATAAAGGTGGTTTCCCCCGAAAGGCTGGCCACCAGCTCCCTGACTTCACGGGCATGTAAAGGATCCAGCCCGGCAGTGGCTTCATCGAGCATCACGATTTCCGGTGAGCCGATAAGCGCCTGGGCTATGGTCACCCGTTTGCGCATCCCGTGGGACAAACCGTCGGGCTTTTGATGCAGGGAAGCCGACATGCCCACCAGATCTATGGTGCGCTCGGCTTCATACTGGCTCTCTTTTCTGCCAAAGCCCTGGAGCCGGGCATAAAATTTCAGCTGGTGCAAAACGGAGAAGCGCGGATCCAGCTGGGCATCCTGGGGCAGCGCCGCCAACCGGCCAAAGGTTTCACTTTTGCCCGGGGTCACGCCAAGAACAGAGACCTGCCCTGAGCTGGGTTTGATATAGCCGCATAAGATACTGAACAAGGTGGTTTTTCCGGCGCCGTTTGGTCCCACCAGGGCGACCGGCGCCCCGGCATGGATCTCAAAATTCACATCGGCTAGTGCCTGTTTTTCCCCGAAGCGTTTATTCAGGGCAGAAGCTTTAATTAAACAGCTCATAAACTGCTCCTTCTCATGATTAAATCCCCTGCCAGTAAATAACAAAACGTTTGCCCCAGCGGGATCAGGTAATTAGCAACACCTGAGCCTTGCCGGTTAATGACATCACTGAGCTGAATGCCGGGAAGGGCATAGTTGAGCACGGAAAAAATGCTCAGCTGGGATTCGATCACGGCAATAAAAACGGGTGCCAGACCAAAAAACAACAAACAGGCAATGAGCGCCAGGCGCGACGAGCGGATGAAACTATTAAAAAACGACATCAGGGCAATAAAGGGCAAAACCGCAATCACCAGCTCTTTTAGCAAAGCTAACCCTTTAATGCCGGTATCGACAAAAACCCCGCTGTCCCGGTAAACCGCCATCACCACTACAGCCAGTAAGGTAAATAACATCAGCAGGAATAAAATCATCACCTGACCGAAAAAACGCCCGAGTAAGATTTCCGTGCGGCTGGCCCTTAACGAGATAAAACGCAATGTACCCCGGGTGCGGTCGGCGCAGGTTTGATCACTGGCGGCATATAAGGAAAATAGCGGAAAAGAGTAAGCGGCCACCAACCAGTAGATCGCCAACTCCGGCGCCTGCCAGGTCAACAGCTCCGACAGGCCCAGCGAACCGAATAACTGCATCGCCATATCTTTAAAGGTCTCGGAGGAAACCATAGCGGCAGCGGAGCTGACCGGATAATATAAAATAAGGCTCCAGACGGTAACAAAAGCCGCCAGCGCCAGCGCCCCCCGCTTGGTAAAAAAAAGTCGTATCAATTCGAAACTGGCCAAAGACCAGGCACGCTGAAAACTAAACTGCCAGTACATGTCTGCTTCCCGAGAAAAATCATTTGCTTCACCCTAATAGTAAGGCAATGAAATAGCTATGATTATTTTGTTAATCTTTATTTTTTACTTGTGATCACAGCATAATTTGGGTCAGGAAGCTGACTAAACAAGGAAAGTGAAGGCTTTGACCGCCTTAAGCGCACACCCGATCGCGCCCCGCCTGCTTCGCTTTATATAAGGCTTTATCGGCGCGGATCAGCAAATCGTCAATATCATCATCTTCGGCTTGCATTTCACTGATACCTATACTGACGGTGGACTTGATTTTATCTTTCCAGGGACCTGACAGCTGATGATCCCGCACCCGCTGGCACAAACGCTCGGCCATTGTCCTGGCGGCATCACCGGAAGTTTCCGGCAGCAATACCGAAAACTCTTCCCCGCCCATGCGGCCGATGCAATCGGCGCCCCTGAGATTGGCGGCACATATCCTGGCCACTTCTCTTAACACCTGGTCGCCGACATGGTGGCCGTAGGTATCATTAATTTCCTTAAAGCAGTCGATATCAATCGCCAGCAGACTCAGGGATAAATGATAGCGTTTGGCCCGGATAAACTCTTTTTCTGCCTGGTCGATAAAATTACGCCGGTTTGCCAGCTGGGTCAGTTCATCGGTATTGGCTTTAACTTCCAGGTTTTTTTTCAGGGCGATTAATTCGGTAATATCATTGGAAAAGCCGATAAAGCTCGACAGCTCTTCTTGCTCGTCTTTAATCGGCACCTTGGTAGACCAGTAATAGTGGGTATTGCCCTTACCGTCGGAAAAAGATTCCTCTCCCGAGACTTTCTCCCCCGTGGCCAGCAGTTTATTATCAAGAATGGCAAAGTCGGCGGCGGTTTCCGGCGGCAGAAAGTCTTCGCCTTTCTTGCCTATGATATCTTCCGGCTCAACGCCGAATAACTTGGCGGTGCTGGCATTGATATACCTGAAACGACACTCCCTGTCTTTCATATAGATATAGGCATCGACATTATTGAGTACGGTATCGAGCAGTTTCTCGTTTTCCTTGAGCTTGATATCGAGCAGTTTGCGCTCGGTAATATCGGTGGAGATGCCGTACATGCCGCTCACCCGCCCCTGCTCATCAAACAGGGGCTTTTTCACCGTCCAGTAATAACGTATCTCGCCGGTACTGTGGATAACGTTTTTTTCTTCCGCCTCCACCGTCTGGCTGTGCTCCATCACCAAACGGTCGTTGCTCATAAGTTCATCCGACTGCTCGATGGAAAAAAACTTGCTGTCGTTTTGACCGATGATTTCTTCCAGCGGACAGGCAAATAAATCCCTGACCATTTTGTTGACATAGGTATAACAGCCTTGCAAATCTTTGATATAAACATAAGCGCCGATATTATCCAGCGTCAGGTGAAGCGCGGCAATATCCCCGGATAAGCTTGCTATTTGTTTTTCAAGATCAAGACTCATAACACTCACTCCGGCAAAACGCCTTCACTAAATACCGCTTGTCAGCACTAAGCCGCAAACAACCCGGCTGCAATTGATATTTTATAAAACAAGATCTAAACGGTAACATATCAGGCGCTTTTTATCAGGTGTACATCTCTTTGCGGATAAGGGATCTTAATCTGCGCCTGCTCCAGTGCCGCATAAATCATTTCATTGGCCTTATATTTAGTCGCATAAAGGTTGACGGTCGGCGCCCATAACCTGATGGCGATAGTGATGGCACTGTCGGCAAATTCGTCAATGCCGATCAAAGGCGCCCTGTGGCTGCTGGCGCCGTCAAGCCCGGCCAAGGTCTTCTCCAGCAAGGCGATCACTTCCACCGGGTTATGGCGATAATCTATACCCACAGATAATTCCACCAGGGAGTCATGGCTGGAATTGTGCAGCACTTCCCCGACAATATGTTTATTGGGGATCATAATTTGCACATCGTCTTCATCCCTTAAGATGGTATAGGCAAGCAAGACTTCTTCCACCAGGCCTTTCACTCCCTGTACCTCTATGGTATCCCCGACGACAAAAGGCCGGATCAGAATAATATTAAAACCTGCGGCATAGTTTGCCAGCAAGCCCTGCAACGCCAGGCCGGCGCCCAGGGAAATCGCCCCGATTGCGGCAATAAAGGGGGTCACGCTGATCCCGAGCTTGCCCAGGGCAATGATAGTGATCATCACCACAATCAGCATTTTCGAGGTATTGGCCAGGAAACGGCTTAAGGTGACATCCAGCTTATGCCTTTCACATAACTTCAGCACCCAAGCAGCAATTTTTCCCGCCACCAGGTAGCCGATCACAAAAATGATCAGGGCGCCAACCAATTGGAAACTATAATTGGCAAAAAAATCAAGGATCAACTCATAATACTTATTCACCTGTTCGATTTCATCTTTGAGTAAGTTGGTTGGGGTCAGGGTATTATCTGCCTCCTGGGCGCTGGCAGTAAGGGGTTTGTTATCGAACACTGTGTCTCCTAAAGGGTTAAGCAACTGATCTTTCTGTATTATTGCCTAACTATAGATAGAATTCGAGCGAGAAACAAACCCTAAAGATGAACCCCGAGGAGGGACAGCGGCATCACCTGAACTGATATCAACTCCCTCATCGAAAGAGCATAACGACAGCTGCTCCAGGCTCTCGCCTTTAACCAAGAAACTCAGGCAGCAAGCATTGATAACAATTTAGCCCTCTGGGTAACAGCAGGGCCGCGCAAGCGCGTGACCGGCGGAGCTGCAATAAAGCAATAACATAGCCGTTGCCAGGCTTTTATTTAATCGCCCTAAGGTGTATAACTGGAGATCTGAATTAATAAAGCCCGGTTTTTCCCAAGGTAATGCGATATTTTTTACTTTTACTGCTAAGCATGTCGCTTGCCCTTAACGGCTATTTTTATCTAAAACTACAAGCACTGACATCCGGTGACAGCAGCTTTTTCTCTTTAGCCAAAACTGCCGGTAAAAAACCAGCATTTTCAGGTAATAGCCAGATCGCAAAGCTATCGCCTAATCCGATAGAAAAACAACACCAAAGGGAAAACGCTTCAGATAACGGGGAACTCATTGCCGGTGAGACAATAACCGCACTGCTGGCACAAATAAAAACCCTGGTGCAAAGTCAAGCCTATTATGATGCCCTGGCCCTGTTCGTCGACCTCAACCAGGAATATCCCGCCCAGGCTCTGCCGGTCAGGGAGAGCTGGTTAACTTATATCGACAACCTGCTCAAGGCAAAACGTTTCAACGCCGCAGAGTTATTCCTGCAGGCTTATTTACATGCTTACCCCGATGATGTCGCGTTTTTATCCTTGCGGGTGGACTTTTTCCAGGCCAAGCGGCAAACGGAGCAGGCGATCGAACACGCCTATGATCTGCTTTACCATGTCCTGGATTACCAGCAAAAGATTGATTATTTAAATGCCGCCCGCGAGCGGGTGAAACAAGAGAGTAAAATATTGCTGCAACGCCAGGCCTGGCAGGCACTGGCGCAGCTCTGTCAGCAGGTATTGGCCTTAGATCCTGAGTTTTACGATATCCAGCTGCTGCTGGCACGTGCCGAATATGAGCAGGATCTCCTGGTGGCCGCAGAAAGCAATGCCCGTCCCCTGCTCGACCTGCCGCAACTGGCATCGCAGGCACAATCCCTGCTGGATAAAATCGACGCCGCTTATACCGAGCCCAGCCGGATCCCGTTAAAACAGGAAGGACAACATTATATCGTTCGGGGTCTGATCAACCAGGATCACCCTGTATCCCTGATGTTAGACACAGGTGCCAGCATCTCCCTGCTTTCACAAGAGACATTTGAGCAACTGGGACTTGAAGCACAGGCCAGCTTTATCGAAACCATTCGCCTCAATACCGCAGGCGGCGTGGTCAATTCCAGCCTATATCAGGTCTCCAGCTTTGAAATCAGCGGTTATATCCTCAACGATATGCACTTTGCCGTCAGTCCCTATTTTTCATCGGAGCACGACGGTTTATTAGGCATGAACTACCTGGGCCGTTTTAATTTTTATATCGACCAAGCTGACAAGTCCTTAAAACTGGAGCAAAAAAGTCCTTAGCTAAAGCCAGTTATGACAAAATAGTCCCGGGCAGGTACAATCACGGCTTTGTTTCTTCACCGACAAGCTTGTTTAGTTTTATGACCGAACCGTTAAAATATCTTGCTGCCTACGCACCAGACTTAAAAAGACAGGCGCAACAAATGCTTGCCCAAAAGACCCTGGCGGATTATCTGCGCACTAAATACCCCGATTGTCATCAGTTTACCCGGGACCATGAACTACGGGATTATGTACAAGCCCTAAAATCACGCCATATGAAGAAATCAGCGCCGCTCAGTAAAGTGATTTACGACAATAAAATACACGTGGTTAATAATGCCCTGGGACTGCACACCTATGTCTCCCGGGTCCAGGGAGGAAAATTAAAAAGTAAAAACGAAATCCGCATCAGCGCTGTCTTTAAAAAGTCGCCGGAAGCTTTTTTAAAGATGATAGTGGTGCATGAACTTGCCCACCTGAAAGAAAAAGCCCATAACAAGGCCTTTTACCAGTTATGCCAGCATATGCTCAGCAATTACCATCAGCTGGAGCTGGATATGCGTTTGTACCTGACGGAGCTGGAAATAAACGGTGAAGTATATTAGCCGGGGCTTTACTCAGTTTTTTTTAACTTTAATGCCGCCAGGATACTTAAACCTTCAAGGTTACAAAAATTAACCGCTTCATCAAGCTCCGCCATACTGATATCCAAATCTTGTAAGATATGTACGCCGACAAAATGTTTTTTTGAATACATCCCGGGATGGGAGTTAAGCAAGGCCAGACGCGAGGCCACATATAACAAAGAAGCCGCCGGAGATCTTTCTTCGCCATAGGCCAGGTGAAAATCCCGGATCGGGGCAATAAGGGATTCAGGCAACTGCCATAAGGTCAGGAGCTCAACACTGCAATCGGCATAGCTAAAGCCAAAAGCATCTTGCTGACGTTGCCAGGGGGTTTCGTTTTTATCATACTGCTGGCAATACTTAACCTTTTCGACATCGCTTTGCAAAATTGCCAGTTCACCTATGTTATGCAGCAAGCCGGAAACAAATAAACCTTTCCCTCCTTTAATACGTTTTTTCTCTGCCAGGTATTTGCAAATAAGCGCACAGTCAACACTGATCTCCCAAAACCTGTCCAAATCTATCACACTGGAGTCGACACAGGAAAAAGCCGCCGTTGCCCCGTAGGTATTCACCAGGTTATGGACTTCTTCCGTGCCCAGTATACTGATGGCTTTAGAAATACTGTCCACTTCCCGGGGGAAGTTAAATAAGGCACTGTTGGCAATTTTCAGCAAGGTAGCACTCAGGGCGGGATCTAAAGCCAGGACATCGGCTATGGCCGACAAGGAAGATTGCTCATCCTCGATAATTTCTTTAAGCCGTAAATAAACATCGGGCAATACGCATAAGGCCTCGGCTTTTTGTGCATACTCCAGTGCAGATATCGACATATTATTTTTCTCCTTCAAGCTTCTAAAAAGTGTTGCATAAAAAGGAATAAATTCAACTATGTCCCTGAACTTGTGGGGCCAGGCAAATATAACACCATAAAATTTTTCCCTGCCGCGGTTAATCCTTATCCCTATCCCGGGTATAATGGCCGGCTTTTTATGCGCCACCTTTTAATAACAGACCGGAAGCCGATTTTATGCGCCCGTTAAGAACCACCATACATCCCGATTTAAACCCCGAGCAAACCGGCAAGGAACGCATTTTCTTTCGCCGGGCCGCACGCGGTATCATCTTGGACAATGACAATATCTTATTGCTTTACACCGAAAAATATCAGGATTATACCTTACCCGGCGGCGGCATAGACGAAGGCGAAAGCCTGCACCAAGGTTTGATCCGTGAGCTACAGGAAGAAACCGGCGCCACCAATATCCGTAATATCAGGGACTTTGGCTTATACCGGGAATACCGCCCCTGGTATAAAGACGAATACGATGCCTTGCATATGGAGTCTTATTGTTACCTGTGCGATATAGATAAAGAGCTTGGGGAAGCCCGACTGGAAGATTACGAGCAAAGCAACGGCATGAGCGCAGTATGGGTAAATATTTACCAGGCCATCGCCCATAATGAAAAAATCCTGGCCAGGAACAATAAAAAGGCAATGTCGGTGGAGCGGGAAACCTATTTATTAAAACGGATCGCCCGTGAATTGCTCGAAGCAGAAGCCAAAACCGTAAACCTGGGATGACCACCGGCATATACACTTATAAACAATGCCAGGGGCAGCTAAACGGTCCCTGCTGTTCATCATCCCCCGGTTAAATTGACTTTGAAGAGAAAACTTAGCCAAACCTCATAAGATAACTTACATTAAACAGCAAAGCCCGGCTGCCTCCTCTATATTTCTCTCCTGGCACGGCTCATAAAATGAACGAGATTATCACCGTTTAATTCTCACTCTCCTTTTTCAATAGCGCCCTTAAAAGTTAAATTTTAGATAAGAAACAATAATAAAAATTTTATTTTTGATTAAATAAGATATTTCAATTAAGTTAAACAAAAGAAACAAAATTCTGCATTTTCACGCAAATTATTGATTATTACGGGTAGAATTAACGAAATTAAGCTTTTATGATGAGAAAGTGTTATTTCGTAGTAATCGCAGGAGAGCTTAATGCTAACGATTCGCAGAAAATTGATATCCGCCTTTTTAATCATAGCGCTATTGCCGGTGTTAATAGTGGCGACTATCACCTCACATAATGTTATCGGTCAGGCCGAATCCGATTTTATCCAAACCAGCAGCGCAGATATTGCCATTGTCGACCAGTCGTTCACTAACTTTTTTGATATTGTCAGTTATAACGTTTCTTTCCTCGCCGATACCGCTATCGTTCGCGCCACAGAAAAAGGGGACATCAGCACTTACTTCGATGAAGCACGCAAACCTTCGCAGGTAGCCATGGCCAATGGCGGACGGGAGCAGGAAATTTTCGAATTATTCAGCGCCGTCGGCAATAACAACCCGACCTTAGGTTATGTTTATATGGGGGCTAAGAACGGTCAATACCTGGAATGGCCCGGTACCGCCGATTATGAAAACTGGGATCCCCGCACCGAACCCTGGTTTGATCTTGGCAAAGCAGGAAATTTCCAAGTCCAGCGTATTGACGGTTATTACTGGGAGCCGGATGATGCCGTCTATGTCTCGGTATTAAAAGCCTTTAAAGATGAGCAGGAGCAATTTGCAGGGGTAGTGGCGATAGATGTTTCGGTCAAAGCCCTGACAGAGATGGTGCAAAAAATAAAATTCGGCGATACCGGCTTTATCATGATAGTCGAAGGCCGCGGCAATATCTTAGTCGATGCCAGCAACCCGGAAAATACTTTTAAGAGCCTGAACGAACTTAACGCCCCTTATCTTAAAACCATAGCCGCAACCGACTCCGGCGCCGTAGAAGTAAACATAGACGGCATAACTTATATGGCCAATATCGTCAAATCGGACACCCTGGGATGGAAATTTATCGGCTTTAAACAAACGGATGAAATTTTCTCCTCCGCCTCGCAACTGATCTGGGTGACTGTTATTGTCAGTAGCTTGTTGATCGCCCTGTTTATCGTGCTTGGTATTTGGTTTGCCAAACATATTGTCGACCCCATCAATGAAGTAAAAGATGAATTAAAGACCCTGGCGGAAGGGGAAGGCAATCTTACCACCCGGTTGAATATCAAGGGTAAAGATGAAACCAGCCAACTGGCGAGCTGGTTTAACCAATTTATCTCGACCACCCAGGCGATGATCAGTGAAATTAAGTACGATGCCGAAAAAATCAATAATATCTCCGGCAGCGCCAGCGAAAGCGCGGTTAAAGTCGCGGATTCATCCAACCAGCAGATGATCGCCATTGAACAGGTGGTCACCGCAGTCACGGAAATGGCATCAACCGCCAACGAAGTGGCCAAGAACTGCGCCGACACCGCAGACGTTTCCCAGCAAGGGCTGGAAGCTTCCCAGAATGGCAAGCAAGTCATGAACACCAGTATAAACAGCGTCAAACAGCTGGGAGAAAGTATCCGCACCTCCAACCAGGTGATCCAGGAACTTGAGCAGGAAACCGAGAATATCAACAACATCCTGGTTACCATTCAGGGCATAGCCGAACAAACCAACTTGCTGGCCTTAAATGCCGCCATCGAAGCCGCCCGCGCCGGCGAGCAGGGGCGGGGTTTTGCCGTGGTTGCCGATGAAGTCAGGAACCTGGCCAAACGCACCCAGGACTCCACCGGCGAGATCAATAATATCTTAGGGCAATTGACCGAGCGCACCAAAACGGTATCGACCAATATGGAAACCAGTTTGAGCCAGTCTCACGAGGCCATTGCCATATCGGAAGAAGTGCGCACCGTGTTTGACAATATCGAAAACTCGGTTCAGGAAATCCGGGATATGACCACCCAGATCGCCAGCGCCGCCGAAGAGCAGCATCAGGTTACCGAAGACATTAACGTCAATGTCGTGGCCATCAATGATGCCGCCTCCGATATGTCGGCGCTATCAAGTGAAGTGGAAAACAATGCCAGAGAGCAGGCGGAATTGGGAGAAAATCTTTCAGCCCTGGTGTCAAACTTCAAAACCAATTAATCCTGGCATCAACAATACCGCCATGCCTTGATATCTATATGGGCATGGCGTGCAGTTCCCCCTGGTCGCCATGCTTTCATATCCATATGATCATGGCATACTGCTCGTCCTGCTCGTCCTGCTCGCCATGCTTTCATATCCATATGATCATGGCATACTGCTCGTCCTGCTCGCCATTCTTTCATATCCATATGATCATGGCATACTGCTCGTCCTGAGCATAAAAAAGCCGTAACACCTGCGGGATGTTACGGCGGGGATCATTATCACTATTTACTTAATGATATCCTTATTCTTCCTCTGATGATTCCGTTTTTTCTTCAGTTTCCTGTTTATTTTCCGGTTGGTGGCCTTCCCCACCACAACCGCCGCAACAACCCATACGACTCCCCCTCTTATAAGGATTAAATAAAAATATGTTTACTGACTCAGTCATTGAATAATACCCGAGTAATTTACTCGGGTTTTTGATCATGATCAAATGAATATATTTAATACAGATATTAGCCATTTTCCTTTCAATCCCGAACAGAAAAACACCTCAACCCAATAAAGACCATACATGAAGTGCGGGTAACTACTTACTTCCTATACTCTTTTAATTAACTTTTTTCATCGTACAACAAGCCATGTCGTGCGCCTGAAAGTTGAATGCCGACATAAAAAAAAGGCACCCGAAGGTGCCTTTGCCTAACCTACCACTGCTTGTTGAGAGGTTATGGCAGGTTCGCTTGCTCCAGGACTTTGGTATCCCAGTCGTCCGGCAGTTCAATCATATACACCGAACGCTTATCGCCCACATTACCCCAATTTGACGACCAATAGATACGGTTGCCTTCGAGGTTAATCGCCGCCGGTGCTTCATCCCGGTATGCTCCGTCATAAGCGTTATAAGCAGGAGAGATACGCCAGATCACCGGGTTCTCTTCTTCAGGTTTGGTTTGGATCATCATAAACTGGTTGGCTGCCCACAGACTGTCGTCTTTAGCGTAGGTATTCATAAACAACCAGCCGGGCTTGCTTTCTGGCATCTTGCCGTAATGGAAGCTCATGGCCCAATCAAAATCAACATGTCTGGCCACTTCGATACGGTTATCATAGCCGGCATTTTCACCATCAATATAGATGGCATCAAGGCGGTCGGTACGGTTATTCTGGCTGATAAACATCTCCCTGCCGTTTTCGTCAAAAGACCAGCCAGAATGGGTTTCACTGATTGAGATTTTAACCGGCGCCTGGGCATTGTAATCAAAATCTACCGGCCACAGGTGGGCACCGTCAAACCAGGTACCGATATAATTGACAGCGCTTCCGCCATAGGCGGCATCATCCCACTTATAACCCGTGTGGATAACGATGCCTGTGCCTAAAGGAGACATTTCCACCATATTCGGACGGTAAGTAAAAATCGGGGTCTCAGCGCCCTCAGCCTTAGTGGCTTCTATATCTAAGTTGGTACCCGCCAAATCACTGGGGGTCAGGGTATGTACGGTATCGGTTGAGACTTGATAGTGTATAAAGGCATCCACTAAGTAGGTATATGAACCAAACTCGTTCTGGCCGTAATGTACCGCCATCCAGGCCCAGTGATCACTGTCATTTGAGCTGTCCCCTTCCACATCATTGTAAATCTTAAGGGAATTAGGGAATAACTCACTAAAGTCTCTGATCATCACCCGGGTATTTTCCTGATCCCGGACATCGTCAATTTTCCAGAACTGCATGCCCTTGATGTAATAGATACGGTAAGGGTGATTACCTGAGGTATCCCAACGTATTTCGTGGTTTTCACCTATGCTAGTGCCGTCTTGATGGTTAAGATTGGCAATCACTTCACCGGTGATGCGGTTGAGCACTTTACTTGAGGTTGAATTGCTGCCAAATACCAGCAGTAAGTCACCGGCAGAGTTTTCCGGAGAATAACGGGAATAAACGATTAAGGCATCTTCAACACCGTCACCGGCTAAACGGGTGATCTTGGCGCCTGTGGTCGGGTCGATAATAGACTCGCCGATAGCCGGCGCTTCAGTGCCAAAGTCAGGGGTGATCACCTCTTTGCCCAGGACAAAGCTACCATCGCTGCCGCCGTCAGTACCGCCATCTGTGCCGCCGTCAGTACCACCATCTGTGCCGCCGTCAGTACCGCCGTCAGTACCGCCATCTGTGCCGCCGCTATCTTGTACCGAGAAAATAAAGGTGTGCAGGTTATCGCTGATATTATCGGAACTATCGCTGCATTTTACATACAATTGGCTCGGCTGCTCATCGGCATTCAGCGCATAAGTATGCATAAGGTCACCGCCGGATGCCTGCATGCTGATATCCATCGCGGCAAAAGCATCACCACTGTCGATGTCGGCTTTACAGTCCGCCGCTTCATCGGTTTCTATAGTCAAGGTGATAACACGGCTGTCATCTGCTAATAAAGTCGTTTGTTGAATAGCCTGTCTGCTTCTGGGAGCACTCAAATCAGCAAGACCATAGGTCACCACCAGCATGGGACGATACTCAGCTGCTTCATAATTGGAGTTGGCGGTAATATTTTGAACATTGGCATTGGGGTTGCTGTGAAATAGCGCCCAGCCCTGGTTAACACAACTGCCTTGCTGTATACATTGCAAATCTGCGGTCACGTCAACTTCGTAGCGGGTACCGACAAGATCCGTCACTTGAGGGGTAAAATGAGGGGATTGCGCCAGATCTTTCAAGACCCCCTGAAAATAATCGGCATTAAGATCTTCCGGAGAATCGGGGTCTGACAGGCGCCACTTGACATCGGTACCGGCAGAATCATCCCGGGACTCACTATTGGCGCCGGCGCGAAAGCCATAGCCAACTTTCCAGCCGGTGGCATAGGCCTGACCTAAATTATCGGGATCCAGGATTTGTCTGACATATATCTCGGAGGCAACATAAACACCTCCTCCAACACGGGTAAAAATTAATTTGGCAGAAGAAATATCACTTTTCTGGCTGATATCGCCTAAGTCGAAATGCTCCAGGTTATAATAGCGGTTAGCGCCGTCATACCTGAAATAATGAGATTCTCTGATAGAATTCTGTGCTCTGGAACCACTAAAAATCGTAGATGTAGCCCCGTTAAAACCGTTAGCTCCCTGCTGATATGTAACTATTTCTACAGCAGCAACATTGAAACTAAGAAACAACGTAATACATAGCGACAACGCTGAAGAAATTTTCCTAAACATAATGACCTCTCAACAAACATTAATGTTTTTTATGTCAACCTAAGCACTAAGCACCTCAATGTAAAAAGTACAGGTTAACCTACATCCTTTTATTTACTGCCTAGATAAATCTTTACCATCGCACCTCTCTATTCTGTCGTGCCGGTTATCAGTGGGTTGCCATTCTAATGAAAGCAAAAACACAAAACCACACCTGTACAAAAAATAACCAACCCACTTGTAGTTGCATATTGCAAACAAATACGCCAAAACAGCTTTTACAAAGTAAAAAGAATAAGTTAGCAATAGTGATAGAAATTAAAAAATCTTTTCCGGTATAAAAAACACCAAAAACCCGAGCCAGAGTAAGAGATTTCGCACAACAATAAGGGGCAATCCACTGATCACACCATAACTAAGCAATAAAGAATATCATCCCTAAAAACATATCAGGGTGATATAAAAAGAATAAGCGGCAGGCGAGAAGAAAAACTAAACCGGTAAATTAAGCATCTAACCGATAAAATATGATTTATGTTATTACACTAGGGCAATACTGATTACAGGCCCTTATATTAAGCGTTAAGGTTTAACCATAATGATGGCAAATTTTCTTACGACTTTGTACCTGAGCCACGGCAGACAGCGCAATAACTTGTCCGCCGCCATGTTCACAGGCTTGGCTAAGGGCCTTGTCGGCTCTTTGTACACAGGTGTCTAAGGACTCCCCGAGCTCTATTTGCACAGCTCCTAAACTCAAGGTTATCGCAATTGGCTTGCTCTGGTAGCAAAAGTCGGCGGCTAGAATCGCCTGGCAAATTTTTTTCCCGACGATTTCACCTCCCTCCAACCCGGTCTCAGGCAATAAAATAATGAATTCTTTGCCTGCCCAGCGGGCTAATATATCTCCGCAGCGCAGGCGCTGCTTTAATACGCGGGCAACTTCCGCCAGCACATAATCACCGCAGGCAAAGCCATAATCTTCATTAATACCGTGAAAGTTATCGATTTCAGCCCTGAGCACGGAAAAATGATGCTGACTGCGATAGAAACGTTCAAATTCCTTTTCCGCCTGCACGATAAACTGACGGCGATTACAGGTGTTGGTCAAAGCATCGACACAGGCGAGTTTTTCCAGTTTCAGGTTTGCCTGTTTAAGGGCTTGTGTGCGTTCCTGTACTAAACGAGCCAATAATTGGGCATGGCTATACAAGCTCTTGATACGCCAGCGATACCATAAAGCCAGCAATAAGGCGGTAATAAAAACCAGGGTTAAGATTGCAGCCTCCCCCGGCAGGCGGTTGAGCACTTTTTCACTGGCATTTTTATCGCTGTCAAAGCCCCCGGATTGATATTGCACTTGCTCAGCATTAACTATGTTTAGCGGCAAAGTTTTCCCGGCAAAGGAGTCAGCTGGAGAGGGCTGCGGTTGGTCAGAGGCAAACACTTGCCCAAAAGCCAATAAGGAGCACATGAAACTAAAAGATAAAATGAGCGAACGGGCAAGACGTGTTAACTGCTTTGCTTTTTTCATGGAATCCTCTGCACAGCCCTTTCCAAGAGCTACTATCTGGCTAAGTAATCCGTTAACAAATTACACTATGCAATAAAAAGTAAATAACATAGGTGAACAAAAAGCAAACAAGCCGAAATGCCTTTACAGAAGATTATTTACAAATGCTCCCGGGTACCGGCGCTTATATAGCGACAACAGCCTTGTTTATAAAACAAAAACAAGATAGCCTGCGGCAATAAATAACAAATAATAATTTAAGGAAGATTTTGTCTGAAATAATATTTGGTCCCTTGCTTGGCCTGGAAAACGACCAGCTATACAGTTTTTGTGTCCTAACCCGAAGCGGTTCGCCACTACAGCTTAAAATTGCAGACAAGTTATATCCGGCAAAATGCCTGGCCCAGACCCCTTCGGGGTTTTTCTGGCGGGCAGAAGTCGACATTCCGCTCACGGAAACAAGCCAACAGCTAAGTTATAGCTGGCACAATGATGACGGACCGGCCCTGTGCACACAAGATACTGTGTCCAGCTGGGCTTTTACCGTCCCCGGCAGCAGTGAGTCAGTCAATATCGCATATGCCAGCTGCAACGGCTTTCACCACCCCAGGGATAAAGACAAAGAAAAATTCGATTATGCCTTATGGCATAAAATGCATCTTGAACAAAAGCAGCAGCCCTATCATTTGCTGATCATGGGGGGGGACCAAATTTATGCCGATGAATTACCTATGTCTCCTTCGGCGCCCCATTTAAATCTCTGGTTTAAATCATCGGAAAAACAAAAACGGCAAACCTTTGACAGCCCGCAAATCCATCAGGAGCTGGAACAGCTCTTTGAGCGCCAGTACTTTAATACCTGGGGACAAACGGATATTGCCGCCATGCTGGCATCGATACCCAG
Organism: Thalassomonas actiniarum; assembly: GCF_000948975.2. Classification (GTDB taxonomy): domain Bacteria; phylum Pseudomonadota; class Gammaproteobacteria; order Enterobacterales; family Alteromonadaceae; genus Thalassomonas; species Thalassomonas actiniarum. The sequence goes on from NZ_CP059735.1 coordinate 4,910,025, forward strand.
CATTATGATGTGGGATGATCATGATATCATCGACGGCTGGGGCTCATATCCGGAACAAAAGCAGCAATGCCCGGTTTTTCAGGCGATTTTTCACTGGGCGAATATTTATTTTCGCTTATTTCAGTTGCGGGGCATGCAAGAGCCGCTGCTAAACGACAAGCATCATGCCAGCTATTGCATCCTCTTTCGCCGTCAGCTTATTGTCGCTATGGACAACCGCAGTGAACGGCAAATAAAACGCATTATGAATAAAGATCACTGGCAGCTTATTCATAACAAAGTCGATGAGCTCAAACCCGATGCCGATAATATTTTCTTGCTCAGCGCCGTGCCTGTGGTTTATCCCGACTTTGAGCGGATAGAGAAATTCATCGGTTTTATCCCTTATGCCAGACAATGGCAGGATGATATTCGCGATCATTGGCGTGCCAGCGGTCATAGAAAAGAAAGGGCGCAAATGATCCGCTGGTTATTATCTGAGCCGATGCAAAGCTTCAGGCAAAGATTTATTCTCTCGGGAGATGTCCATGTCGGCGGCTTCGGTCAGCTCTGCCGTAATAAAAAGCAGAAAAAAGCGGGAAGCCCCCCGCTGAACTGGTATCAGGCGATCAGCTCCGGCATCGTCAACTACCCGCCGAAAAGCTGGGCCTGGCCGATTTTACGCTTTTTTATGGACAGCGGCAGGGAGCATAAAAAAGGCCAAGGGGGCTGGTTCTGCCGGTTGTTCCGCCTCGGTAATAAAGACAAATTGTTAAGGGAGCGCAATTACCTGCAGTTGCGAATACAAGAAAACACCAGTTTGTTATCCTGGAAAACCGAAAAAGGGGATATCAAACGCGAGATCAAAGAATAAAACACCATAAACTCACCGCTAAAAAGCTGGCGCATAATTTTTTAAGCGCAATAAAAATAGTTGGAATGAAAAATGCTTGGTTATAGATGTTTTCTGGTGCAGCAATAAATTGACAGGGCTGAAATAACACCGGACTCACTTAACACTATGACGACAAGATAAATCGAGGTGCTATTATGCTTATTATCAGCGGTTCAGCCGAATACATGGCAGAGAATGAAAAGTTTACTAAAGGTGACAGACACATTATCACTTTGTTTTTACAAAACGGTGAACTTGAAGACAACCTGGATAACATTGAGAATTTTCTCGTGAATTTAGGTTGGGATGAAATCCTAATTGAACAAACAGAATGGGTCGCCGATAACTCGACCATAGAACACAGCATTCTTCAGCAGGCCTATGCCAAAGCTGAAACCCAGGGAATATCCCTGGTGGCTTTTAATGAACCTATGGCCTGTGCAGCCTAACCCACGATTGGCGGCGACTTCAGCGGTTCACAGCAATGCCCCTATCAGAAGATAAGCAAGCGTGTTATTTTCTGATAGAGGCATCGGCTGCATAGCTGGCTATAGGGCCTACATTGCTAATTTTTAACCTTATTCCAGCCCTTACTGGCTATTGTCATCATCAGCAATACCAAACCACCGGCAATAAGCCCTACTATGCCCTCAAAAACGATTGGCAAGACTGCGCTTGAAAAACTCCCCAGGGTCACGGCCAGCTGCGCTACCAAAGCAGTAATTTGCTCGCTCAGGGCATGAAAACTATGCACTAATATGCCTCCCCCCACTAAAAACATGGCAATAGTACCGACTATGGTTAACATCTTCATCATGTTAGGGGCAAAAATCAATAAACTGCGGCCCGCGAAACGTTGCAGGGAGTTAAAGGAGCCGGACACCGACTTTCTCAGCAGATACAGGCCCAAATCATCTATTTTGACAATCAGCGCCACCAGGCCATAAACACCGACGGTGATCGCTATAGCCAGTGCCGACAACACCATCAGCTGCATCTCAAAAGTTTGCTCCTGCAGCGTACCCAAAACAATAACAACAATTTCCGCCGATAACACAAAATCTGTCCTGATGGCGCCGCGGATTTTCTCCTGCTCCACCGCCACCAGATCTGTGTCGCTCTCAGCCAGTAACTTGAGTTTTTCCTGATGGGCCTGCCCAGCGCTTTCCCGGTGAAACAACTTTTCAAAAACTTTTTCAAAGCCCTCAAAACACAGGAATAAACCGCCAAGCACCAGTAAAACCGTAATTAGCGGCGGATAAAAGGCGCTGATCAGCAAGGCTGCCGGCACCAAAATCAGTTTATTGAGAAATGAACCTTTCGCCACCGCCCAGACAACCGGCAATTCACGATCGGCTTTTACGCCCGAGGCCTGCTCGGCATTTAATGCCAGATCATCCCCCAACACACCCGCTGTTTTTTTCGCCGCCACTTTCGAAAGCGCCGCAATGTCATCTAATACCGTGGCAATATCATCAATTAATGCCAATAAACTCGAACCGGCCAAGTTGTTTTCCTTATGTTTTTTTGCCCTTACGGGTCTGTAAATTTAGCTCAATAATACCTAATTTTCGTGATTTTTGTCGCTTTTTATTGAAAATCTGTCGCAAAGCTACGAGAAAAACCGCCATTTGCAACCAGACTTAAACAGTCGGTCAGGAGACTGATAAATAAAGGAATTATTAAAATAACCATAAGTTGTTACCATAACAATAAGGACAAACCTATGAAATATCTTTCAACCCTCGCACTATCGGGCCTTTCACTGTTTGCTTTGCAGGTAAATGCCGCCCAGCTCGATGCCGTCGTGGATGTTCAAAGCAGCACCGCCGGCAATGTCAGCGCCACCTTAACCATCACCAATAACGGCCAGGCGACAGAAAAAATCCTCAGCTGGTATACCGACTTAGAAGAAGAAAAAATCTTTCACGTGCTAAGAGACGGGGTAGAAGTTGAATTTATGGGGCCCCACTATAAACGTCATGCCCCGACGGCAAAAGACTTTATCAAGTTAAAATCCGGCCAGTCCCTTAGCCGCAGTTTTGAACTGACCTCCCTGTATGACATGAGCGAAGCGGGCAACTATGAGATCAGTTACGATGTCAGCTCGCTGCACCTGTTTAGCAACGATCAACCGACAACTCAGGAGAGCGGCATCAACAAGGTGAAAAGTGCCAACGTTGAACGCCTGTCTTCCAATGCCTCATACCTGTGGCTGGACGGCGTGCAATCCAAAGGCTTGGCTAAGGTCAGTAAAAAACCAGGCGGCAGCACCGAATGTATCGACGGCACCTGTTTTAGCGGCCGCTGCAGCAACAGTGAAAAAAACAGCATTTTCAGCGCGCTCGATGCCGCCGATCAAATGGCTAACGACGCCGTTGCTTACCTGAACTCTCACTCCGCCAGTAATACTTCGGCCCGATATGAGACCTGGTTTGGCGAAGCCACCAACAGCCGCTACAATACCGCGGCAAGTAATTTTGACGCCATTAATGACGCCATAGACAACGAGTCCATCACTTTTGACTGCAGTTGTAACCAGTCTTACTTTGCCTATGTCTATCCTAACCAGCCTTATAAAGTTTACCTGTGCCGGGCATTTTGGAGCGCCCGTGAAACAGGCACAGATTCACGTGCGGGCACTATCATCCATGAGCTGAGCCATTTTAATGTCGTTGCAGGCACAGATGATGTGGTTTACGGTCAGTCCGGTGCGAAAAGCCTGGCAATTTCCAACCCGAACCAGGCATTAAACAATGCCGACAGCCATGAATACTTTGCTGAAAATACCCCGTACCAGAATTAATAGTTAATTGACTATAATATAAAGCTTATCGGCGGGGCAGAGCCTGCACTGCCGGTAAGCTTTTTGACCTTGAGTTTAACAGCCTTATGACAACAACAAGATTAAAGTGGCTGCTGATCTTCGGGATAACCCTGGTACTTGCCTATATTTTTTCTACCGGGCAGATATCAGTTAACCGGGTGATTGCAGAAACCATGGCCACTAACAATAAAGCACCTTTTCAGTGCCGGATCTCCCTTGCCGATAAGCAAGTGCTTGAAGCAGGAGTCTGGATAAACTTTACCATCAGCAATACCAGCGATCAGGATTTAGAACTCTTATCCTGGTATACCCCCTTTGAAGGTTTTATGGGCGAGCTCTTTGTAATTAAAGATGTCGAAGGAAAAACCTTGAGTTACCAGGGACCTAAGGTAAAACGCCTGACCCCTCAACCATCAGACTTTATTTCCATATCAGCCCATAGCGAACTTGATACCGGGCTTGATTTAACCTTGGTATATCCCTTATCAAAAGGCAGTTATTCCATCAGCTTAAAGCCAAGACGACTGGAATATAAAACCCGGGTTAACGATGCCGGCTTACTCCCCTTTAATTGTCCTGCACAGGAGTTAACACTTGATATCCATTAAACCAGACAGACGATGATCCCTGCTAAACGCCATTCCAAGAGCAGCTAAGGGCATGTAAACACTGCCTTTAGCTGCCTGCTACATCGGCATCCCTCCTTGTCGATACAAGTATCCCCAGCCATTAAATAAACCTTTTAATTTATTTACCTTTACTTTTGTATGCAAACATTTTACTTTATATACATTAACAAATAAAAAGGTTTGCAAAAATGAAATTACTTATCGTCAGCGGCAGCCAGAGAACTCCCTCCCAAAGTGCAAAAGTCGCCGGTTACCTCAGCCGGGTAGCCACGCAGTTCAGCGAAACACACCATATTGAATTATGCCGCTACCACTTACCTTTCTGGGATGGCGAGCAGGAAAGTAAAACCGATGAAAGCAGCAGCTGGCCCCTGCTCAGTGCCAGGATCAGGGAAGCCGATGCGCTGATCCTGATCACCCCGGAATGGGGAGGCATGGCGACACCGATATTAAAAAACTTCTTATTGATGTGTGATATGCAGGAAGTTGCCCATAAACCTGTGTTGCTGGTTTCTGTGGTCAACGGCATCAGCGGCGCTTACCCGATAGCCGAATTAAGAATGAATGCCTTAAAAAATAATAAACTGGTGGCAGTGCCCGATCATTTGATCATTCGCAATGTCGAGGAAATGCTTAACGACAATAAATCGCCGCAGAGCAAACTTAACCTAGCAGCCACATCCTTTGAAACCGAACAGACAGCAAGGCGGGATTCAGCCCTTAAAGCGCGGATCAACTACAGTTTGCACATGTTATATCAGTACAGCCAGGCATTATCCGCCATACGGCACCAGCATCTGCACAAGCCCTATCCCAAACAACAGGAATACAGATACGGCATGTAAAGTACTGCCGACATCTTACACCGAACTGAAACAAGACATAGAGGGTTCACCATGTTACATCTTGAACATATAAATTTAGTGGTTACCGATATCCCCAAAGCCCTGCGCTTTTATCAGGCCGCCTTTCCCCATTGGCAAGTGCGCGGCGGCGGTGAAGGCAGCTGGTCCGGCAAACCCAGAAACTGGCTGCATTTTGGCGATGACTACCAATATATCTGCTTCAATGACGACGGCACAGGGGAAAACCGTGATCTGAGCGGACATCAGGTTGGCCTGGCGCACTTTGCTTTTGTCACCCAAAACCTTGATGCCATCATCCGGCGGTTACAGCAGGCCGGATTTGAAATAGATAAACCCGGCGCAGAAGATGCCTACCGCAAGAATGTCTATTTCAAAGACCCCGATGGCTTTGAGGTCGAGTTTGTCGAATATCTCAGCGACCTGCCCGGAGAAAGAAACCGCTATTAACGGCTCCCGGCAGCCGAGGTTAACAGCTGACGATAAGCACCTTGTTGCTCAGACCAGCAAAATTGTCCGACCGATGGCGCCCGCGGCAACGCTTGCTGTGCTTTAAGGCCTGCCAGCCCGGCCAGGTGCTCTGCCAGGTTAGCTGCTTCATTGCCTTGATCAGAGTAGCAAAATTCTCCTGAAAAAAGTTCCGGGTAAGCCAGCCGATCCGGCACCACAGGTACACAACCGGCGGCGACCCCTTCAAGCACAGCAATGCCCTGAAAATCATGCAGCGCCGTGGACAACACCACATCCGAATTTTGCAATAAATCATTATATTCCCGGCGGCTGTCAACATGACCCCAGGTGGCAATCAGCGCGCAGCAGTCTTTTTTCAGTTGCTCAAACACCGGCGGGATATCACGAAATTGCTGGCCGACCAGGTGAAAACGCACCCGGACGTTTTGCTGTTTAAGGGCCAACATCACCCGGTATAACAACTCGGGCCCCTTATCGTACTCCCAGCGGTGATTCCAGATGACTTGCAAAGGGCCGCTTTGACTTTCACCTTTTGTTAGCGCCGTATCTAATACAGGCACAGGCAAAATCCTGGTTTTGCTCGCCAACAGCTCAATTAACCCCGGCGGCACCTGATCCGGCAGCTTTTTCAATAAGGCATCGGCACCGTTAAAGAAAGTCTCTTTATTGTAGCGGGTATTAAAAACCACAAAATCCGCGGCCAATGCGCTATACAGGCTTAATACCTTAGGTTCAACCGAAGAAAACTCTTTGCCGGAAAGCGGATAGGCAAACTGATTTTCATGAAAGTAAACAATCGACGGCACCCCGGCAAGGGAAGGCACCAGGCCTTTTAGGGCGGACAAATCCGTCATGGAAGTGGCAATCAATAAATCATAAGGCTGCTCGAGGCACTTTCGCTCACTAAAAGCCCAGCTCAGGCTATTGCCCCTTACCCGCCAGGAAAAAAAACGCCCCGGCAAGGTCAGTACCGTCCAGTCATATTCGGGAAACTGCTCTACCAGGCCTTTACGCCAATATTGATGACTTACCGCATCATAGGCTGACAATAACAAGATGCGCATCGGGCCTTCCAACAAAGAATAAAACGCTTATGGTAATGCAATTAAGCCTTAAACTCTATGCGCGCAACTCGCTTAGCCGATAGTCCATACGCCTGCCCGTCTGCGCAAAACCGCGTAAATAGCGGTCGACGATTTTCCGGTACAGCCCGGTATCCCTTAAGCGCTGCAAAGCAAAGTTAAAATCATCCCGCGGGGTTTTATCTTTAAAAACCGTTTGCGTTGGGCTGTCAACGTTCAGGGCACTGATTGACAACAGTTCATAAAAAATCCCCCTTCGCCGGTGTTGACATAATTAATGGTATTACGCCGATAATGAAAAAGACTCAAGTCAAGCACTCTCAGGTCAAGCCTCTGCTTAAATTGCAGCACTGGTTGGCCATCTCCCGATATAAGGGATTGGCTCCAGCTCCGGAAAGATTTTACCAATACCCGCTTATCTTTTAAATTCTGCATAGCCTCAATGGCAAAGTCCTGGTGTTTTAAAGAAATCAGTGAGGTGGTAAAGCGTGTGGTGATTGACGAATAAAAATAACCGCCAACCACCTTTCCCCTCTACCATAACCAGGGCATGGGCAACAATCTCCGGGCTGATGCCGCTGTCATCCCCCCGGGAGGAATGTACTCAGGGAAAGCCACCATTTCTTTACCGCCGGCAATCAGGCTAAAAAATAACAAAGAAAGACATAACAATTAACAGAAACATTCAATGTCATAACGGGCAGGATATCACTGAAGAATAATGATCAGCATAACGCTATTCCTGCATCAGATAACTGCACGCACCAACAAAGACGCTAGCGGCTTAGTTCGAGTATTAAGCAAAATACCACTAAACTGATATTAGCTGTGAGTTGCTCAAAACTGAGTCAGGCCAAAATAATGAAGTTATTTAGGTTAACTTATCTTCATTTGATAATTAGCTTTATTGCTCTCCCTTGCCTATATGCCCCTTATGGCCATACCTCCTCCCGGCCCTCCTTCGAGAACCACCCGCCAAAGGCCGGCAAACATCATCAGAAAAATGAGGACTCAGGTTTAGAAACCATTACCGTCACGGCGCAAAAGCAGGAGCAAAACCTGCTGGAGGTACCGCTTGCCATTACCTTGCTTAACCGGGAGCAAATCGAGATGACTTATGCCGCCAATATCGAACAGCTGCAATCCCTGGTGCCAAGCCTGAGTTTCAGAAAAGGCAATACCACCCGCAATTCCGCTTTAACCTTAAGGGGCATAGGCACCATTTCTTTCAGTATTGCCGCCGAACCCAGCGTATCCACAGTTGTTGACGGGGTCGTGCTCGGCCGCTCGGGCCAGGCTTTTTCCGGCTTATATGATCTTGAGCGCATCGAAGTATTAAGGGGGCCGCAGGGCACCTTATTCGGAAAAAATGCTTCCGCCGGCGTGGTCAATATCGTTACCCGGGAGCCCGATGATGATTTTACCGCCTCGATAACCACCAGCTATTTTCAGCAGGACGAATACCGGCTCAATGCCCGCATGTCCGGCCCGTTAAGCGACAGTATTTCCGGCAGTTTAAGCCTGTTGCGCGCCGGGTTTAACGGTCACCTGAGTAATGTTTATACCCGGGAGCGGGCCGACGGCTATAACCACCAGGGGGCCCGCGGCATTTTGCAATATAAAAATGACAAGCATAACCGGGAGCTGAAGTTTATCCTTGAGTACTTTGACGCCGACGATACTTGCTGCACCGATATCGAAGGCTTGCCAAGCGGTTTTAACAGCACCTCGGAGGCAGCTCCCGACAGCCGGGGAATTGTTGACGGTGTTGCCGACATCGACCTTGGACAGCGCAAGATAGATCATGACTTTACCACTAAAACTTTAGATAAAACCTCGGCGCTGTCATTTCATATCGAACAAGATTATGCAAAACATCACTTTCATGCCATTTCCGCCTACCGGCGCTGGGAAAACACCGAAATTCGCGAAGGAGATTTTTCCTCAACCGGGGGAAAAACAGCGCAGCCGGTGGACTTTTCTTCAGTGTTTTATCAAATGCACGATATCGGCCCGCAACTATGGCAACAATTTTCACAGGAGTTCAGGCTAAGCTCAATCAATAACGATCCGGACAATAACGGTAATAGCTACCAGCTCGGTGCATTTTTCTGGTATCAGGATGTAGATCGCAACTTTACCCGTTTCGCCAGCTGCCAGAACGATAAAGGACAAAATCAGGATATTTTACAGCAAAACCCCGGCCTCACCTGCCTGGCCACAGAGATAGTCGATGCCAGGGCCGACATGTACAGTAAATTCATTAACTATGCCCTCTATGGCAGCGGTGAATATTTGTTTCGCGAAGACTTACACTTATTGTATGGCCTGCGTTTTGGCCATGACAAGCTTTCCTATCATCACAAACGGGTCAATAACGATCCCTGGGGCAGAGCCGGGGTCGGTGTTCAACGGCGCAGTCATGATACCCGGCTTAACGGCGAAACCCGTGATAACAAGCTGTCAATAAAACTCGGCGCCCGTTATCACTTATCCGGCTCCGGCCAAATTTATGGTCACTGGAGCCAGGGCTACAAAGGACCCGGCTTTAATGTTTATTACAACATGAAACCAACGGAAACCGGTGTTATCGATGCCGAACAGTCGGATGCTTTTGAACTCGGTCTTAAGTACAACCAAAACAATTTGCTGTTAACATCGGCATTATTTTATAGCCGCTTTACCGGCTTCCAGGCCAATAATTTCGACTGCAGCACCGGGGTTTGCATCACCCGGCTCACCAATGCAGGAGATGTGTCTACCCGGGGAATTGAAGCGGACTTTTTCTGGCAAGCCGGCGATAACTTAGAGTTTTATGGCGGAGTTTCCCTGGTACGCGCCCAAATCGATAAATTTAACTGCCCTTTGGAACAAGCATGCAGTGCCAGATCCGGTTTAGAAGTGCCCTTTTCTCCCGATCGCAAATACTCCATCGCCGCCAATTATTATCTTGCAACCCAAAGGGTTCAGATCAAAATCAATGCCAGCTATAACTATACTGATGAGCAATACGCAGAATTACCGGACAATGAAGGTATATTTTCCCCTGCCGCCTTGCTAGCGTCCTATGGTCTTTGGAATGCTGCCATTGAATTTTCTTTTGCCGATGATCAATACCGGCTTTCCCTGATTGGCAAAAACTTAGCCGATAACAGCTACACTAACACTTATAGCGGCAGTGGTTTCAGATATAAAATTCCCCGTAATGCCGACCGTTATTTTGGACTTTCATTACAAATCAACTTTGAATGATAACGGCTTCTATTTTGTAAAAGAGTAAATAACGAGAAAAGATGTCAGCTATCAATAAATGCTCCCCCACACCCAGGAAACACCCCAGCTTTTTAGGGGTGATTTTCGCTTTGTCATACCTGACATTCCCTTGGTTTCAACCTGTATTTGCCAAAGAACCCCCGTCAGTCGTGACACATGCAGATACAAGCCCAAAAAACATCATCTTGACCATATCCAGCCGCAATGACTCAAACGTCGCATTTTATCGTGATTTATTACAGCAAGCCCTGGCCCTGAGCGGTTACCACACCAAAATAAATTTTATCGGTAACTTAAGTTATTTACGGCAGGTTAATTACCTCAAACATGGAAAAATAGACTTAATCTGGCGGCTGGGCACTCATGAAAGAGATTTGGCCTTTAAGCGGGTTGATATCGGCCTGACCAACGGCATGATCGGCAAGCGTATCTTCCTGATCCCCAAAGGCGATCAGTGGAAATTTGACCGTATCAACAAGCTGACTGATTTTATCAAACATAAACTGACCGGGGGTTTTGGTGAAAAGTGGTTTGATATTGAGATCTGGAAATACAACCGGCTGCCTTATGTGGAAATTCCGGGGGATAACAATAAAATTTATCCCATGCTCGCCAGTAAAAGGCGTAATATCGACTATTTGTCACGGGGCATGAATGAAATTATCGGTGATGCCAGACTATATCCTGACCTTGAAGTTGAGCAAAGATTATTATTTATTTATCAAAGGGATATATATTTTTACCTGGGGCCGTCAGCAATACAATATCACTCGATACTGGAGCATAGCTTACGGCTGGCAGAAAAAGCGGGATTGATCAAAACCTTGATACATAAACACTGGGGTGATATCGGCAACCTTTTGCAACTGGATAAACGCCACAGAATACACCTGCAAATGCCTCCCGAGGAGGAGCTGACAAAGTAAATATAACACCGGAGCAACGACTTCCCCTGCACAGCTGATGATTATTTAAACGATTGACAATTGCAAATGTTAACGATATGTTATATTTGCACCTAATTCAGGGCATTTATCACATTAATAAAAAGGACGTATTATGAAAATTAAACTGAATAAGCAAAAAATCAAAAACCTGTCTAGAGATCAACAAGCTTTACCTCAAGAGATGACCCCGCAAGTTGCCGGCGGCGGTATCACGGGTTATCCGAGACCCTGGCCTTCAGAAACAGGCAACCGCTATTATGCCTGCGAATGTTAAATCAACTTTAGGGTAAATTTGAATCTCAAGGGATTAACAGTTAATCCCTTGATTAAATCCGGCAGAAAAGTATTAATGCAATGCCGCCCTAAAAGGCAGTTTTTCACAAATCCTGGCTTCTTCCACTAAAATTTCTTCCAGTCGAAGGTCAACTTCCGCCTTGTCAAAATATTCGTAGGCAAGTTCTACAAATAAGTTTTTATGCTTCTCTTCTGACTTGGCAATGGTGACATAAAAATCTTTTTCTTTGCCTTCGGGCAGGGCTTCAGCCACCAAAGAAAAACGCTCATGTCCCCGGGCTTCGATCACCGCGGCCACCAATAAACGATCCATCAGGAAAACTTCGCGGCCATTGCGAAAAACCTTACGTATCTCTTTGACATAAGTGTCTTTTTTATCATCTGCCAAATCAACATCTCTTGCCAGCAGGATTTTCACCACTTGTTTAAAATGGATCATTTCTTCTAATGCCAGATCTGTCATCGCCTTCACCAGGTTTCTTCTGTCGGGATAATGGGAAAGCATAGACATGGCCATACCCGAAGCTTTTTTCTCGGCGGCGGCGTGATCCTGCAAGAAGGCATCAAAATCCGCCAATACGGCCTCGGTCCAGGAAAAAGGGGTATGATATTTTAATTCAAACATAGGACTACAAATACAGCAAAAGAAGCAATTTTACCCGCGATAAGCCCCATAAAGGAAGGGAAATTTTTCTTTAACTATCCCTTCCCCATTGCTTAGGCTACTTTATCTATTTTCCCGCCCTGGGTGGCTTCTATCTTAAGGGGATGGCGGACCTTATTCCAGGCGGTCACCTTGCCGCCGATATTGATACGATCAAACCCCTGCTCGAGACCTTCACCCGGAATAACATTTAAAAACGCCAATAACCGGGAAAAACTCTCTTGTTCACTGACATCCAGCATCAGTAAGTCTTGCTCCCTGCCCCGGAAATATTCGAGAATATCTTGCTGGTGGCGCTGGTAACACCCCAGCAAAAAGTCATCCCGGTCAAGGTTTTCCTGCGTTAACGGATGAAACACCCGGTTATAGCAACGCTTTAAAGTCGGATTAAAACCGCCGTCACTGCGCTGTAAATTGACATACATACGTTTGAGTAACTGGCGGATAGAAGGCAGCCATAACTCTGGCTCGCGTGTTAAGTAAATAAACTTAGCCCCGGGATAATCAAGATCCAGCTGCCGGTAATCGCAAAAAACCGGGGTATCGGCAATCACCTGCGCCTGCGTCATCGCCGCACGGGTATAGGCGGTATGGGCGGTTTTAAACCCCAGGTTTAACATCGCCAGGCAAACACTGGTGGTGGCGGTTCTCGGCAAACCGATAATAAAAATTTTATCTTGCATCACGTCACAACATCTTTAACGGGAAAAGGCACAGTAAAGCGCTATAAAAACACGCTTTCACGGCAACAAATGAATTTGGCAACCTGGGGTAGTCAGTACTACGGGGCGTAAATCATTTTCAAAACGAGGGGATTCTACCCCGGGAGGCAGATATTTACCAGCACCTGCTGCATCCGGGGAATGTCGGTTTTACCGCAAAAACCGGGTAATATTAAACAGACAAGGGCTTGACTAAATTTCAGTTAAGCCCTTGCTCCGGCAACTATAAAGCTTCGTGATAGAATTCCGCCAACTCCCTGCGCAAGCGCTGTTTTTCCTTTATCGCTTCAATCTCACGCCATTTCCTTTTGCGGGTTTTATTATTTTTCTTCTGCTCAGTTAACGATTCATCACCGTAAATATCGTCGAACTCTTCCCAGTTATTGAATTTCATTATCTTTCCTCACCTGTGCAAGATAAAGCCACTGTAAATAGCCAATATGACAGTATTGTTATCTTAATATGACATTTACATGAACTGACACCGCTGTTAATCCTGGCCGCAAAAGGGTGAAAAAACACGGGCAAAACCAGGTATTTACCCGGGTAAAAAAACCATAAGCTTACAGGGGAAATGGCCTGAAGAAGCCAGATTCGCAGGATTTAACGACATCTTCTACAATTAGCCATTACTACCGGCGGATGTTTGCCATAGGTATGGGTCATGTCATCACCGAGCATCAAGCAAAAATTTCAATTGCTATCGGGTTTAGTCGTTATCACCATCTGCTCTCTTGGCTGGCTAAGCCAGTATACCGCCACCAGCATCCACCGGCTCGGAGAAATAAAAAACCAGGTAGCGCGCATCGAAAATAGCATGTTAATGTTGCGCCGCCATGAAAAAGACTTTCTCGCAAGAAAGGCATTGAAATACCACACCCGCTTTGCTGATAACCTGGGAACCCTCAATAATCAGCTGGGGCGACTTATTCCCGAATTAAGCGCCAATAACATGGAAACTGATCAAGCCAGGCAGATCAGCCGCTTTATTCAAGAATATAACAAGCACTTTAACGCTTTAGTCTCGGTCCAGCAAAAAATTGGTTTACACGCCAAAGATGCCTTGTACGGCAACCTGCGAGATGCCGTGCACCAGGCTGAAAACGCCATCAATACCTTAAAAGATCAGGCTTTACTCGCCGGTATGCTTACCTTGCGGCGCCATGAAAAAGACTTTCTGTTACGACTTGATGGCAAATATGCCGATAAACTGGCAGACGCCAGCCAGACCTTGCTTGCCCAAATAGCAAGCAGCCGGCATAAAAAGCAAAGCAAACAAGCATTAACACAATATATCAACAGCTATCAGCAAAACTTTAACGCCTTATTTATCGCCAGCAAAAACAAAGGGCTCGACAGTAACTCCGGCATACTGGGTCAAATGCGCGAAACCGTGCATAAAACCGAAGGCCTGCTGCAGCGCCTGAGCCGGGACAGTGAACAGGCACTGTTAACGAAAGAGCAAGCCCTGTTCAGGCTCAACCTGTTACTTTCCCTGCTGTTATTTACCGCGATAATAACCATGATCTTTTTCATTGCCCGCTCTATTACCCGCCCGGTGGCACAAATGTTGACGGCGGTTGATGATTTACGTGATGGCGACGGCGATCTCACCTACCGCCTGCCGGACTTTGGCCGGGATGAAATAGGAAAAACCGCCCGCTCGATAAACGGTTTTATTGAGAAAATCCAGGGAGTATTGGCCGAAATTCTTGAAACCGCCCAGGCCATGAAAAACGCTTCCCAGGAAGTCAGTATCACCGCCCAGACCCTGAGCCAGAACTCTTCAAACTTAGCGATCAGCGTCGAACAAACCAGCTCATCACTGGAGCAGATGAATACCACCATCACGCAAAATGCCGGCAATGCCAGGCTGACCAACACCACGGCAACAGAAGCAGCCGAGCAGGCAAATAAAGGTGAAACCGCGATGCAGGAAACCTTATCCGCCATGAAAAGCATTACCGATAAAATCGCCTTAATCGAAGATATCGCCTACAAAACCAATTTACTGGCATTAAATGCCGCCATAGAAGCCGCCCGGGCCGGCAGCCATGGCAGGGGATTTGCTGTCGTGGCCGAAGAAGTGCGGAAACTGGCGGAGCGCAGTCAAAGCTCGGCCCAGGAGATTAGTAAGTTGGCCGCTAGCAGTGCTGAAGTGGCGGAAAATGCCGGCAAGCTGATCAGCAACAGCATACCCAATATTCAAAAAACCGCCGATCTGGTGGTGGAAATCACCTCCGCCTCGGAAGAGCAAACCAGCGGCGCCCACCAAATCAGTTTAGCCATGGATCAGGTGAACAACAGCTCACAGCAAACCGCCTCGGCTTCGGAAGAACTTGCCAGTACCGCCGAAGAAATGTCGGCCCAGGTCAACAGCCTGGTGGCGTCCATTGCCTTTTTCAAGCTGGACCATAACCAGGACTGATCCTATATAGCAGGCCTTAGCCTGACTTGGATAGACACGGCAGTGTTGCTGTGACAAGATAACTTCATCTGCCGACAGCCATGCCGAAAAGAATGAAAACCGAAATAAACAGTAAAAAGCTGGCATTAATCCAAACCGCCATGAAGCTTTTTTACCGCAAGGGCATACATGCCGTGGGCATCAATGAAGTCCTTAAAGTATCCGGTATCGCCAAAAAAACCCTTTATCATCACTTTTCATCAAAAGACGATTTAATTCTCGCCTGCCTGCATTACCGGGAGCAACTTTTTATTGATTGGTTCAAGCAGCAACTCGATGCTGTTCCCGCCGGAAAAGCGGCGATCCTCGCAATATTTGACGCCCTTGACAGCTGGTTTAACAACCGCAGCCCGGCCATGGGCGAGTTCAACGGCTGTTTTTTTATCAATGCCAGCGCCGAATACGGCCGGGAAGATTCATTGATTTATGCCGCCTGCCAGCAACATAAAAGCCATGTCCGCGCGATAATCAAACCCCATGTCGATGCCTTTGAGGCCGATGAAAACAAAAGCAACCAGCTCACGGACAGCCTTTGCCTCCTCAAAGAAGGGGCGATCACTACCGCTAAGGTACAGGCCAAATTAAGCGCTGCCCGGGATATTAAACCCCTGGCCGCCTCATTAATTAACCACCCGCTCCGACAAGCTAACATTTAACACGGGAAACAAATCAACAAGAAAATCCCATTTAAAGCAGGCTGAAACTTGTTCTCCCGGCAAAGCAAGTCAATAATAGCTGAGCAAGCTCGAAGATATAATAACAGCCGGGAAACCGCCTTTTAGCTAAAATCAATTGGGGCCAACTATGAGTTTACTTTGCAAACACTTCATCTTGGGATTACTGCTTCTGCTAACAGCACAGGTTTTTGCCGCCAAAGAGGCCAAAGAACTGCCGCCCTTAGATCCCAAGTTCATGGGGATTCATCCCATGGTCTTAGTCAATAACGGCTCAGACATTCTCGCTTCATATTTGCCTTCCTACCAGGCCCCGAAAAATCATCAGTTAGTCTACAAACTTAAGGTAAAAGATGTTGCCCTGGTACAGCTGGTCAGGGATGGCGACTTCATTACCATAGAACCCAAACCTTTTAATTTACAACGCCTAATGCGGGGAGAGTCAATTAGCATCAAGGCGGATGTTTACATAGGACATTATAAGCGCGGCGGCACGCTCACCTATAAAAGCAAAGAGCTTAGTTTCGACAGGAAACTCTATCACCGCACCTTAGTTGAACTCGCCCCTTCCGGCAAAATGCAGGAATATGACGCGGTCAACCTGGGAAAAAATTATAAATTGCTTATCCATAAAATCCAGAAAGCCCCCAGTTTTGATCATTTGCTGGTTATAGATGCAGTCGCCGGCTGCCTGTTAAAATTTAATACCAGCTCGGCCACGCCAAAAGAGTCCGAATTGCATTATAAATTTTTCCATTGCGGCACCATCAAACCTTTATATTACGAAACCCAGGATTTCAGCGGTTGATACTCCCGGGAGCGGCTTTTGCGGGCGGCGATAATAAAGCCGCTTTGCCGGTATTTGTAACGAAAGGTAAACAAGGTATTGAAACTAAAAACAATAGCCATATTACAGCTTAAATAGAACAACAAGATAAATAACCAGAATAAGACATAGAGAGGAGCTGTCATGTCATTTTTTAACAAAGTCCTTGGCGCCGTCGGCATAGGCGCGGCCAAAGTAGATACCCAGCTGGCAAACACTGAGATTGAACCGGGGGGAGAAGTTTGTGGCATAGTCAAAATCACCGGCGGTAAAACCGAGCAAAATATCAATAAAATCGATTTAGACCTGCTGTGTAACTACACGGTGGAAATCGAGCGGGAAGACTCAGAAGGCAACAGTGAAACCATCACAGAAGTCAGACAGCACATCTTGGATCGCTTTAAAATAGAAGAGACCTTCACGATTACCCCGGGCGAAGTGAAAGAGATCCCTTTTGCTTTTACCTTATCTGAAGATGCCCCGCTGACGGTCGGCCATTCAAAGACCTGGATAGACACTAACCTGGATATAGAAATGGCCCTGGATAAATCCGATAAAGATTATCTGCAGGTTGTGCCAAGCCATTTGCAGCTGGCGGTGATCCATGCCCTGGAAGCCATTGGTTTTAAACTTTATGAGGCCGACTGTGAAGGTATCGAATCAGCCACTTTCTCCCGGTTACCTTTTGTACAAGAGCTGGAATTTAAAACCATTTCCGGGGATTTCCATAAAAAACTCGATGAAGTGGAAGTGGTCTTTTTCCCACGGGGCGAGCAACTGGAAATTATTTTTGAAATTGACCGCAAAGCCAGGGGCTTTATGGGCTTTTTCAAAGAAGCCCTGGATCTGGATGAATCCAATGCCCGCATGGTGATAAGCGAGCAAGACCTGGACTCCCTCGCCGAAGATATCTACGATATCATCAATAGCAACTGCTGATCGGCAATCCCCCTTACCAGGAGCAGAAAAACGGCTCCTGGTAACAATATAAGCCAAGCTGACGGCACCACGCCTTCCGACATATTTTGTAAATAAAATTTCTATCCCAAGCGCCAACCCTTAGCTAAAGTAAAAATATCAACGGCTGACAGGGGGAAAAGCACTGCAAATGAAAAAGCGGCTGTTTGTTTTTTTATTCGTCATTCCTTTAGCGCTGAGCGGCTGTTCAACCCAGTTTGTTTATAACAATATCGACTGGCTGATCCACTGGTACCTGGACGATTATGTCGACTTAACCAAAAGCCAGAAAAAACGCTTCGACGGCAAAATGCAGCTATGGCTCAGCTGGCATAAAAATACCGAATTAGCCAGTTATCAGGCCCAGTTAACAGAGCTAAAGCGTGCTATCAGCGAAGAAGTGCTGACGCCCCGGCTATGGTTACATCACAGTCAGCTGGCAAGAGAGCACTGGTTCCGTTTTAGAAACACCTTAAGCCCGGACCTGCTGGAGCTGGCGATGGAGCTTAGCAATGAACAAATCGAGGAGCTTTTTGCTGCCCTGGAGCAGAAGACGCAAGCATGGCAGCAAGAAAGGGCCGGCAAGAGCCATGAAGCCTTAAGCAGACTCAGGGCGAAAGAATTAACAGACAGAATCAAACCCTGGACCGGCAAACTCAACCAGGCGCAAAAACAACTCATTGCCGACTATAGCCGGCAACACATATCAAGTTTCCAGTCTTTTATCCAGTACCGTCGCAACTGGCAGGCCCGGGCCAAAGCCTTACTGCTTGACCGGGAAAGCCAGGATTTCAAACCGTTATTTTTACAATTATTAACTGAACCTGAGCGCTTCAGGCCCCCGGAGCTTACCCGGACCTGGGCCGTCAACCGCCAACTCAGGGCACAGCTGATGTCAGACTTGCACGCGAGCTTAACCGTAAAACAAAAAAGGCGCCTCAACCATAAACTTACTGATCTGATTGAAGATCTGACAGAACTGCAGGAAGAATAAAATAAAAACAGCTAAAATGATCAGGTTACCACTTCTCCCTGAGTAATATTGACAAGCCTATGCTAAAGCAACTCCTGTTCATCCTTATCCTTTGCCCTGCCCTTTACCTGTACGGCTGTAACGACGACGGCAAAGAAAGTACGGCAAATGAAACACTATGCCTGCAAGATCAGCTTGCCTTTGACCCGGCGATCTTCCAGCAAAACGGCTTTCATCTTTTTGTCATCGGCGATACCGGCACCGGAGATGCCAACCAGCAAAGTGCTGCCGCACTTTTAGAGGGTTACCACCTGAACTATCCGCTGGACGGCATTATCCATACCGGAGATATTTTCTACCCGAACGGCCTGGACAGCGCTGACGATGATAATGCTTATAGTAAATTTACTTCTGTTTATCAGGGGCTTTCCCCCCTTCCCTGGTATTTCGTGGCAGGCAACCATGACCATGACGGCAGTATCCAGGCGTTAATCTCCTTCGCCGCCGGGTTTGAATCCCTGCATTACCCCGAGCCCTATTATCTCAAATCCCTGTCCAAGCCCGATCTCAACTGGCAAGTTAACCTGCTGGCGACAGATACCACACCTTTCACCTTTGGCCTGGTACAGACAGGGCAGTTGGCCTGGCTGCAAAACCAGCTTAGCGCCCGGGAAAATCAGCTCAACCTGGTGATCGGCCATCATCCCATTTTTTCCCGCGGCAAGTATGACGGCACCGAAGAGTTACAGGGCAGTTTTTACCAGTTGCTCAAGCAGTACCGGGTGCCTCTATATTTATCCGGTCATGACCACAACCTGCAACTGTTACCCCGCCGGGAGGGCACGGCTTTTTTAATCAGCGGCGGCGGCGGAGCGCCTGTGCACGGGATTTCCTGCGGTGAGAATCTTTATGGCGATAAAAGCCACGGCGGCTTTGGCTTGTTTATCAGTCAGGAGAGCATGTATGTGATCCCGGTAACCCCGGATGGACCCAGACACATGTTCTCCCTGCCACTAGAACAGGTAGCGGACAATTAATCGGTATTCATTGAGATCATGATCAAATTTATGGTTATAACCTAAGGTCAGGTTGACACCGAACTGCCAGTGAACTGCCGGCCGGTAATAATAACCGGCCCTGAAACCGTAACGTTCATGGTCCTGCTGCTCCCGGTATTGCAAGGCAAATGACATCTCTTGCTGAAAATTAAATTGGTACTTGCCTTCTATGGCCGCCATCAAGCCGTATTCTGAGGTTTTACTATGAAAGCCGCGGGCATCATGTTTAACTTGCTGGCGCTGACCCCCGAGAGAGAGTAACCATAAAACATCGCCGTAGCCATATAAGCGGTATCCCAGCTGCAATTCTTGCTGCTGCAATTCAAAATCATTGTTCGCGATACTGTCTTGTAAAAAACGCCATTGGCCAAAGAGCACCAGGGAGGTAAACAGGCTCTTGCGCGCCGCAATATAAACCCCGTTAAAAGTCGTCGCCTGACCCGGTGAAACCTGCTTTTCAAGGCCCGCGGCAATAAAGGCTTCCGGCGGCAACTCCCGGGCATTCACCATCACCGACAGGCACACCAGGCAACCGATAAAAGAATATTTCCAGGCCCCAGCCAACATATCTGTTCCTGCCAAGTTAAAACCTAGGCTTAAGTATGGCCCTCCCCCCGGATTTATCAACGCCGGGACTGACCCCGGGAGAAGGTGGGCTCGCCACATGGCTAAGTTATAAATTGCGCTTGAACTCGGTCATTTCTATTTCAATCACCGGCAACAGCTTACAGATATCGACGCTGGCATCCTGCTCTAAAATCGCAAACAGCTGCTGGTAGCCGCTGTCGA
Organism: Thalassomonas actiniarum; assembly: GCF_000948975.2. Taxonomy (GTDB): domain Bacteria; phylum Pseudomonadota; class Gammaproteobacteria; order Enterobacterales; family Alteromonadaceae; genus Thalassomonas; species Thalassomonas actiniarum. The sequence continues at coordinate 4,930,415 of NZ_CP059735.1, forward strand.
TGGAAGATTTCACTTCATCTATGGTTCTTTGCGCCACTTCCAGCTCAACCGACGCCCGGATGATATTGATCAAAATGTTTTTAAATGCCGCCAGCTTCTTTTGATCGTCATAACCGTTACCGCCGTCCGGGGATTTACTCGCCCAGTAATCTTTTAAATGGCTGTCAATACGGTCCACATAATAGGAAGCCATTTGCAGCTCTTTGCCGTCATTTTTTGCTTCTGCCGGAATAAAACCAATCACTTTACTTAACACCGGGCCGATCACCGGAATATGGGAAAGCGCAAAAGCACTGCCCGAGCGCGCCGCTTTTTTCAGCCCCGCTTCCCTGAGTGTTTTTTTACTTTCCCTGAAGGTTTTATTCATCCACTGGCTGTCGGCTTTGAGTTCCCGGGTAATCTGCTCATTGATGCGGCTCCAGACAGGGATCGCATTGCTATTTCTAAAATCCGGGTTTTCGGGTACTGGCATGAAAATATCCTTAAAATCAGTTTCAGGGGCTACTTTTCCTTGTGCATTAACAAAGAAAAGCACGCTTTTTTAAGCCGGAGATCTTGCCGGGCAATAAACTTAAGCCAATATAAGGAGATAAACCGTGAAAAACTTGGTCGAATATAGGGGGCAAGCGGCGCTTTCTCTCGAATAAAGTAAAAGCGGCACTTGGTCCGCAATTTATGCCTTTGCCGTTTATCTGCTGATCCCGTCACTTTGGCGCAAAATAGACCAAGTCTCTGCCAACTATCCGCCAACTAGCGTAAAATGAGGGATAAGGGAAACAGCGCAAAAGGGGTTAAATGATGATTAAGCAAAACCGGCGTGACTTTATCAAATTATCGGCCGCTTCCCTGGCAACAGGCATATGCCTGAGCCCGCTCTCCCTGCTATCGGCAAAACCCCTCCCGGCAGACAAATCCCGGCTTTTCACTAAGGTTATTCCCGCTACGGGAGAAAAACTCCCGGCCATAGGCATGGGGAGCTGGATGACCTTTAATGTCGGCCAGGATCAAGGGGCCAGGCAAAATTGCCAGCAGATCCTAAGGGCATTTTTTAACGGCGGCGGCACCCTGATAGACTCCTCCCCTATGTACGGCTCTTCCGAGGAAGTGATTGGTTATTGCCTGGAACAACTAAACCGGCAAAACAAGCACTTTTCGGCGACTAAAGTCTGGACCCCTTTTCAATCCAGCGGGGTAAGACAAATACATGATTCACAGCAGTTGTGGGGGGTGGATAAAATAGACCTGATGCAAGTCCACAACCTGCTGTCCTGGGAAAAGCACCTGGAGAGTTTAGAACAATTAAAACAAGAGGGACAAATAAAATATATCGGCATCACCACCTCCCACGGCCGCCGCCACGAGCAGATGGAAAAAATCATGCAAACCAGGGAGCTGGATTTTATCCAGCTGACCTACAATGTCCTTGACCGGGAAGCCGAATCCCGGTTATTGCCGCTGGCACGGGAAAAAGGCATAGCAGTGATCGCCAACCGCCCTTTCCAGCGCAAAGCATTATTTCACCGCGTCCAGGGAAAAACTTTGCCCGCATCCGCCCAGGCAATAGATTGCCATCACTGGGCGCAATATTTCCTGAAGTTTATCATCTCCCACCCGGATATCAGCTGTGCCATCCCCGCCACCAGCCAGGTGGCGCATATGCAGGAAAATATGGCGGCGCTCAGGGGCGCCATGCCGGATGAAAAATTCAGGGCAAAAATGCTCAATGACATACAGGGCATCTGATGCTTGAACAGCTGTTTTTGTATTTATCTGACTTTTTGATGTTTATGCCAGAAAGCTATTCACGCCTGATAACTCACTACAACCAGGCAGTCTGGCCGTTACCTCTGTTCACCTTATTGCTCGGCGCCGTCAACCTGGTACTGATAAAATCACGCTACCTGCACCGAAATCGCCTGGTTAACCTCAGCCTGGCATGTCACTGGTTATGGGTGGGTTTAGTTTTTCACTACCACTACTTCAGCACGATCAATTGGGCGGCGCCGGCTTTTGCCCTGCTTTTTAGCTTGCAGGCTGCCCTGCTGTTTTTTTGGGGCGTCATTAAGAATAAAATTCACTATCAAGCCCCGTTCACTCCTGTAGGTTATGCCGGGCTGTTTATTTACCTGTTTGTTTTATTGCTTTACCCCGCCCTCACCGCCTATTGGCATCAGGGCCGGCAAAGCGCCGACTATTACGGTGTCGGCGCCGATGCCACTTGCCTGGCAACCCTGGGGCTGTTGTTGATGACAAACAGCCGCAGCCGCTATTACCTGCTCTTACCCTTGCTCTGGTGTCTGCTCAGCGCCGCTATGGCCTGGATGATGGCATTCAAACAAAGCTTGCTGCTGGCAGGCATGCCTTTGCTGGTAGGCCTTCTCAAGGTTTTTCCCGCTATCGTTTACCGCGTAAAAAACGCCGCCAAACATAAATAATTTTATACCGCTAAATATCACCACCAGCTAAAAGCCTAGCTTTCACCGAGTATCTTATTTGTGCCTGCTTTAGGCTGCAAAGCTTGATGCAGGAAAGCCGGTGCTCCCTTTATCGAAACGCCCTTTAATCAGCCAGCAGTGAAACAAAATATGAGTATCATCAAGCCAAAAACCATTAACGGCCAGGTCATCGTCATCTTGATTTTAGCCGGTTTATGCTCCAGCCTGATCCTTGGCTACCTCAATATCCATAACAGCAGGGTCATGGCAATAGAGGAAGTCTCCGGTAAAGCCAAAGAGTTGATCGACAGAGCCGCGCAAATGTTTATCGTTTCCACGGTGCGCTTTAATGACGAATACCTGGCAGCCGCCGACGAAGCTGCCAGGCAAGCGATCAAAAGCGACTGGCAGCGCACCATCAGCGCGGTAGACCGGGCGGTTACCCATGACTTTGGCGACAAACACAGCCGGGTGCGCTTATTTACCGATGCCAAGCTGCTTAAGGTAGCGCCCCAGGGACAGGAAAATACCCAGGCGCGGGGAGAATTTGAACACAAAACCCTGCGGACATTTTATAGCGGCTCCCGCGATGCCGTTACCGATATATCCGACCGCTATTACCGCTTTGCCGTGCCCCTGACCAGCGATATGCACCCGGGATGTGCCAATTGCCATGGCATCCCCACTGAAAAAAGCCTGCTTATCGGCGCCCTGGGGGTAAGCATTCCCCTAAAAGAGTATCTGGCAACGGCATCAAAAAACGGTTATTTATCGACCTTTTACTTTATCCTGCTGCTGGTACTCTCTTTTACCATTACCTTTGTCTTACTCAAACTTAAGGTCTCGGCGCCGTTAAGCCAGCTGAACCTGGGTACCCGGGACATCATCGAAGGCTTAGCCCGCAACAAGGCAAACTTAGCCACCCGCTTTGATGATAAACAGGCGGGAGAAATCGGCATTTTGGCGGCTAACTTTAATGATCTGATGCAGATATTAGCCAATATCATGCAGGAACTGTCACTAGGCTCACAAACCTTAATATCCGCTTCCGGGCAAACCGCAACCATAGCCGAACAGACCAAACAAAACACCCATGAAAGGCTGCTCAACCTTACCAGCGTGGTCACGGCACTGTCGCAACTACATCAAAGCAGTGAAGAGGTCGCCGCTGGCGCCTCCGATACCGCAACGGCCTCGGTCAGCGCCAACGATGCCGTATTGCAGGGACAGGTAAAAGTCGAAAATACCCTGAGTGCCATCAAGGCGCTTGAGCAAAATATCAGCCAAACCGGCCTTGCCATCACCCGGCTGCACCAGAGAACCGATACCATAGGCAATATTGTCACCACCATAGACGGCATCGCCGAGCAGACCAATTTATTGGCCCTTAATGCCGCCATAGAGGCCGCCCGCGCCGGTGACCAGGGTAAAGGGTTTGCCGTGGTGGCCGACGAGGTGCGCTCCCTGGCACAGCGCACCCAGGCGGCAACCAAAGAAATCAATCAGCTGGTAAACGACTTACAAAACGACTCCGGCCAGGCAGCGGCGGCGATGAGCCAAAGCAGCAAACGGGCAAATGAGTCGGTCGATTACGCCGTCGAAGCCGAGCACTTCTTAACCACCATCACTGCCAGCATGGCCAATATCTGCGATATGAACAACCAAATTGCCGCAGCGGCTGAACAGCAAAATATGACCCTGGCAGATATAAAGTGCCACCTCGACGCCGTTGAAAAAGATGCCCGGAAAACCCTGAGCGGCACAGAGGCCACGGTGCAACAAAGCAATAAACTTATCGCCTTATCCGAGCATTTAACCGCTTTGGTCAACCATAGCGACAGTTAAGCACTGGCAAGGCGCTCACGTAAAAAAGCAATAAACACCCGCATCCGGTATGACAGGCTGTGCTCTTTGGCCCTTAGGGCATAGAGGTTTAACGCCGGGGTCGTATATCCGGTTAAAACCTCTTTAACCTGATCCCGCCCCAGTGTATCCGCCACGATAAATTCCGGGATATGGGCCAGTCCCTGGTGGCTTAACAGCGCCGATTTGATCAATAAGCTGTTATTGGCCACCAGCTTGGGCTCAAGGTAGATATCAAGCACTTTATCCCCCTGATAAAACTGCCACTTTTTTGCCATGCCCGGCAGATGATACATCAGACAGGCATGGCGGGCCAAATCGGCCGGCTGCTCCGGGGTGCCATATTGCGCCAGGTATTCGGGGGTGGCACACACCACAAAACGGTAACCGGTAATTTTCTGGCATAACAGACTTGAGTCCGCCAGTTGCCCGGTCAGGCGCAGTACCAGATCATAATCCCCCGCCAGCACATTCACCTGCTGATCACTGAGCCGGGTATCAAACTCAATTTCGGGATATAACTGCATAAATTCGCTTAATAGCGGGGCAAACACTTCCAGGCCCCAGGTCATCGGGAGCCCGAGGCGAATTTTCCCCGCCGGTTTTTGCTGCTTCTGAGCCAATTCCTGCTGCAGGTTTTGCCATTGTCCCAGCAGCAATAAGGCGCTTTGATAACAGCGCTCACCGCTGTCGGTCACCTGCATATGCCGGGTGCTGCGCTTGAACAAAACCGCATCCAGGGTAACTTCCAACTGCTCTATCGCCTTAGATACCCGGGCTGCGGAGATCTCCAGCCGTTTAGCCGCCCCGGTAAAACTGCCCTCTTCCACCACGGCTTTCATCACCTTCAGGCTTTCTAACTGGTTTATTTTCACCATCTTCATGCCAACAATTATTAACTAAAAGTTATTAATCTTTCAATTTAAAGCGATATTCTCAATCTTTTAGTCGAGTGTCAAAATTACTCCACTTTAAAGCAACCAGGCCGTTACCATGACACTTGAACATTCAGTCCTGTTTAGCCCGCAAAAAATCGGCGCTTACACCCTAAAAAACCGTTTAGCCATCGCCCCCATGACCCGGGTCAGTGCCGATAAGGCCGGTTTGATGACCACGGAAATGGCACGATATTACCAAAGCTTTGCCGAGAGCGGCTTTGGCCTTATCATCACCGAAGGCCTGTATACCGATAAACGCTATAGCCAGGCATACCGCAACCAACCGGGCCTGTCGGATATCCAGCAGGCAAAGAGCTGGCAACCCTTACTCTCCTCCCTTAACGCCAGTGGTACCTTGCTCATTGCCCAGCTGATGCACGGCGGCGCCCTGTCGCAGTACAATAAATACCAGGATCATACCCGCGGGCCTTCTGCTGTCAGGCCTTTGGGCCAGCAAATGCCTTTTTATTACGGCCAGGGGCAATATCCGCTGCCAGAGCAAATGACAATGCAGGATATCCGTGAGGTGATCAAGGGTTTTGTCTCAGCCGCCTTGTTTGCCCAATCCGCCGGTTTTCACGGCGTTGAAATACACGGCGCCAACGGTTACCTGTTGGATCAGTTCCTCACCCCCTACAGCAACCGGCGCAGCGATGTATACGGCGGCCTTTTGGCAAACCGCTTACGCCTTTACCGGGAAATATTACAGGCGGTAAGAGCTGCGGTAGGTGATAACTTTATCGTCGGGGTGCGTTTTTCCCAGAAAAAAGTCAACGACAACGAACACACCTGGCCGGAAGCTATCGAGGCGGCATGGCAAACCTTCACCTTGGCCAAAAACAGCCAGGTCGACTATATCCATACCACAGAGCCGCAGGCATGGGCACCGGCTTTTGCCAACAGCCCTTCGCTGGCGGCACTGGCAAAGCATTACTCTGGTTTGCCGGTCATTGCCAATGGCGGCATCGTCGAAGGCGAGCAGGCGTTGGACGTTATTAAACACCAACAGGCTGATATTGTCGCCATCGGCCGCGCCGCCCTGGCAAACCCAAACTGGGTCGATGCGATCAAATACGGCCAGGCGCTGCGTGCTTTTGATTACGACCTCTTTAAACCGATTGCCAATCTCGAAAATGCCAGCCGTTATTTAGACAGCGTAAGTTGAGGAGAGACACTGCCTGCTTATGGATGAAACAGGCAGTCAAGCGCTTATATCACAGCGCCTTTATTATTGCTCGGCCCGGGTGACCAGGTTGGCAGACGCCGCTTTTTTGCCGTCCTGAGCCAATATCGGCGCCAGGACCGCCAGGTCGCCGTCGATATTCTCGGGAATGGGTAAGCCCAAAATACTCGCCAGCACAGGGAAAACATGAATATTTTCAAAGCTGGGGATCTCCAGTCCCTGTTTGAAATCCGGCCCGTTGGCAATAAAAATGGCTGCCATTTCCTTCACCCGGTAAGGGTTAAAGCCATGGGTGCCCCCCACCGCATCATCAAGCCATTTTGTATCGGAAAAGGTCGCGGGCGGCGCAACATCAAGCAGGATATCGGCAATACGGTGGCTGCCGCCATAATGTAAACGCTCAGGGATCGTTTCTTTGGCATAAACCCGGTAGCGGCCCATGCTTTTTGCATTCAGCCGCTTTACGTCTTCGGCAATCTTGCTTTGGCTGATAGCTTTATCCGCATACAACATCAACTGGGTTGAGCCGTTCACGACCTTGTAACCGCTAAAGTCATCCAGCGCTTGCCAGTCGATCTTACTTTGCTTATTGATTTTCACCATACCGTGATCCGACACCACCACCAGGTTCACCTCAAAAGGCAATTCATCTAGGCGCTGCTTAAGCTGGCCGATATAACCGTCAAGCATGGCCACGGCATCCTGTACCTGCTGCGATTCCGGACCAAAATCGTGTCCCATGTCATCCACCAGGGAAAAATAACCGGTAATAAAACTTGGCCGCTGGCTTGGTGGTAACTTTAACCAGTCGATAATGCCGTCGATACGCTCCTGGTAGGGGGTCGATTTATTATAGCCATGATAATAACTGGGCAGGATACCGCCAATTTCTGCATCGGATTCCGGCCAGAAGAAAGTGGCGCTGCGAACATTGTTTTGCTCGGCCAGGGTCCATAGCGGCGTGCCCCAGAGCCATAAAGGCTGCTCCTTTGCCTTGCCCATATCATAAACCTCGTCAAGCTCAACATCATAAAAGTCATTGTGCACCAGCCCGTGGTTGCTCGGGTACATACCGGTTACCAGAGTCAGATGGTTGGGAAAGGTTTTTGTCGGATAACTCGGCTGCATACTCGTCGCCCGTACCCCGCCCCGGGCCAGGGCCTTGAGGTTTTTCGCTTGGTATTTTTCAATATAGTCATAGCGAAAACCATCAAGCGAAATCAGCACCACGGGATTGACTGAGTGGACAGAGGTCACTTTTGATTGCGAACAACCCGCCAACAGCACCAGGGAAACAGCTAAAAACCACTTTAGCCGGGACAAGATAAACGACATTTATAACTACCTAAAATAAAGAATCTTCCCCTACCTTACCCGAATATCCAAGGCAGGCCTATCACTGATTTATCCGGCAAGCGGAATTCAGGTACAGGCATTTGGAAAAACCCTCTTTGTCTTTAAATCCTTAATAGCTAAAAAGCAATTATCACAAAGATTTACAATTAAAGATTACCATCAAAGCCTTGATCCCTTATCCTTTGTTATTAAAAGCCCTTTTTGCTGAAGAAGGCTCTGCGGTAACTTCTTTAAAAGGCAAGATATCACCACAAATTTACAAGGAATAATAATAGCGATGAAACATTTCAAACCTGCCATTCTGGCCCTGGCATTAACCGCTGCACTGGCGGGTTGTCAGCACCAGGCCGCCAATCAGGCAAACACAGGGCCCCAGCCGGACACCAATAGTCAGCAGATAATTAAAAGCCCGGCTGATCAAAGAGATTATCGCTATTTAACCCTAAAGAACGGCTTAAAAGTATTGCTGATTTCAGATCCGAGAGCGGATAAATCGGCCGCCGCCATGGATGTTTCCGTCGGTGCCTATCACGCCCCCAAAGACCGTGCCGGCCTGCTGCACTTTTTAGAGCATATGTTATTTTTGGGCACGGAAAAATATCCGGATGCCGGGGAGTATAACGAGTTTCTCAAGAAAAATGGCGGCGCTTCGAACGCTTACACTTCAACAGAAGATACCAACTATTTTTTTGATGTCAGCAATGACGCCTTCGACCAGGCCTTAGATCGTTTTGCCCAGTTTTTTATCGCCCCCACCATGGATCCCGAGTTTGTCGAGCGGGAAAAAAATGCCGTGGACTCGGAGTACTCCCTGAAATTAAAGCAAGATGACCGCAGAAGCCGGGAAGCCAGCCGCCAGGCATTAAACCCTGCTCACCCGCGCAGCATGTTCAGTGTCGGCAACTTAGACACTTTAGCCGATCGCGGCGATGATAAAGTATACGACGACCTGATGGAAGTTTACCGCCGCCACTACTCGGCAAACCGCATGGCGCTGGTGGTATTATCCAACCAGCCTTTGGCGCAGATAGAAAAATCGGTCACCGAAAAATTCAGCGCCGTTAAAAATAACGGCCTGGCCGCCCCGAAACTGCCGACAGACTTTTTAGGTCAGGAGCAGCTGGCCACCCGGGTATTGATCGAACCGCTTCGGGAAATGCGCAGCCTGAAATTAACCTTTCCAATTGAAGATACCCAGCAATATGCCAATGAAAAACCCACCCGGCTGCTCAGCCACTTGCTGGGCCATGAAGGCGAAAACTCCCTTTACCAGCGCTTAAACCAACAGGGCCTGGTGGAGTCTTTGGGCACCTATGTTGAAAATGACGATGCCGTTGATGCTTTTCAAATCTCGTTAAGCTTGACGGAAAAAGGTTTAACCCGGGTAGATGACATCACCCGGGAGATCTTCGCCTATATCGACCTGATCAAACAACAGGGGATCAAGGAAGAATATTACCGGGAAATCAAAAATATTGCCGCACTCGACTTTACCTTCCAGGAAAAAGTCAGCCCGATGCGCACCGTATACCGCTTATCCCCGGTATTGCAAAAAACACCGGCAAAACATTTGTTGGACATACATTACACCTACAGCGGCTTTAACGAAGCCTTAACCCGGCAATACCTGTCCCAGCTTAACCCGCACAATATGCAGCAAACCCTGGTGGCCCCGGGGGTGAGCACAGACAAAAACGAACCTTTATACGATGTGAACTATTCGGTCAATAAACTGCCGCAAGCCAAACTGGACCAATGGCACAATACCCGGGCCTATGCGGACATGAAACTGCCGCCGCTAAACCCCTTTATCGCCGAAGATATCCAGCTGAAAGAGCAACACAGCAACAGCCGTCCCGAACTTTTGGTGGATAAACAAGGCATCAAACTTTGGCACTATCAGGACACCAGCTTTGACATGCCTAAAGCCAGCGTCTTTATGCGTATCGAATCGCCGCTTGCCGCCAACAGCAGTGAAAACCGGGCCATGCTGACCCTGGCCAGCAAACTTATCGAAGACAAGTTAAATACCTATGGCTTTAATGCCAAAGCCGCCGGCCTGGATTACCGCCTGTTCGCCTCGGATAAGGGCTTAGGTTATAGCGTAAACGGTTACCACGACAAACAGGCAGAGCTGATCAAAACCATTAACGACACCATCACCCGGTTTGACATCAGCGAAGAAAAATTTGCCCTGGTCAAAGACACCTTGCTCAGGAAGTGGAAAAATTCCGCCCTTGACCGTCCCATCCGCCAGGTTGCCGGCAAAATGAAACGGGCCTTTGGTGAAGATCCCTTCTCCAGCAAGGTCAAAGGCGAGGCACTGGCGGCTGTCACCCTGGAGCAGTTAACCCGCTATATGCAGGCAATGTTGTCTCAGGTCAGCTTAAAAGTCATGACCCACGGCAACACGGATAAAACCGAAGCCATCGCCTTAGGCCAGAGCTTTGCCGACAGCTTCTTAAGCTCGGCAAAAACCGCTCCGCAGCACCGGCTGAACCTGCGCCAGCTGGCCCCGGGTGAAGAAGCCGTCATCGAAATGGATATCAAACACCAGGACTCGGCCATCGCCATCGCCTATCCGGCGCCAACCTCGCTGACGGGATTAAAACAAACCCGGATGCTGGGACAGGTGCTCACCGCCGCGTTTTTCAATGATATCCGTACCCGGCAACAGCTCGGTTATGTGGTGCATGCCGGCGGCGGAGAAATTGAAAATATGCCGACGCTGAATTTTTATGTCCAGTCCTCCAAGGTGGGCCCGAAAGAGCTGCAAAAACGCATCGACCAGTTTATCCTGGAGCAGTTTGCCGTGGTCAAGGCCATGACGGAAGCAGAGTTTGCCGAGCACAAAACCGGACTGATCACCAACATCAAACGCCAGGATAAAAACCTGCTTGAGCGCACCCGCAGATTATGGGCCGAGTTAGGTGACGGCTTTGACAACTTCGACAAGAGAGAGCAGTTAGCCGCTGCCATCTCAGCCATGAGCAAGCAGGAGCTGGTCGAAAGTTATGAAAGCCTGCTGATGGCGCCGATGAAAAAGCGCCTGATCAGCCGTAACTTCGGCAAGGCCCACAGGGATCAGGACTTTCAAAATGCCAGCAAGGACAATTCGGTCTGCCGCAAAGAAACCTGCTGGACCCGGGTCGCCCCGGATAAAACCCGCGGTTAATCCGCACTAGTGCCATAACGCCCTGATGCTGCGGCATCAGGGCTACCCCCTTAGCTTCCCCCCTGTGCTGCCATATACGTCTATACTAAAAAAGTTAACCTTCACGGGTGCTCTGCCGTTATTGTCCGGCCCTCTAAAACAGATGCCATGAATGCAAAGGAGCTGTTTTCTTGAAGCATTACTTTAAGAGACAGCTAGTTAATTGCCGTACTCACCTGATATTTTAATACCAACCAGTGAGGTGTGATCATGTCTATTCAAAAACTCATTACCGCCTTTGTTATCAGCTTATGCATAGTCACCAATGCCAACGGTGCCGCTTTTATGAAACTTGGCGATATCAAAGGTGAAGCAACCGACAATGAACACAAGGACTGGATTATCATTGAATCCATGAATTCACCGCTGTTCAGGGCCCAGGCGAGTACCGACTCTGCGGGACAATGCCAGCTTGCTCTTGCTGACAGAGGCGATACCAGCTTAGGAGATGTGGTGATTGTCAGGGAGCTGGATAAGTCTTCGGTCAAGCTGCAGCAAGCCTCCTGTGCGGGTAGCAACAGCCATTTCGAGGAAGCAATAATCGATGTGGTCGCGTCAAAACGCCGCGGACGCGAACCCTACCTCAGGTATAAGCTCACCAATGTGATAGTCACCAGCTACAGTATTGCCCCCGGCAGCAACAACGCAGGAGACACAGTGCCCATGGAGAGTTTCAGCCTGAATTTTGAGGCGGTAGAATTTGAATACGTGCCGCAAAGGCAAAAATAGCCACCGGGCACAGTTCAACCAGACACATGTCACAGCGGCGAAACAGCCTCCATCCAGGGGGATGCCTTAGTAACCCCCTTTTATGGCAATGGGCCTTGCACGCCTGTTTGTTTAGCAATTTGTCGGTTTAGCCGGGATAAAAATCCCGGCGAGGACGCTAAAAAAGCTTTACTGATATAAATGCCAAAAGGTTTTGAAAGGGCAATCGTTTGCCGGTAACGGGAGTTTTCCAGCCCGTGCTTTTTCGCCGCCGTTAAAAAGACCTTTTCGGCAACAAAAATAGCATCAAGCCATTGTTGTTCAAAAGTCAGCTTGAGCAGATTATCAATACCATCCACCTGATATTGATAATTATGTTTTTTCAACCAATAGCCGGTATTGGTATGGGGTATAGTGCCTATGGTAACCCCCGCTGAAAAATCAGGTGCAGGCGTCGCTATCTCCTTAAGATCTGCCCGGTAAAACCAGCTCCAGTTATTGAGCATCACCGGCTGGCTAAAGCGAGCCACCTTGTTGCGCTGTGCATTTTCGGATGCGAGAAAAAATCCCACGGCCCGCCCCTGCTTGACTTCTTCAAGCGCCCGGCCGTAATTCGGCACTAGGGTAAGTTGGTAATCCAGCTCTAAAGCCTCTAACACAGGTACCACTTTATCGACGGCGATACCACGAACTATGCCCTGGTCAAGGTAAGCAAAAGGAGGAAAATGCGGCAGAACAAACACCAAAGGGGCGGCAGTAAGCTTAGCGCCGAAAAACATAAAACTAAAAGCTATAAGCCGGATAAAGCCCCTGACCACCATATAAAATCTCAACAACTTTCGCGCATCTGTTTTGCGGATAAATGAGAAAGAATAGGCTTATGTTAGCATGATTAAAGCAAGCGGGAATAGCCGTTATAGGGCGAAAATAACATTAACCGCAGTAAAGATCAGGAACTGACAAGACCGGGAAAAACGGAAATAGCGCCCTGACAGCTCCGCCGCCGCTTAAAACTTAATCCTCTATGTTTTTTACCCGGCCAACATCACCGCTTTGCAACCGAACTTTAATGCCATGGGGATGGTTAGGGGATTTGGTTAAGATATCTTTTACCACCCCTTGGGTCAGTTTGCCGCTGCGCTGGTCTTGCTTTAAAACAATTGAGACCCTGGCACCGACTTTTATCTCGCTCCTGTTGTTGCCGGACATAATTTTCCTTACTCACAGCTAAAAATATAATAAACCATAGTAACACTTCTGCCTGTCCCGGGAGAAATGAATATAACCCACCTAAACTCAGTCCATATTGCAGGGCGCTGTAGCCATCACCAAGACCTGAATGCCTGCTCAACCTTATCCAGGCTGCCTTGGTAACCCCCTTATATATGGCTGTGCTGCACATCAGGAGCCCCCAATATAATCCCCCCTTCACCATAGACCAAGGCTCCCAACAAACATCCGCAGGATAATTTTTCACGATTATTTTCATTAACTGTTTGCTTTGTCAAGATAAAGCCATTATCATGCGCCCGTTCATTCCCTAGTGTAAAAAACACTCACCTTATTCACCCGATTAACTGTAGAGGAGAAAAAAATCATGACAATTACATTATTATCCTTTGCAGGTCTTAACCGCTAAGAAACGTATGCCCGGCCCGCTTTTAAAAAAGCTGTGAGCCAAATCATAACAATCCGTTTCCCCTGCGCTTTAACGGCTTCTTTTTAGAACTGCCAGACCTGCTTTTTCATTACTTTTTTCAACATAAAAACAATGAAGGAATTGGTCTATGGGCACAAACGTCCAAACAATTACTGAACAGGTATCTTTGATCGCATCCGAAACAACCTGGATCGAAGGTGCGGCAATACAACAACTTAAAAAAACAGCCGAACTAAGCGGTATGGTCCGCGTTGCCGGTATGCCGGATTTGCATCCCGGCCGGGGTTATCCGATAGGGGCAGCCTTCTACACCCGGAATAAAATCTATCCGGCCCTGGTGGGCAATGACATCGGCTGCGGCATGTCCCTTTGGCAAAGCTCGCTGAAAGTCAGCAAAATCAACCTGGATAAATTCATGAAAAAATTTGACCGGGTAGAAGCGCCACTGGATGAGAGCTGGAGCGAGGTGGTCAAAAGACGCAAAGGTGAGAAAGACATCACCACCCAGGCATTTGACCTGTCGTTGGGCACGATCGGCGGCGGCAACCACTTTGCCGAATTTCAGGCAATAGATCAGGTTTATGATGCCAAAGCGCTTAAGGCACTGGGCCTGGACAAAAAACAGCTGCAACTTTTGGTGCACTCCGGCTCCAGGGGGCTGGGGCAGTCGATTTTAGTGGAGCATATTCGGCAGTTTAATCACCATGGCCTGATAGCCGGCAGCGAAGATTGTCAGCACTATATGCAACAACATGACGAAGCGGTGCGCTGGGCCGAGCTTAACCGGGAACTCATCGCCCGGCGCTTTCTCGAAGCAGCCAGGAGCGAAGGCCATCTGGTATTAGATGTTAACCATAACCTGGTCACGGCTAAAGCCCTGGATAACCAGTCAGGTTACCTGCATCGTAAAGGAGCAACCCCCAGCGATCTGGGTTATGTGGTCATTCCCGGCTCACGCGGCGATTACACTTATCTGGTGAAACCGCAGCCTTCGGAGCAAAGCTTATACTCCCTGGCCCACGGCGCGGGACGAAAATGGAAGCGGGGCGACTGCCAGGGGCGGTTAAGCCATAAATACAAAAAGGACGATTTGGTTAAAACCGCTTTGGGCAGCCGGGTTATTTGCGGCAATAAAGAGCTGCTTTATGATGAAGCGCCCCAGGCCTATAAAAAATGCGAATCTGTGGTTGCCGATATGGCAGATGCCGGTTTGCTGGAAGTCGTCGCCAGACTGCGCCCGGTATTAACCTTTAAAACCCACGGAGACTGTAGCTGATGATCTTACTGCAATTATCCGCGGGCCAGGGACCGCAAGAGTGCTGCACCGCCGTGGCTTTGGCACTCAAAGCACTGGAGAAAGAGTGCCGGCAATACCAGATAAAACTGGCAGTACTAACGCGGGAAGCCGATAAGGAAGCCACCGGCTTTAAATCTGTATTGCTGCAGCTTAACGGTCAGCAGGCCAAACAAGTCGCGGCTAACTGGCAGGGGGTTATGCTCTGGGTTTGCCAAAGCCCCTACCGGGCTAAACACAAGCGTAAAAACTGGTTTTTCAGCGGGCAAATGTTCGAGGTAAATGAAACAAGCCTGGATCAACAAATAAGCTTTAAAACCTGCCGGGCATCGGGAGCCGGCGGCCAGCATGTCAACACCACCGACTCTGCGGTACGGGCAACCCATAACGCCAGCGGCATTTCGGTGCGGGTGCAAAGCGAGCGCAGCCAGCATGCCAATAAACGCCTGGCTATCGCCCTGATAGGACAAAAGCTGGCATCACAAAAGCAGCAGCAAATGTCGCAGCAGGAGCAGGCACGTTGGCAACAACATCTGGAGCTGCAAAGGGGCAACCCGGTAAAAACCTTTAAAGGCGAGAAATTCGTCCCGGTAGGGTAAAACGTATTCATCACCACCACAACAACAAGTACAGGACTTAACAGGAGCACATCATGTAATGCCGTCGCCGCGCAGTAAACATCAGCCCTTCCTGCTCAACCAGGAGCGGGGGCCGGGTTACTGCGCCTCCGGTTTCACTATCAGTCACAGTTGCTGGCAAGAATACGCGCTAAAATAGCCCGTACTTGCTCATCCTTAACATTTGCTATCGCCTGGGATGCCGCTTCGCCAGTATGGTAATTGGCACTTTGCCCCTGCATAACCAGAGCCGTCATCAAAAAATCGTCCAGGTGGGGGCTGACCAGCATCTCGACCTTGCCCCAGTCATAGCACTGGCAAATGTCATGGTTAAGAGTCACTACTTCGGCTTTATTGTCCCTTGTGCTGCATGCACTTAAAGTTAAACTCAAAAAAACTATTATCAGGAAAGATCTCATCCCCCCCTCTATGGTTAAACCAAGCCAACATACCACAAGCCCGGCTATAATCTGCGGATATAAAAAAGCCCTTATCATAAAGGGCTTTTAAGTGATCAACACCAGAACCGGGTTTGCCTGCCTTAAGGCTAAAAAGTCTCGGAGATCTGCAGATTGATATCCATCATCGCCGGTGGATTAATGTCGTCAAACTCAAAAGTTAACGCCATATTGGTGCAGCTGCGATTAGTCACCATGGTTTTAGTGATCACATATTTATCCCCTGAATCTGTGGCATGAAAATCACCGCAGCTGGCGGTTAAGTTCATGACCTTGCCATCGGAGCGGCCGTTGATATCAAAAATCAGCTCCTGCCCGGTATCGCCCTGCACAGGCAGTGTCACTTGATAACCGCTCAGGACATTGGCCACACCACATTGTTCATCGACGATTCTTTGCCTGTAAATAGGGACAAAATCCGCTTTGGTTAACTGATAACGGACACCATTGATATAGACAGGTGTCTGGCTGGCCTGTAGCTGTGCCTGTTGCGACATTATTTGGCTATCTTGCGAAGGCATAAAGGCATCGCAGCGATAACCCAGCTGCATTTTAGGCAGGGTCGGCACATAATAATTAAAATATGCCCCCGAGGTTTCTGAGCCTATACCAAACAGGAAGTTACGTGGACTTCCCCCACGACCATGGTTGAAATAAGGGAACCCCTGCACCGCAAATGTAAAATGCCAGTTGGTTTCGGCAGTATTTGAAAACCACAGGGCATTGCCAAAGCGGCCTTCGTCTCTTGGAATATCCCAGCTAATAATCGTTTGCTTGTTAACAGGGTCGACATCAAAAACAAGATAATCAGAGAACGTTTTTTCCTGGTTATCCAATGTCTTATAGCTTTGGTTGAGGGCTCCGTTATAACTGCCTTGCTGCAGGTAAATGCCCGTTTGCTCGTCAATCCCGGAAGGCATTTGCCCGGGGGCTAAATCTGAGGCATAAATGCTCGTGATTTCATGGGGAACGATCATTTGTCCCTTAAACGGAATATGAACATCGGCAAGATAACCGGGAGGCGAATCAGCGGCATAATCACAATCGGCATCCGCGCTGGTTAAACACACCTTGATCACATCATCGCCATTGCTGTCAACCGGCGCAAGACTGTTATATTGCTGAGTGAAATTGTAACTGCTGATAGCGCGATTATTTTGCTCAAACAGCTTTTCCGGTGCCTTTAGTTGCTTTTTGTTGCCGCCAATATCTGCATATTGCTCTTCGATATGTTGCCAGGAAAAAGGATATTGACCAAGTTTTAGCGCCGAAGTTACAGTACCGTCCCCGGCCTGAACAGCCGCCCAGGAACTGGCATAAACCATATCCAACTGCGGATGCCGAGACTTTAATTGTGTCAGCGAAACCTTCGCGATCAAGGCATTGTTTTCGCTTGGGTCAAACTGCAAACGGCTCTCAACCGGGGCAAGCAGTTTGCCGTCTTCATCGGTAAGCATTAAATCAAAATAAATTTGTTCGCCTTTGCCGCCAGCCGGGTTTATCGCCTTTACCACCAGGTAAGCCTGATTGTCTGCCTTATCAACAGCGACATTCATCGCCCAAATAGCATGGCTTAAACCAGCAATATCCGACTGCCGTATTTGAGCTTGTTGCCCGGTCGAATCCGACTCAGGGGTATGTTGAACGCTTTGCTCATCCAAAGCCCTATGCAGCCAGGGATATTGTTCGGCGCCGATATTACCCCTGGATAAACGGGATTTCACCAGATTAAAATGTGCCTGCTTGGTTAAATCCAATAACCTTACCCCCGCAGCATTTCGCGGCACATCGCGCTCGCTTATCACGCCACTTTGTGCTTTTACCTCTACCGGAGCAACCACGGCACCTGCCTGCCCAGCCTGACTAAAAACGCATGCTAACGCCATAGCGGCCGACAAACGGGCTTTTTGCATCAACTTATTTTTCATTACTTGCTTCCTTGAACCTTTGAGTTAGTCATCCTGTTTTAGATAAGCCTTACGCGACAGCATGAGCTTTTTCGGCAATTAAAACGTCAGGCCCTAAACCCGGCGTGCTAAAGCTGCAACAGAAAGAGTTAACATCCTGTTAATTTTTTGAAAAACAAATAGTCACATTAATATTTTTAGAGTTCAAGCTTTGCCCGGACTCAGGGAAAAGAAGTACTTGAAATTGATTTTATGGCTTATTTTCGCCGTTCATCACCATAAGGATCAACACCATTACCGGCAGGTTTTTCGTCAGCGGACCAAATGGGTGTAGCCAGAAACCGGCATCGATGAAACTCAGTAATATCGAATAAACCAGGATCACCGCCAACTGCACCAGGCAGCACAGATAGGGCTTAATACCGGTTAACAGCCACAGGCCAATAACAATATCAAGCAAGGCACCGGCATAAACCGCGACATCCGCGCTAAGGCCGATAATGCCGCCTTGTGCCAAGACCTGATAGCCGGTTTGCGGCGAGAAAAACAAAGAGGTTAACCCGGTAAATATCCACAAGGCAGCCAGCGAAACTTTTGCCGCCAGCATTAACCGCTCCTGGCTGATAGCTTTTATCATCTCTACATTGCCTCTAACAAAATTAAACCAGCGGCAGGGGCTTAAACACCATAAGGTAAAAAATTACCAAGATGGCGGCAAAAGCAGGTATGCCGAGCAAAGTCCAAACCTTCATCAGGCTTGTAAATTTCGGCGATAGCTTATTCTCCCCGACAGCCTGCCTGGCCAACGCCCTAAGCCGGTACTGGATGCGCAATACCGGCAACCAGCAAAGTCCAATCACCATAAACAAGGTGATAACCGTATAAAACCAGGGAGAGGAAAAAGAATAACCTTGCCTGGCCATCAGTAAAATGCCGCTGACAAGCTGGATAAGCACGGCCGGCAAGGTAAACAACCAGTCGGCCAGCACCACATGCTGCGTGGTGACCGATATCGCCTGCACATTATTGCTGCGACTGGCCATAAACATAAAAAAAGCGATGCCCGCGCCGGTCCCCGTCACCACCACGGCCGCCAGAATATGAATAAGCTTCAGCAATAAATAACTATCGAGCACACTAGCCAAAAACGTCTTCCTTTTGATAGATACCGAGTTTATCAAAATACGGAGTAAAGTCGGCCAGGGAAAATAAACCGGTACAGGGGGTTGCGCCGAACACAGGATCTGCTGCGGTTTGCTCCAGCAATAATTTTCGCGCCAGGATAATAGCAGCAAGGGTCGGGATATAAGGACCTATACCGCCGGGAGCATATAAGGACCATTTAATGGTTTTACGCTGCTTTTGCCGGTCTAAACCACTGATCAACACCTGCATCGCGCCGTTATCGCTGCCAAAAGGCATAAAGACATTGCTCGCTTTAACGATGGACTTAGACAGCGGCGACCAGTTCTTTACCCAGCCTTTTTTAGCCAGATAAGCCATAACAACCATAGACAAATGCAAAAAAGGTAGTTCCAGTCCGGCCTGAAAACGGACACTGTCTGTTACCCGGTAACGCGCCGGAAATAATTCCAAGTCCGGCACATCAACATTCGCGAGCCAGCGTTTACCGATAATATCGCCAAAGTCTTTTTTTCTCGGCTCCATCCAGCCAAAGGCATCTTGCCACAGCCCGCCTTTATACACAGAAAAGGCATGCCCGGTATACGATAATATCCCCTTAACCGTGGCTTCCCCCCGCTCAGCCTTATTGCCGGGGGCAATGGCGATATCCAGGTTATTGATCACAAAAAACTGCTGGCAGTAATGGTCAATTACCGCAGAAGATAAACCGGGCACCGAACTTGCGCCGCTCACCAGCAAAACTTGCTGCTGTTTAGCCAAAGCATCAAGGTCGGTGATATCACAGACAAAACGCCGGTCGTCTGCCAGGTCGATATAATGGGCGCCGACCCTGGCGCACATTTGCGGCACCAGATGTCCCTGCCCCTGAAACGGACCGCCGGTATGGATAACCACATCCACCTCCGCCAATTTTAACCTGGCTTCAAAATCACCGGCATTAATATCAATCACATAGGGGTTTAACCTTGCCCCAACAGCAGGTTGCAATTTATCAGCTAAGCCTTGCGCCTTTGCCAGATTTCGTCCTGCCACTAAAATCGTGATATGTTCAATATCCGCCAGGTTTTCAACAATTCGCTTGCCAAAGTTACCGTAACCACCGAGCACCAATACAGTTTTCATTTAATAACTTCCTAAAATCAATTACTGTTTTCTTGCGCTAATGCTTTATCAGGTTTACTTAACTTACTGCGCCAATACCCCTGGCTGCCCAGCATTTTCCAGGCCCATTTCACCCAGCCGACGATGGCGAAACTCAACCAGATCACCCAGCCGAGCATAATGCCCTTGTAGAACAAGGTGGAAATACTCATCACCGACACTTCAGGTAATACCCCGTCACTTTTATCGGCAAACCAGGATAAATAATTGCCGTAAGAGTAGTTGCCGCTAATGCCCATATCCGGTGTGCCCAATAAACTCATAGGCACCACCGCCACCAGGGAGAGCAGCGCGATCACAGACAAGCCATATAAACCCAGTTGCGAGAAATTGAAAAATAACCGTCCCATCGCCTTAGGGCGGTAGGTACTTGCCGTCAGGGAAGCAAACCAGAAGGCAATAAGCATCAGCATACCCCAGTTATTCAAACTTAAACCAAAGCCCAGCACTAACCAGCTGATGGTGGTTAACGGGGAAAACTTCACCCGGGAAAGCAATAGCGCCAGCAGCAAAAATACCACCAGCTCCCCCCAATAAAGCACCGCAGGCCCGAGTAACGGACCTTTTGCCCACAGTACCCAACGCTCCGAAGTTAGGTTCATATTGGTCGAGACATTGCTCACCGGGGCATTGAGGTTAATGGCGGGCGAGGTCATCATGAAAGTTTCTTCACTTGCCGATCGCATCCGTATGTTCACCCTGTGCTTGCCGGGGAAAACCGGCAGGGTGAGCTTACCCCCTTCTCCCTGCAGATTCATGATTTTGCCGTCGCTACTGATTTCTTTTAGCCGGTAATTTTCCGGCAAGGTTAACACATGCTCACCGCCGCGGGTGCTGCGGTAATCAAAGGTCAAATTTAATGTTGCGGTGCGGCTGCCCTGATCAATACTGTACTCTACCCTGTCAATGGCCAGTACATCACCGGCGACTGCCTCCGGGCGTGTCGTGCTAAGGTTTAAGGTTTCACCGGCATAAGGGTAGAAGGCATAGCGGAAATAATCGTCATGATCCTGATCCTGCAAAATTACCGGTAAGCCGGAAAATTCCGTATGCCATGACGGGCTGACCATCACCTGCCACTGCTCTATCACCCGGTTATTGCTGCGGGCATTAAAGCTGATGTTTTCCTGCTGCTCTAAAATAGAATGCCAGCTAAAGTCCTGCTGTCCGGAAGCTATGCTCACCTGCACCCGGCTTTCACCGCTTTGGTTATCAAGCACGATATCATCGCTGCTGATACGCTCTCCCTGCAAGGTCGGCACCCAAACGGTAATCGAGCCCTGGCTCGGGGCAATACGCTCAACGCGGGTGCTGACACGCCAGACCTTATCCAGGGATACTTCCCGGATAACTTTCACCAGCGGCTGCTTGCTATAACGCGACGAAGTTTGCTCCACGCCTGACGCTACCGGCGCCCTGGCAAGAAACTCCAAAGTATTCGCACTTAAGCGGCTGCCCTGAGTACCGACAATTTCCCAGTCGGATGAGGGTAACAGTTCAACCCTTTGTGCTTTCTCTTTAAATTCCAGCTGAAATACTTCTACCGGCGCCAGCTGGCCGCTCAAACGGATATTGGTGATGCCCTGTTGTACCGGCAGATAAATCCAGTCCTGACGCTTAATCAAGGCAGTAACCGCTTTTCCGTTAACCTCAGCGGTTTGTGGCCGCCAGAACTCCGAGCGCGGTAAAGCCAATGCCGTGTTAGCACCGGCATCGACGGTCAGTTGCAGTGTCAGCGCCTTAGCCTGTGCATCTACCTGCAAGTGGCTGATCACGGCACAATTTGGGGCGCATAGCGGTGCTTCACTGAGGCGGGCTTTTAGCTGGGCCAGCAATACCTGATCAGGAAACGACTCGGCCGCCAGCTCGGGGGAATAGCCGGGAGTCAGCATAAAAAAGGCCAGCAAAGCGGCGGCGGCTTTTGGCTGCAAGCTCCCGGGTTTGATGCGGACAACATCTTTTAGCACCAGATATAACCACAGCAAACTCAGCACTACGCCAAAAACTTTCAGCAAGCGGTACTGGTTTTTCGATAACACTATCAGGTCAAAAACCTGCTCTTTCGCCACCGGACTGTTCCAGTTAATCTGATGGCGACGCCACTGCCAGTTGGGGATACCGGATCCCGCCTGCATCAGGGCATCCGACTGGTACCTTTCCATCAACAAATCCGCTGATTTGACCTTGCTGGCGGTGACCGACATTCTCTCCACATCTGCCATATCCAGCATTTCCCCTTGCATCGGCTCCTGCGGGCGTCGCATTGCCTTATATTTTCTGCCGTCATCCGCTTGTTTTTGCTCCGCCAGCTCGTGTTCGAGTACTAAATTTTGCTCGACCTTCATTATTCTGCCGGCAGTATTGCCCGGATCCAGCTGGGGGTGCAGCACAATACGTAACTGAACGGCACAGAAAAATAACAAGGTGCCGGCAATAAGGGCCACGCTCAAGGCCCAATAGGTTTTCACCAGGGACTGCAGGCGCTCAAACGGCTGATATTTTTTTATCGCCAGCGCCAGCAATAAATTGATAATGGCAATCACCGGCGCATGAGCCTCCTGGTATATAGCCAACAGCATCAAGGCAGTGGTAATACCGGCGCTGATGTTCACCAGCCGGGCAGCAAGGATCGCCGACAGCAGCAAGATAAAACTCGCCCAGATAGACCAGTTGCTCCACCAGCTCGATGACACATAGTCGGCGCCAAAAACCGCAAACAGCAGGTTTGACGGCGGCAGGTTCAAGGTTAAATCAACCTGCTCAAAATCACTGTCCCAGCCGGTCACGGCTAGCTGGCCCCTGGCTTGGGTGCTGCCCCGCCCCTGAATATCTACCCGGGGATAACGGTTCTCCACACCCCGCTCTCCTGCCTGGCGGGTGGTGATCAATACCGGGCCGTCCTGATCTTCCGCCGACTCCAGCAGAAAAGGCCCCGGCATGCTCAAACGCCAGTCGGTGATCATGTAACCTGTGATCTGATCGCTGAAGTTATAACTGGCATTGTCAAAAGCCAGCCATAACTGGCGGGTTAAATTCAGGCGGCTTTCCAAATGTAGCGGTTTGCCGCGGTGCTGAACCTCGTAACTGAGGGCATCGCCGTTTTGCATCAGGTAACCGGGTAACTCATACCAGGACTGCGGCATAATGCCCTGGCGGGTATCAACCATTTGCGCCCCGGTAAGTTTGCCCAGCCGTAAATTCTCCTGCCCCTGAAACACCCAAATTTCATCTTTGGGCCAGTGATAGCTATGCCCCGGGCTTAATTCAAAATTCTGAGCCGGCTTTTGCCAGGTTAACAGCTCAGGGCGGGCATAACCGTCAACCAAAATCTCCCAGCTGCCGGGCTGTAATTTGGCATGCAATATTCCCCGGGCATCTAAAAAAGCAGCAGCCTTGCTGCGAATGCCGGTAAGTTCAAAACCTTCCGGCAGTACCTTGCCTAATTTCACCTCGCGCATTTTACCGGAAACCCGGATACTGATATAAGTCTCCAGCTTGAGATAGGCACCGTCGGTAATACGGCGCGCCACGGTGATATCCAAACTGTCTTGTTTTTCCTGGCGGATATCCAGTTGCCTCAGCCATAGCTCATTATTTTCCAGCCGGGGAAAAACCACCGCCTGAGCATTCACCGTTAATGCTACCTGGGCATATAATCCGGGAACGGCAAGACTTTCAGGCAGCTGCTGCCAGCTAAACTGTCCTTTGATCAAATAATTTCCCGGCTCCAGCTCAATCACCGGCCTGCCGTTATGTTTAATCACAGGTAATTTTCTATCGTTTACCCTCACCCGTAACGGCCAGTTTTCATCATCGCCGGGTAAAGGCACCAGGGTTTTGCTCAGTACCTGCCAGCTTTGCTCGAAACCGGCCTCTTGCTCACCGGCATCCAGGGTTAAGGCGCCCGGCCAGGCACAAACATGGTTGCCTAAACCGGTAAAATCTGAACGATTGATAAAAGGACATTTAAGGGCTTCACTGCCTTTTAATACCCAGGGCCCCCAGGGAGATAAAGACTCGGGAATGGTGTCATTGGCCGAAAGTGAAGATATGCCGGTAAACAGCATAAAACATAAGAAAAATAATGAAAAAATACCGCGAGAATGAAAAGCTCTGCTCACTTGGCTACCCCTGTTATTTTTTTCCTAAGCTTAACCTAGTTCTCACTGTTTTTCCTTTGATATTTCTTATAAATCAATTACTTTATATCAAAGCCACTTATGCCTGGTTTGCTTTTACTTTGCACCGGGCTTGGTATTGATAAAATCCCCCGTATAATGTCTGTTTTCTCCTTTCCAGGCGACCCAAATAATGGCAATAGAAATCGAAAGAAAGTTTTTAGTCAAAAATGAGCAATATAAAAACGATGCCAGCGAACAAGTCCGTATCACCCAGGGATATTTAAACTCAGCGCCGGAGCGTACGGTAAGGGTGCGCACTAAAGGAAATAAGGGCTATTTAACCGTCAAGGGCATAAGCAGCGAGTCCGGCGCCAGCCGTTATGAATGGGAAAAAGAAATCCCCCTTGATGAGGCCAGGGCTTTACTCGCCTTGTGTGAACCCGGGATGATCGACAAAACCCGCTACCTGGTTCCCCAAGGGAAACACACCTTTGAAGTGGATGAATTTTACGGTGAAAACCAGGGGCTGGTGGTCGCCGAAGTTGAATTAACAAATGAAAACGAAAGCTTCGACAAACCCCTTTGGCTGGCACAAGAAGTCACCGGCCAGACCCGATATTATAACTCGGTATTGATGCGCCGCCCCTATGCCAGCTGGGAATAGCGAATACTTTAAACAAGTTACACCCAATTGACCCGAAATAACAAAGCCATTTCCCCACAACAGGCTTTTGCGGGTATAATAACCCGCAAATTAGTCATGGTATAAACACAGAAACAGATAAAAAATCTCACCCGCTGATCTGCGGTTTTCATATTGCTACACAGTTCCTGTGAGTGATCCGGTAAGCTATTAGAGGTGCTGATGCCGATAAAATCTATACGCAATTATCTCCAAATATTGGGAACCATAGGAAATGTTCCAGAAAACACTGAAAGGGAAAAAGTTGGGCATGGATTTTTAATTTACACCGGGGCACTGATGGGATTGGGGGGGTTGCTGTGGGGCACCCTGTCATTTTTTTCAGGGTTAGTTTGGCAGTCATTGATCCCCTACGGCTACACCCTGATCACTATCGTTAATTTTACCTACCTCTATTTTTCAAAAAAGTTTGAAGTGGTCCGTATTATTCAAATGGCCATCAGCGTCTTACTGCCGTTTTTGTTTCAAATATCCCTGGGGGGGTTTATTCCCAGCGGTGCGGTGATCATCTGGTCGATACTATCGATTCTGGTCGGCTTTACTTTTCAAAACCGCTTCACTACCTTGCGCTGGTTTATCTTTTACCTGGCCTTGATTATTGCCGGCGGCATCATAGATTCCAATATTTTCCTGGCAGGCAGTGTCGACACCTACGGGCTTAGCATCTTATTCTTCACCCTGAATTTATGCGTGACCTCCACCATTATTTTCATCATGTTCTTCTATTTTGCCACCAATGTCGACAACTTAAAGACCCAGCTGGAAACCCTGGCCCATACCGACTCCCTTACCAATATTCCCAACCGCCGTCATATCTTTGAGATTATGGAAACCGAATTTAACCGGGTTAAGCGCAGCGGCGGCACTTTTGCCGTGATGATGCTGGACATAGATCATTTCAAAAAGATTAACGACAACTTTGGCCATGCCACCGGCGATGAAGTCATCAAATGTTTTTCCCGCTGCCTGACCGGCAATATCCGCAATATTGACAGTGTCGGCCGTTACGGCGGCGAAGAATTCATTCTCTTTTTACCCGACAGTACCCTGGAGCAGGCACGAATATCGGCGCAGCGCATCAACAGCCATTGCCGCGACCTGCAAGTGGGTACGATGAACAGCCCATGTGAATTTACCGTCAGCATAGGCATCAGCGTATTTACCAGAACCGATAACTGCATTGATGAAATTATTGCCCGGGCAGATACTGCCCTTTATCAGGCCAAAGAAAATGGCCGGGATCAGGTCAGGACAAACCCGGCAGTTTGAATTGACGGCAATAATTACCTATGCCGGAAAAATAATTCAGAGGTGAAGCGCTAAACCTTGCGACATGTGAGAGCGAAAGCGCCGAAAATAAAGCGCCGAAAATAAAACATAAATGCCATAGCCGCTTAGGTAACGGCTTGCTGTAAGAGATAAAATGACTCTTCCCTTTCAAGCAGTTCATAACCCTGGTCAAGATAAAACTTCAATGCTTGCTGATTGCTTTCAAATACCCTTAAGCGAATATAAGGCTTTCGACAATCAGAGCGTAATTTTCTTAATACTTTTTTGCCAACCCCTTTATTGCGGTATTCGGGCATGAGAATAAACATCATAATGTACCGGCTATCAGACAGATCTTGGCTTTGAATATAACCAACGGGTGTATCCTCTAAAACAAGCAGTTGATTGGTACAGGATGACCATCTGTCATCGAAATCATTCTGCTGCCACTGTAAATCCCATCCCCATATTTTCTCTATATGAGGCTGCATGGCAGCAACATAGTGCTCCCAGAAAAAACATTTATTCTCCGCAGTTGCGGCTTCAAATCTCAGATTCATGTTGGCCTTAAAACAGGGTAAATCAGGCATTTTATTGCCGCTTTCGAAAAGTTGTCAAACCTGAAAAATTACGGTTTATGCGTTTGTCTGATCTCAAATCACACACTTATTTGATAAATATTCACATTTAAATTTTTAAACATGGTTTGTTTGATCAATTTAAAGCCTAACCGCTCGATAACCTTAATAGAATTGATATTGGAAGGTTCGATGATTGCTGACAAATCGTTAATGTTCAATGACGTTGCACAATAATCCATAACCCCATTTACCGCTTCCGTCGCCAAACCCTTTCCCAGATATTGGCTGCCTAAACGATAATTCACATGAACATATTCTTCTGCATCGATTTGATGCCGGTTCAGGCCGCAAAGCCCAACCAATTCATTTGTTGCTGTAAGAAAAATAGCCCAATGACCAAAACCATTCTCACGGTATTGGCGAGCACAATTTTGAACAAACGCTATCATTTGTTCATGAGTCTGTGCCCCGGTTGCGGTGTATTTCATCGTGGTTTCGTCAGATAATATCGGTGATAATTTATCAAGATCGCTGCTTGATACTGCTCTGATGGTCAGTCTGCCAGTCTTGAATATATCCAATGCTCCCTCCAGGAGACCTGTTCTTCTTTAAAATATGACGATTCATGTTAATTAATCAGATAAAGAAAAGAAATACCAATGATCGACGGCACTAATAAAAAAGCCGATCTACAGGTAAACCGACTTAGTCTTTCAGGTATGATAAAGCATCACCTTGAGCTGGCTATCAGTAATTTCTCCAGAAACAACTGAGTCCTTTATCAACAACTTCAGTGTGGCTGACCTCAGTAACCGGGTGCTCGCAACAGCACTTAACGGTGATAGTCTTGATATACTGGGCGTGTCTCCATTCAAGCACCCAAACTTCCTTATTAATAATGCGTTGACGGCTGGTCCATGGCTCAATGACCCGGGTGATAATTTTCTTCACCCGATACAGTTTAAGACCGCGAAACTCCTTGATCACCACGGCACATCCGCCGCACTCCACCGCATTGCTAAAGGAATGCTCATGGTGGTGGCCAACCGGTGGAAAATGGACAAAGGGAGCGCGAATGGCCCCTTGTTCGACACCCACGGTATTATCAGGCTCCAGGATATCCCGTGCCAGCTCGCCTGCGGTTTCTGCAAATACGTCGAGAAAGTTTTTAACCCTGAGGGCCTCCACCTTGGCTTCATCGTTTAGCGGGTTTTTTCCGACATCGCGCTGGATATATTCCCCCAGCTGCCGGCCCCAGCCGATCAACCGCTCCATGGCGTCATTAAACAACTGGTGGGTTTCTTCTTCTACGGCGGGATCTTCATGCGGTGTCGGCAAGATCATGATCTGGCTGAGAAAAAACTTATCCATAAGTGAGGAAACCGCCTCCAGCTGCAAAGCAGCGGTAGAGTATTTGTCCAGTGCAAGTTGCAGGTCAAATTCCCCGGCATCCATGCCGATATTCGCGGCAGGATTGGTAAATTTTTCGGGATTGCGTTTAGCTCCCTTAGGAGCTGGTTTCTTAGGTTGATTTGGCATAGTCGTTCTCCTGATGGTACTAAGCGTATTAGGGCATCCATACAGTTTTTTTTATCGTCTCCTATCTCAATGTTTATTAATAATGGTGCAGCCGGCACGGCTTTTATCTCACCAGGCTTTCATGACTTAGCTGTTTTATGCGGGAAGCATTCATGCAAAGAAATAGCGGACATCCGGCAAAGAGCAACCGGTTCAATTTTTTAACGCAGGTGTTTACGGTTTATAACCCAATTAACCCAATCGACAGGGGAGCATTACCAAGGTAAAAGCTCAGTAATATCAAGTGACAAGCGTGAAGTTGTTTTTTATAGTTGGCGGTACGCCGCCGGGCTGAACATATATCTAATTTTAAGTAAAAGTACTATTGGCACAGCCTCAGAGCACTTTAAGGATTGCAGCCACCATTTAGCGTCGAAGCGGCCGCAGTCACTTATCAGCTGCCCTTGGCCGGTTCCCCTTCAAACCAAATACCGTACTTATCCCCCTGCCATTTTAGCAAGTGAAACAAATAGCCGGTCGTGAGCATCATTAAGCCACCAACAAGCGCAGCTTCACTGACAAGACCCAAACAGCAAAAAATAAAGCCGCTAACATGCGATACAAGTTCAATTCGAACCGCCGTTTCCCTCCTGGAGCGAAACTGGAGAAAGTTGAAAGCAAACCAGACTTTCAACCAAAGGGGTAAGTTTTTCCAATGCTCTGAATTTTTATTTATCACAAATTTCTCCTGACTCAGGGTTGATACATCAACATTAAGTGCAGAAGCAAGACATTTAAGAGACTCTAAACTGGCATTTTTCCCGCTTTCAATGCGCTGAATGGTTCTAACATTCAAGCCGGACATTTGCGCCAGTTGTTCTTGCGAAAGATGACGGCTGATACGTAATTCTTTAAGAATCATTAAATTTTCCTCTGCACTTAAGAATCACAAGTATTCATTAATTTCTTTGGTGTCGGGTACGAATTTAGCACGACATTTACCCGACAGTCAGGGGTTTATAGCTTTATTTGACCATTGAGGACTAATCCAGCCATTTTAAACCTAAGTGTAAACAAGAAGACTTAACTATTCGCTCAATAGCTTTCCGCTATGCCGATAATCAGAATAGGTAGTCGTTGACACTTCATCTATTTCGGTAAAATAGGCAAAGCTGCCCTTCATACGCATTTCAATCTGCTGCGGCAATACCGCCTCATTAAGCTTAATAAAATGAAGAGAAAGCATTAACTCTGAAATAGTGGCACTGAACATAGGCGAAAATTCAGCGTTATTGACTATGGTTATTGTTTCAATATATTGGTGCTGTTTGCTATACGACAAGCTGCCTGCCAACTTTCCTTCAGCGTCGTCTCCCAGCTTTTCCATATGAACCTGAAAACCTAGCCGGGCATGGCTGCTGTTCTCATTCAACAGTTGAAGGCTTTCTTGCTTAATTAACGTTTTAAGGTTAATGCTGTAACTTTGACCTTTCGCTTTATTATCAGCATCTTGCTGTTTCTTCCTGGCAAATTTTTTAAGTTGTTTCTTGCTCGGTATCTGGTCGTTAATACGTAATAAGGTCCATTGCTTACTTCTATCTTCATTGGGAGTGTAAGCCTCTATGCTACTGGTGATATCGCCCTCTTCATTCTCAAAGTGCGATATTTGCACCGCCCATTCTTTACGGGGTGCATCGGCTATATCCTTGATAGCTTGAATAACCTTTTGTTCGATTACTGTTGGCGCTGTTATTGGCTTTTCAGCTGCGTGTACATTAATAACACAACCAATACAGGCTGAGATCCAGCCATATTTTTGAGACATAGCACTTCCCTTAACTTCACTTTAAAAGAGGGTTAAGGGTAGTGCCAATGATGTGAAATCGATGTGAAATAAAGCAATTATTTCACCAGCGTTAGTATAAAACCTAAACGGTAAGCAGCTTGATGACAATCCTGCCCAGCTCTCATATCGCCGGTTAAGGGCAAGCTTCAAACGCTATGTTTTTCACCTGATTACTCGTAAGCGGGTCGGCATAAATTCTGACATCGTCAATATACGCCGTGGCAAAAGAGTGACTTGACGGCTGGCCGTTACCGCTATGAGAAGCGCCGATAAGCAGGGGGATGGATGTGTCGGCATAAACATCATCCGGAGAGGTTTTAACATCATACGGATAACCATTCACATAAGTGGTGATATTGCTATTATCGTCGACTAAACAAAAGTGATTCCAGTTGCCGTAATCGTTAAAGTCTAACATATCCGGAAAATCGCTCAGTTCGGTTAAATTTTTCCCCTTAGACCACATTCTTAAATTATCAGCATTGTCCACCAAAATAGTAAAGCCTGTTTGATAACTTGAATCCGACTTATATTTTGACACTAAAACATGATGTTTATTGATTCTGTAGGGCTCCAATACATTTGCCCGCAAACACACGGTTGCTGCTTTTCGCGGCGTTAAGAAGGTGCCGTCCGTTACTTTGATATAACTGCTATTGCCGTCAAAATACATGGCACCGTTTGGGTTATCGCACCTGTCCTGCACAGCAGTAACATTACCGAAAATTTGCCCGTCGGCTACATTACCGCTTGAGTCTTGGGCATTGCCATTCAGTTCGAAATGCGCCAGCAATTCAACTTCGGCAAAAGCGCAAGGCGAAGCCAGCGCCAAGACAACAACAGGGGATAATAACTTTTTATACATAATAATTTCCTTTTATTTATGAAAGCCTTACCTTTATAGCAAAAGCAAAACAGCCTTACTAGCCGAACTCAACAATTAAAACCAGGCTAATAAAGCAATCCCCCCGCCTTTGACGGCTATCAATTTTTACTTTTTATTTTTCCGCAGGCGCAGCGTTTCACATTCATTTCACAGGCGGCTTTTTATTCTGGCTTCAACGAAATGAAAAGGAATCATACTCATGCTTAAGAAAATAACAGTTACCTTAGTAACCTTAGTCATCCTTGGAGCCGGCTTAACATTTGGTGCCAAGTCTTGGGTAAAAAGTTTATTACCCGAAAAAGCCCATTTTGTAGCATTAAAAACCACACAAGTAAGCGACTTACCCTATGTTACCGAAAACATTCCAGCAAACAGAGGCAAAATCTTAGCCGTGGTAACCAGTACCGACAAAATGGGACAAGACAAAGAGACAGGTTATGAACATACCGAACTGGCCCGTGCCTACTGGGTGTTTATTGCCAATGGCTTTGACGTCGATATTGCCAGTCCAAAAGGCGGTAAACCGCCGGTAGTCATCGACGGCGAAGACATGGGCGCATATGATTATGCTTTTTTAAATGACGGCGCTATCCAACAGAAAGTGGCAAATTCTATCGCCCTGGCAGACGTGAACCCGAACGATTATGAGGCGGTATATTTTGTCGGCGGCAAAGGCACTATGTTTGATTTTCCGGACAACCCCCATGTGCAGGAGATTGCCAAAACCCTGTATCAAAACAACAAAGTAGTCAGCGCCGTGTGTCACGGACCTGCCGCACTGGTTAACGTTGAATTAGACAATGGCGAAATGCTGCTGGCAAACAAGCAAGTCAGCGGCTTTACCAACGATGAAGAATTGTTATTAATTCCCGATGCGAAAGAGATTTTTCCCTTCCTGCTTGAAGATAAATTGATTGAACAAGGCGCTGAGTTTCAGGCAGGCACCACCTATTTAGAAAAAGTCACCCAGGACGGCAAACTGATCACAGGCCAAAACCCCTGGTCTGTATGGGGGCTTGCTGAAAAAGTCGTCGCCGAACTGGGCTATCAGCCTAAAACCAGAGCACGTACCCCTGAAGAGCATGCTATTGAACTGTTAATGACCTATGATGCAAACGGCTTTGATGCGGCACTGAATGAGCTGAAACATAAGCCATACGCTTATCAACGTCTGCTCATTGTGATGCACAGTATTCTGGCATTTATGCAGTTCGACATAGGTAAAGGCATTGACCTGTTAAGCCTGGCCAATCAACTGAAATTGTTGAATTAAAGTTTATACAAACTCTCAGGTCACTCTGCTGCCAAAGCACAGGAACAGCTTGCTTGTCTTGTGCTTTGGCTTATTTGCAAAGACCTGTTTAGGCACTCCCCGTTTATTTCATGATTGCCGGGTTAAGCGGAAGAGGCTGCACCCCTTCTGATCAGCTCGGTAAGTTATTTAATTCAACGGAGCCTTTTGATACTCATCCTGCCCGATGGGATAAGTCATCATCCATATCAGCAAAAAAGTCATGCCCAGCAGGACAAACTTAATATTTTCATATTGATGATATAGCCAGTTCCAGCCGCTAAAAAACCGCGCGCTTTCCCCGCTGAAACCTAACTCGTCCAGGTGACGAATAAAATTTTCCCCCAGCGCCAGCAAATCTACCGCCATAAACACCACAAATAAACTGCTGAGGGCAAACTCGGCATTATAAATAAAGATATGATCATAAGGCTGCTCCCGCGCCGCCAAAAGGCAGCGGGTAACAGGAGCCCTGAATACCACCAAAAAGAACAACAGCACGTCTACCAGCAAATGCACCGAAAAGATAATGGCATTCACCCACATGGCGCTCAGGGTGTCGCTGGTGGTATCAATAAAGTATTCAAATACCAGCATTTCTCCCAGATAAACCGCCAACAGTGCCGCGCATAAATGTACCACGTTAATATTATGCCGGTTCATCAGCATTATCAGCAGCAAGGAAACATCCATCATGATATAGACATGCTGGTGATTTTTACTGAAGATGGCATAACAAACACCGATGATAATAACTGCAAATTTAAACATTTATTCCTGTTCCTTTAATTTCCCTGTGTTCCCTGACAGCCCTTGCCCCGCTTAACCGCTAAGGCATTCGGGCTGTTAAAGTGATTACTTAAGGGGTAAGTTCCTGATTGCTCTGGCTTAAAGTCTTTCCCGGTACAGCCCCGGCCGGTTGCAGCGGCGTGCTCTGTATTTTGGGATCATCCCCTTTTTGTCCCGAGCTTGCGCCGGTTACCCGGACAAGTTCAGCTGCAGTCAATGTTTTCATTAGCATGGTTTAGCTCCTTAGTTATTGTGTCGTCAGTTAATGGTTTTGCCTGTTGCAGGTGGTTCTTCTTTTTGGAAGCCCGGTAAAGATTCGGCTTATTGCTATCGCCGTCCTGGCAGCTGTCGAACAACTCTTTTAGCGCCTCAAGCTGTTGTAGCAACGGCTGTACATTCAAGCGTGCATAAGTCAGAAATTCCAAGGCCTGGTTGATTTTTGGCTGACTTATTTCATTCTCCCAATTTTCCAGCGTTATCCGGCTGACCCCAAGCTTACGGGCCATCTCTTTGGTCGAGAAGTTAACTGATAAACGTGCCCGCCTTAAATCGTCTCCGGTGATAAATCTTACAAACATCTCAATCCCTAATCTTTTTATTTCATTCCGTCTTTATTAGCTGCAGCCAATGCTGAGCACTAACACAACCAACTGTTTTAATTGCCGTAAACAAAAGAAAAGCCAACAAGCTTTCACACACGGTAATCGTTGAATAAGCCCCTTTATTACGGAAACAGACAACACTAACCGTGCCTTAATCTGCCTTATTTTTTAATGGGGCACTCAACAATGATTTCAATGATTTCAAAGAAATCATTGAGAGTCAAGCAAAATGAAATCATTGTATACATTAGCTAATGGGCAAATTGCTGTTCCAGCCCAAATACCATTTATCTAAAACAGTGAATAAATATGAAAAAAGACGCAGTAGTAACTGTCAGGGTTGAGTCTGAAATACACAGCATTCTTAATGACTTAGCAAAGAAAGATGATCGAACCGTTGCTTGGATTGCCCGCACGCTGATTGCTGAAGCGCTTGAAGCCCGTAATCTGCTACCTTCTCAAGATAAAGAGCCAAGCAGTTAAGGCAGGAAAACGCTTTACCATAGCTAACCCCTTCCCGTCACCACGCCCGGCACATGTACAGACAAAGCAAAAACACAAACCCGGTAAAAAAAGCCATTGGTGAATAGCCTCTGCCGGGAATGAATTTAATTTTTTTGCGTATGCAAAGAAATATTACAACCGTCCCAGTATACTGACCCACAACAGATAAAATATTAATCGCCCCAAGATTCCCGGCGCGGTAATTAGCTTTATTATTTAAGCCTGAGCCGTATTACCTACCCTGCCAGGTTAGATATGAAGGCAGAAAAAAGTGAGTCCAACCCTTTGCCTGCTTCATAACAAACTTCTTTGTAAAGGTGCCAATTACTGTGGATTTATCTAGTATTTTGTACTATTACTTAGTGTGTAATCACTACCGGCTTTCAACCAACATAAAAGAGGATTTAAAGAAATATGATGAACAGATAAAAAGTTCATGAACAACTAGGCGCTCCCCCTGAGTGCGGACACACCCAGGAGAAGCTAACCACAACCGATAAAACAGGTATCAATTATGGCTAAGAGTAATGATAAGCCAGAGTTTCGCACGGCTAAAGTTTTATTAACAAATCTTTTAACAACAGAGTTTCAACACTCACCTTGCCAACCCCCGTTTATTAGACCTGATTATTTTTGTCCGGTAAGCCTGATACAGGAGCTGGTCTTATGAATACCTCTAAAAATAACCCCGCCCCCAGCTCTTTTAGCGAAGAGCAAAGTTCAAAAAAAGACGCAGCAAAGGTTCAAACAGAATGTGACATAAAAAATGTTGAGCAAAAGGCTATTTCCGCTGAAGTATTAGCCCTGGCCAATGACTTTCACACCTTCAGTTCAGACTGCGCCTTTCTCTGTGAAGCCTTCGCCGCTATTGCCAGCGAACAACCCAGAATAGACGGCTATACCGTTTACGGTTTTAACCGTTATAGCCTTTGGATAAAAGAGCAGGTGGTAGACTTCGATGAAAGGATACAAAAACTGCAGGAGCATATAAGAGAGCAACACTGACGTACTCTAAAGTAATTCCCTCAAATAACTAGTCTTAACTAAGCCTTAGTATGCATGGTAAAACGATAAAAGCCCAACTTAGTTGGGCTTCAAAACCACAAATCATTCAATTTTATTGAACAAACCAAACAAAAATTTCATATTACATACCACAATAGTTTGTCATATGGTTGATC
The DNA here is from genome assembly GCF_000948975.2 of Thalassomonas actiniarum. Taxonomy (GTDB): domain Bacteria; phylum Pseudomonadota; class Gammaproteobacteria; order Enterobacterales; family Alteromonadaceae; genus Thalassomonas; species Thalassomonas actiniarum. The sequence goes on from NZ_CP059735.1 coordinate 4,965,646, forward strand.
TTTTGTTTTCTGCTTTTCATTCAACTCAGAAGGAATATTAAGTGTCACAAAACAATAGCAATAGCACTGTCACTATCAACTTAGGCTTTATTCAATTCACCATCCCTGGTCGGAAATTCTTAATGATTTCCGGCCCAATCTTTTTACTCTTGATGAGTTATTTAATTTGGCAAGCCAAAATAGACCAATCCTTTAATGAATATTTTTACCCCGAAAGGTCAGAGCAATATAATAAATTCCACGAGCTTCACCCAATAATAGAAGAGTTAGCTAATAGATGGAATAAGGTATCTAATTTAAATGGTTATAAAACGAGCAATGTTAGATATATACGTGATCACATTCATGATGCTTTACCTCCCTATAAAAACTTAGCACTAGATAAAGTCAATTTGGTTACTCAAATTGCATGGAACTGGCATCTAGCAAGAATCTTTATAATACTCGCAGACATGGAGTCAAATTACTCCCACATAGAAAAAGCATTTTTACACCTAAAAAAAGCGGAAGAACTAAGCACTAAAAGCCAGCAGCTAGCTCAAAAAGAGCTTAAACAATTAAAAGATATATCCATCCATAAAATGATCTTACGAGAGAGGATAAATGCTTATGCTATTGGCTATTTTATTAAAAAAGAACAGCAAGATTTTTTGCTTGCTAAAAAGCACCTTAAAAGCCTGGGCGGATGTGATGTACTAACCAATGAAAGGTTTTTCCACAAAAAGATAGCTAATGTAATTAACTGTCCTTATTTAGAACTAACACAGCCTGAAAATAATGAAGTGAGAACCGAATAAGCTATCACTTCAACTTATATTCAAACTACGCCGCCCCTATCGCCGACAAAAACTTTTCAAGAATTGTAGGTTCATCACTCGGTCTGACGGGGGTCCATCCAGCACCACCATTACCTACAATTACTTGCCCTTCCACAGATTGTTCATCACTAAAATCAATTGCAGTCGCCACGCCAGTAAAGGCTAGAGCACAGAACAGTGCTTTTATCGGGGTTTGAATTCTCTTCATGAGATAGTGTCCTTCCTTTTTTGTAGTTTTAGCTGTCGTTAACCTTTAATTGCCATTTGTTAAGACGATGTAATTATAACTATTTAATATACATTAGCAAGAACAAGAGCTCTTCTACAAGTCAATATCACCAAGTCCACAAATAATGGCGAAAATTTAATGTTATTAACCGCATACCAAATAGTAATACTAACTTTGAAGCAACTACTACTGGCTCAAAGTAAAGCATACTCAGCTTTGTTTATCCAATATTCAAATTGACGAATTTACTCCCTATTTGTGATATTTATTTTAATTACACTACTCTTGCTTTATTGTCTGGCAACATTCAATAAATAACATCGAAAAAGATTCTGCAAATAACTTTAATTAAATACCACTTTCTTAATAAGTAACATACCATAATAAACTGTTTCAAAGCGGTCAGCTTTGCCCTGACAAGATTAGTTAACCAGCCTAATCTTCTTCAACAGAACAGCACTTCTTACAGCGCAATCAAAACTTGGTACCTGCATAGCAAAGAAGATAAGCTTCACGCACGTTGGAAAACTGGGAGCAAGGGCCTAGCGTTCCAAATAGGCTAGCCGTTACTCTGCTAAAGCGAGTACAGCGAAATCCTGAAACTATTGTGCGCATTGCTGAGCTATAACAAGCAGCCTAAGAACAATTTATCCCGCCTGGTATTTTTAGTTTGCTCAACACTCATGAAGTACTGTTATGTGCCCAACTAAAGGAAGCCACTTTTCATTGATATTCTGTATTTTTTATGAAAGGATAAAACTCATTAAACTATGGATGGTATTGAAAAATAAGGATATAAAAATGAAGCTTAAATTAAATAAACAGAAACTTAAAAACCTTTCTAAAGACCATAAAAATTTACCCAAAGAAGTAACGCTTTTAGTGGGTGGTGGAATTGAGCCCAGATCTGTTATTAATTACACCTGTTATGGTCTGAAAACTTATGATAGCAATTGTCTGGAATAAGGAAATAAATTAAGTTGTAGAAGTTCAAATTAGCCTAACAGCATACCCATCATAAACTGATAGCTGTTAGATCTGGTCTGAACTTCTGCCAAATAAATTTATTTTAATCAAAAGTTATTCACAGTCGCGCTCACTAGGTAACACCACATAACACGTCGCCAGATCAGGGCCTTTACCACCAGAGAACCTAGTAACGCCACCCGCTCCCCCAACTTGTGGGGTCATTTCTACAGGCAGGGCACTATTGTCTTTTGAAAGATTTTTAAGCTTATTCTTGTTCAGTGAAAGTTTCATTTTTATATCCTTATTATTTAATTTTCTTATTAGTAAAACATCGACTTAGCGAATGCCTGAATAAATTATGAAACAAAATGTAACAGTTAAGTTATTTTTAGGTTACAGCATTCAAAGTTTGATCGTGATCAGTATTAGACTGCCCATGCTCTTCTGACAAAAGTTCAAGATTCGGACTCCTTAATTTCTTTCGCAAACTTTCCCGGCCAGGGAACCGTGAAGGAATCCCAAATATCCGCCTTGTTTTTGTGCTGCTCTTTCATCTGTGCCATTACCAGAACGTCTCCGTTGCTACGCAGGTTGATCAAACCGTAGTGGGTTTTGCTCCCTGAAGTGGCTCGCGCGAGTTCTGTTGAGAATAGAAGTGGATGAGAGCCTCTGGTGTGACGAGCGACAGCTCCGACGGCATCGGCCATGGGATGATCGAAAGACTTGTTATCTCCTGATGAGAAGATGTTTACTTGAGGCAATATCTTTTTCAGGAATTCAACGTGAAAATCTGACGAACCGTGATGACAGGCCTTGGCAACGTCCACTCGAAAAGGGTTGTCGCTGCCATAATGCTCCATCAGATGCTGTTGAGCAGGAATATTCAAATCGCCGCCAAGGAGAATAGTGTGTTGGCCGAATTTAAGCTTCAGGACGATCGAGTGACCGTTTCGAGTGTGTGAAGAGCTCGGCCTCGGATCAGCATCGGCGATATCATGGGCATCGGGAAACGCAACATACTCCACACTCCCTGACATCTTGGTAGGTAACGGCCCCAGCACCGAGACAAAGAGCTTGTCATCGTCATCTTGTGCATATCCAGGAAGATTCTCGTCCCTGATAGTTATCCTTTTCGCCTTACCAAGGTGCCCATCTTGCTTTGCGTCGAGGGCAGCTTGCCAGAATCTTCGAAAGGCTGGCGCCAAGTGACCGCCATCTACGAGTGTTTTTGCCTGGCTCAAAGTGTCGAACGTTTCCGTAAGAACGGGCCTGCTTATGCCATTGACATTCTTACGCCGTAGTTTACCAAGGTCGAATTCCGTACCCGATGGCAAATTGTCGTCATCATAACGAATGATGCCGTTATGGTAGATCGTGCCGACTTTAAACCGGGAATCTTTCAATATAGCGGTCAGGCCGTTGTAGTGATCATAGTCAGGGTGGCTGACCACCATGGCCTTAATTTCGAGTTGCTGGCCCGATCTTAGAATGCGGCGGTAACGGCGCTTCATGAATTTAAATAAGTTGGAATTCGGACCACCATCAACCAACATGATACCTTCCGGCGACTCGACGATGGCACCATCTCCCTGTCCCACATCAACAAAGAAGGTCTTGAGAATAGGAGTGCTTCTGACATCATCTTTATGCACCCATCCAGAATCCCCTTTGCCCAGGGAGTCCACTTCCAGCCAATCGCCTTCAGTGCTAACAACCTTCAATATTGAACCGAGGAGGACATGGTTTACTCGGCGGGCACGTGAACGTGCAGAAGCTCGAATAACGGTTTCAGGTTTATTCCCGTAAATAAATTGAGACATAGATTTCTCCCTTCTTCTAATTCATCGATTCAGGTAAGGGCAGCGGCAACTGAATATCTGAGCGAGTCAGCTATCCACCTGCGCTTAAAGCTGTGATGAGTTTACCTCCGGTGCCATCTTTTTTTAGAGCTAAACCTCTTCCCTGTCATTTATTTTTTCAATGATATTTTGATACATCATAAGATCATTAGTAATTTCAACAGCATCATCAGATTCAGGATCTAAAATACCTTTACGTTTTATCAGCTCTTCCATTGTTTTTTTAACAGATGTTCTTATCACCCGAAGCTCCATTACACTAAACATCATTTTTTACCTTGTTATATTGATTGATATGGATAACATGTACATCAGCCCATTCAACGAGCTTTTTCTTCCACATAATGACAGGCATGTCGACAAGCGATCTTATTGTGTAATGTCCTCTAAATTTACCATCAGTCAAATCTCTAGACAGCGTAAACTCTGGGGCAGAATAGGTCAGCTGGCAATTTTACATAAAACTTTATCGGCGTACGCATACTCAATGCCCTTATGTAAGCTTTGTTTCATACACCCCAAACTTCATAATAAGAAAATAATAGCTGCTCAAACACGCAGCAGCTAGCTATAATTACAGCCAACACCACTCGCGATAAACCTATAGCTTTATACTCCTAAACTTTGTAATTAGAGCTACAAGGCCAATGTCTCTACAAAATGAAACCACACCAGGAAAGTCAAAGAAAAATAGTTGATATTACCTGCCAGGCATAACTACGGCGATGTAGTCGTTATCAACGCCTGAAACTAAAAGACAAACATCACAATGTGATCGTCACTGCTATTGTCCGGGAAATACTCCTTGGCATTAGCACTTTCTGATTAATGCCAAGATTAATTTAATTTGTATCAATACAATGCCGACATCTAATAACCAGACATACCGGCAGGAAAGTAATGCAAGGTGCAGCATTCAGGGAGAAGGACTTAACCAGTGCACTGGTAAGGGTCGTAAAAAGCAGTGTGAAGGATAATGGCGCTATATCGGTTCCTTGCATAGAGCAGATAATCAGCAAGGCGGGCATCACCCGATCATCCGGTATTAATGTATATCACCTGGTAGAGGCGCGTGCCCTTGTACTCTATGAGTTTAAGTTAGACCGTTACGATGCCGAGCTAAAAACCGCATTACTATATTTTATTGCCGACTATCCTGTATTTCGCTGGTCAGAGCTGCGTTATTTTTTCAGTGATCCGGAGGTAGAAATAGAGAGCATACTACATGAACTCAAATACATCAGCCGGGAACTTGAAGTTGACGGGGAGCTGGAATATGTATGGTCGCCCCGATGGTTATGGACAAAAACCGTCCTGAAGAGATTAGCTAATAGAAACAGAGCGGGTGATCCATCTTTCTTTGAATTTTTAAATGGCACATCAGAGGAAAGAACATGATATATGGCCCAACAATTACAGCTATTATGGGGTTAAATGGAGCACATGACAGTGTTGTTCTGAAACTGATAAAGGTGAAATGTCCCGCCCAAAAGGCTAATTTTGAAAGGCAAGAGTTAAGGATAATGTCATGCCTGCTTGAGTTGTTGGATACTCTACCGGATGAAGAAAAAAAGGACTTATTACAGAAGATAAAAACTTAATGACTGCTGAACTTGCTAAATTCAGGAAAAGTAATAGTACTAACCGTGGGGCAAGACTCAGAAACTGGTGAAGCCATCGATGCTTTAACTTAAGTTGGATTAGTTCAAACCAAACCTGACCACTTTCCTTGAAAAAAAGGCTTACCATGTGTCATGAATATAATTTACTCAAAAAGTTATAGTAACATAAATCACCATTTTTGAGTTGCCTTTCCAAGGCCAAATTTTTTACTTTCATCATGCTTTCGTATTCAGTATTTTGTAAGAAACTCAAAGCTTTAAAATATTCGTATAATGATTCGAACACCCGGCACAAGGTTTTCTTTACCTGAATTTCATACCCCTTTTCCAGTTTTTCCCGGCCTGCCTCATTATTTTGTTCGAGTATCAGTGCGGCACCTTCGAACATCAGTCCAACACCTTCATAAAATATAAATCGTTTTTTTCTGGATAAATCAACCAAGGCTTGAGCATACTTTAATGCACTTTTCGCATCTTTAATATGTAAGCTTGACCAGGCAGCCCCCTGTAATGCGATAGCCAGGCTAAAGTCATGTTCGAAGCGTTGACAATTGTCTAAGGTTGCTGCAATTAATGCTTTTGTTTCATCGACTCTTCCCGATTTTGAGGTGATGAGCACTTGAAACATGTCGATCATGCTTCTTGGATCCTGGCCATAACGCAGTACCTGCTCGGAGATAAGGGAATTACCAATAAGGGCATTAGCAGCGCTGATATGGGCCTGTGCCACCGCCATATTCCCTTTCCAGTAATATGAATTCCCCATTGCGATATTTGCCTGGATCAGCACATTATTATCTTTTAAGCGTTCACCAAGGGAGAGGCATTCCTGGGCAATGTTCAATGACTCTTTAATTTCCAGCGTCCCTAAATGGCAGGCCCACAGGCCAAAAAGTGCAGCCGACAGTTCTTCCACTTCTCCCAAGCCCTTGCATAATTCCCGGATCCTGAGATAAATTGATTTTACTTCATTCGAGGTCCAGCCGGTTATCGCTTTAACAGCATTACTCTGCAAAACAAGTACCTTAAGCTCATTTTCCTTAGCCCGGTTATCCGGTAGTTGTCGGGTAACCGCCAAAGTATTTTCACATATAACATTGGCCTCTTCATAAGCGCCTAAGTTAAGTGCGTTTTTGATTGCCTCAAAGCTGTAGGTCAGGCTTTTATTGAGATCGCCGGCTTGCAAAAAATGATGGGATAGCTCAGCGGCAACTTCACGGGTGTGATTTTTGTACAGGTTTTCAATCGCAAGACCGACATCTTCGTGCAGCAGCATTCTTTCCCTGCGGCCCAAGTCCTCATAAATAAACTTCTGTGTTAAGGCATTGTTGAAATGGAAAAGTGAAAACCATTGCTCTTGTGAACGGTTCAAATTTCCTTCGAACATAATCTGTAATGACCTTTCCAATTCTTTGGATAGGATACGGACGATTTTACGTTCAGGCACTTCAAGTACTTTGCTTAATACATATGACCGTGAAGCTATCCCTTCGATGCTTGCCACGGCAAGTACTTCCTTGGTGAAATCGTTTAAACTGTCCAGCCGGTTTCGGAGCAAGTCCTGAATTCTGTTTGGCAGGTGGCTCCAGTTTAAATCCGGCGTAGAACACCAGTAACCATGCTTGTTTTTTACCAGGTAGGATTTCTCTTGCAATGACTTTAAAACTTCCATAGCGAACAGTGGATTAGCGTTGGTGTGTTGCAACATGTTCTTTCGAAAATCTTGATCGAAAGTATTATCTTCACGATCCAACAATAATGTTAAAAACTGCATTTTTTGTTCATCGGGATCATTGCCTAAAGGCAGGTAGAGGTTCTCGTTGGTTTCGAGTAACTTTTTGGCAACACCCAGCATAGGGGCTACCCGTCCTTCACGAAGCGCACTTTCTTCCTCCCGGTAACAGCCGAGAATAAAAACCGGAGCTTGACCCAAGTGGTTCATCAGATAAATCAACATGCTGGCTGATGCGGCGTCTAACCACTGCATGTTATCAATAAACATGACGACAGGTTTTTGTGAGGCAAAAGACTGTAAGAGGCGGGTAAATTGAGGGGCAATTTTTTCATGCTGCAGCGCCTGGCTGCTGTTTTCGGTATCAAATTTATCTTTTAATTTCTTAAACCAGTCTTCTTTTTCTAATAGCCGGGCACCTAGTTTTACCAACATATTGGATCCAGGGATCAGCGAACCAATTAAGTCGGGCGCGTTATCCATTAACAGCTTGCCCGTTTCAGAAACCAGGTTTTTGACCCTGTTTACATTGGCTTGATGGCCACCATCTTGCTCTATGGATTGTGTAATCAACTGCTCGGCAATTTGCCTGAAAGGAAGGTAAGGATCACATAGCCCTACCTGAGCATTACAGATTGATTGCGCAACTTGTATGTTTGTCTGATTGCTTAAGTTTTTTAGAAACGCCTGTACTAAACTGGTTTTACCTACGCCAGCTTCACCCGTTATCAACCTTATCCCGGCCTGGCCTGCGCAAACCTGCTCAAGGTTTTTTTGCAATTGCTGTAATTCTTGATCACGTCCAACAAAATGACTGGTCATCCAAGCTTCCCTGCAGATAGAAAAGTGATTACGGCCGTTTAGGCACTTATCTGCAAGTATAAGTCTGTAGTTCATATGCTTACAAACTGATCGGCTATTCTTGTAATGAAAAGAAACCAATATTTATTTAGGGCCTGTTTATCTTTGGAGGGGATTAAGATTTTTGAGCGGTTTTTGCACATATCAAGGCAGAAAAATGGACGTGTAGTTATTCTACATGACATTTTTCTAACGCGGATAGGTGTAAAAACAGCCAAAAAGATAATTCACAGCCAAAGATAAACAGGCCCTAGGAACCTCTTCAAGAAGTTATTTTAAAAAGGAAAGGAAAATGACAAAGCTTAACAATGAGGATTTACAATGGTTATTAGAAGGCGCGACATTTTTGGGCTGCGGCGGCGGCGGTTCATACTCCGTTGGTAAAGAGATTTTAGCGGCGGCGATTGCGCTAGGTAAAGACATAGTATTAATCAGTGCAGAGGACTTACCCCTAGATTCTCTGGCCATTTCGCCAGCAGCCATAGGCTCGCCCGACGCGGTATCTGCTCAGGATGATAGCGTGCCTTTCATAGCATCTGCACCTAAGGCATTTGATGCTTTACAGATGGCAATCAACAGCCAGAGAGAAACTCCAGAGCCAGCTGAATATGTGATAGCAGGCGAAACCGGCCCCTGGGCAACAACGATCACCCTGTACCTGGCTGCTAAAAAGAACTTAACCGTTATTGATGGCGACGGAGGCGGCAGAGCAATGCCGCAGCTTAATATGACCTATTTTACCGCGCAGGAGGTTATAGCTTCGCCTATCAGTGTGGCAAATGATGCAACCCAAGCCAGCAAGTCCGTTGTCAGTACGTCCCGGGTTGGCAGTACAGATTTGGCAGGCGATGTGGTACGGGGCATCATCAGCACAGACTCTTTTGGTAATACAGGCGCTTTTGCAACCTGGCCTATGGGGAAAAAAGATGTTGTGACAGCCAGTATCACAAATAGTTTGTCATTTACGTTAAAAGTAGGAGAAGCGATCACCAGGCACAAATCTGATCCGGATAAATATCCTCTCTCAGAGGTTTTAGATGTCCTAAGGGCCGAGCGCGGATTTGCTGAGATCATCATGAACGGAAAGTTATGTCTTTTCTCGGAAACAACAGACGGCACTTTTGATATGGGCCAGGCACGCTTTAAGGATAAAACAACGGGAAGGTCACTTTACATTTATAATAAAAATGAAAATATGATCGCTTATTTCGAAGATGAAACTTCTCCTGCTGCCCTGGCTCCTGATTCCATATGTTTCTTACGTGAGGATGGCTCTCCCACGACAAATGCCGATATTACGCCCGAAGATATAGGGCAAAGCTTTTACATCATAGGATTTTCGTCTGATCAACGAATGAGAAATCTAACAACCGTCACCACGTTTCTCGACGCGCTGAAAGATATGGGGTATGCAGGCAGGTTTGAACCGATAGAGGAGTTAAGCAAGCACTGGCCGGCTTAATTTAATTATGTGGTTCATAGCATTTTAATCTGTACGAGCCGGGTGAATATGCCTCATTTAATCTCTTTTTGGAAGCACTGAAAACGGCCCGTTACCCACAGAAGAACAGTAAGCTGATACGCCACTAATTTCCTAGACACCTCCTAGTTAGATAAAATGACTAAAAGAGAGGTGCTTATGAGCATATTTAAGATATGCCCCCCAAATTGCCTGGTAGGCAACCGCAATAGGTACGCAAAATAGCCAGCATATTTTCCAAAACGAATACTGGCAGGTGATTGTTTTTACGTTACTGGGAGGGGAAATAAAAGCTAATAACAGCGGACCAAAAAGTTAGAGCTTTTGTGCCCGCTGCCCTGCCTTATTAACTTTCTTTTTCAATAATCAACTTTCTATGGGGAAAGGGAATTTCAATGCCCTTTTCATCCAGTGCCTTTTTTATCGATTCCGGCACAGAATAGAGAATATCGAAATAGTTTTCTCCCATGCAAAAAGGCCTCACCAGGAAATCGACCGAGCTGTCATTAAGGGTTTCCACTTCAACAAAAGGGGCCGGGTCTTTCAGGATGTGGGGATGACTTTCCAGCACACTGTCAATTACCTCCCGAACAGCATCGGTATTTTCTTTATAGGCCACGCCAAAATGCATGTCGACACCGCGCACTTTATGGTGGGAATGATTGATGATCTGGTTGCCCCAAATTTGGCTGTTGGGGATAATAATTTGTTGATTGTCAAATGTTTGCAAAATGGTGGTAAATAAATCTATTTCCGTGACATTGCCAAAGCGACCAGCAGCCTCGATAAAGTCGCCCACCTTATATGGCCGAAATAGCAGTAACATAACCCCGGCAGCCAAATTGGTTAATGTCCCCTGAAGCGCCAGGCCTACCGCTAAACCGGCAGCACCCAACAAAGCCACAATAGACGCCGTTTGTACGCCAAACCGGTTCAGCACGGCAATGATCACAAAAGCAAGGATAATATACTTGCCTACACTACCTAAAAAGCGAAACAGCGTATCATCCAGGTTCTCGTATTTCTCGCCGGTTTTACAGATAAGGGTGTTTACTTTGCTGGCGATCATAAGCCCGACAATTAAAATCAAAGCAGCAAGTAACACGTTTATCGCCCCGTCGATTAAAACTGGCATATATTTATCCATGAGTTCTGGCATAGTTAGTGGCCTCTGTAGTTGAGAATCAATGTAAGTTCAGTGAGTTAGCGCTTTACATAATAAAAAAGAATAGCGGATTAAACGCACAACAACTAGTTGTAATTCATATTTATGAATGAACTTGTTAACCACAGCTTTTTATCGGCAGCACCATAGTCGTTGAGCCGGAAAAGCCAATCAGCCGTTGCAAATAAGGGAAGTATTCAGTCTTTAGTACCACAAACCCTTTTGACTCATATAGTTTTCTCGCCCTGGGATTACTGTCAATAACATCCAGCCTGACCGACTCAAAGCCATTTTCTGATGCGTAATCTATGATGTGATCCAGTAATTCTGAGCCTATGCCTTGTCCTCTGAACTCTGCATTAACCGCAATGCCATCCATAACCAGCTCCCGGGCACTTGGTTTTCGTTCAAACAGACTAAAAATCATACAGGCCCAGGTTCCTTTCCAAAAGCCAAGGTCATTGATTAACTGTGTTGCGCCAATACCTCCGGTGAGTGAGCCGGACAAGACTTGAAAGCCAGCTAAACCGACAACTCCGTTTTTATTTATCGCAGCAAAAGAAAACTCAGGGACAAAACTTTTAGCGATAATCTCAACCCGTTTTAACCTGTCAGGTATCGCACTGCTAAACTTTACACCAAATGCCTCTTCATAAAGCAAGGCAACAGAATGAGCTTGTGCTATATCCCAGCCTTTCTGAAAGTGAATATCCATTTTAAGAGCTCCCAGTGCATTGGTGACAAGCTTATTAATATTACCACGAGTCAATCAGCTGAATTTTCATGTTATACCTTTACCATGGGCCAAAGATGTAATCCAGAATTGATAAAACAAAGACGGGTATTGTGCTTATCATGATTGACCACAGGACAATCATGCTATTTTTGTTGCTTGTTTGAGAGTATTTGCGGCCAGTTAGCACACCAGTAATAGCACCGCACAAAAATAAAATGATAAAACCGCCAAGCATGCCGTAGAATCCCCATGCCAGGGCAACAGACTTAACGACATCAGTCACACTAGCCTCATAAATACTAACGTCCCCTAAAGGACCAATATAACCGATCATGGGAATAGGAAAGCGAAATAGATATGCAAACAATATTGCTGTTAATAGGCTGGATATTGCTGTAATAATAACTCCTTTTAGTGCATCCATTATCTTACTTATTTGAAGTAACGGGGAGCTTACGAGCCCGCAAGCTTACTTGTTAAGTGATTTACTTCCATAATTGGCCTTCCTTTTCCACTTTACAGTGATAGCATGCACTGATTTTATTATCGACATTATACCACTCATGCGAACCTCCTTTGGTCTCACAATCAGTACCTTTATCTGCAATCCCCAAATCAATGACAAACCAGGGAAGACGACTCCTAAGTAATGTCCTGATTCTATATGGACCTCTCCAATATTGTGCCATTGAATTCCCCCCTGTCACTTAACGGCTGGAGCAAGCGTGTATTGTGTGTATGATGCTTATAGCAAGGCAAGCCCATTGAATAGGCCCACTACCGTATAACCTATAATCCCTGCTATTACCGTGCAAGTTACCAATTTGCTCGCTTGATGCTTGGCCCTGGCAAAAGCCAGTAGAAACCAGAGCATAGTTGAGTAAAGTACCAACTCACTAGCCAACTTGCCTGCAATTATTTGCTGTGACGTGCCATCGATCCAAATTTGCTCAGGAGCATATTTAAAATACGCCCCCCAAATGGCCTGGTAGGCGACTGCAATAGGTATGCAGAATAGCCAGCATATTTTCCAAAACGGGTACTGGCGGGGGATTGGTTTTGTGTTATTGGTTTCTCGCGAAATACTCATAAATTGACTATCTGGTTTTACTCAACGACATCAATAACCTGCGAGCGTAACAAGTTGGCTGCATTGCTTTGTTATGCCAAATAAAGTTATAAATAGCATGGATATCTTTTCAGACAGTTATAGGTAGCTATGCATCGTCGGCCATACCCAGAATCTCCCGCCAGGGGACTTTTAAACCAACTGCGTCGCAGATTTCATCGAAGTACTTAGAAGCACTATTAAGATTACCTTTGCTCTCCTTATAGTTCACCAACTTTTCCAATGCCTCAATCACCGGCGCTTCTTCACCTTTTACCATCAATGCATTGATCTGGCTGGCCAGCTCCCAAAAATTGCCCGGACTGGGGCCTATGAACCTTTCAAGGGCGGAAAATCGGGCACGTGCGGCTTCGGGCCCTTCGTGCTTGAGAGTCGCCAGCGCACGCCAATTCAAGAGATAGGCGTCTTTTTCAACCACCGCCTTATTGGCGTCATTGAGTACACTGACGACACGCTCATAGGCACCCTTGTCAAAGAGATCTCCAACCATAAGCGCAATAGCTTCCCGGTCTTCAGAAAAAACTTTTGGATCCATATCTTCCATTTTCGCTAGTGTCTTTTGAAGCTCAGCCTCATCATATTCACGGTATAGTTTTCCCAATGCCCTATGGACCAGCATATCATTAGGAGAAAGACCACGGGCCAACTGCAACTGACGGATTGCTTCAGCTTTGTCGCCGATGGCTTCAAAGGCCCGGGCTAGTCGAAGATGAATGCGAAAATCAATGGGCTCGGACTCACCGGCTTTACCTATACCCAGAAATGCGATGTTAATCCAGCGCTTAGCTGAAGTGGCCCAATGGTAATTCTGCTCTTCCAGCGCCCTGTCGAGTTGAGACAGCCAATTTTGCACCAAGGGTTCAGAGGCCGGGATCGGGGTGAACCTGAGATCCTCAGAGGCTTGTTCCACAAAGTTTCGAGCCTTTTCATCCAATTGCATAAGAGACTTAGCATAAGTCTTCCCAAGCTTCTGTTGAAAGGTTTCCAGCAATTCAAAAGCAAATTGGGAAACCGATTCGGGATTGCGTCCATCTTGTGCCTGGTCACCGGCAAAGGGCCCCATATCTGAGGATGAAATGCCAAAATTCAACACCCGAACACGACCTTCAACGGCTTGCTGCTCGCCTGCTTCCTGTTTCGGTGCTTTGGCCTTGTCCCGATAATACTGCACTCCGGCAACGGCGCCAGCCTCCCATAGGACCCATCGCCCGCGCAAAGAGGATTCTGTCAAAAGGACTATGGCAACATCACAGTTAACGATATTGTCGTCGATCCATTTCTTCCACGGGGTGCCTGTTGGAATGGCGGAGATGTCCGAAGATCGATGAACTTCAAACTTATTATCGGAAATGTCGGTAAGAAAATTGTGTAGCCGTTCTGCCAGCCGATGATCCGCATGGGAATGACTGATGAATATCTCTGACATGTTAACCTCCTGATTAATTAGCAGATTCCAACAAAGGGTCACGGAGCTCTTAAACAAGGCGAATGCGCGGGATCAGACTATTATTTTTCTATCGCCGATGTCCTTGCTAGCAAACACTCCAAATATATAGGCGTACAAATTAAGGGACAAATTATGTTTTTATAAAAAACAAGACAATACCATGGTCTGTCTCCATTAATTTTTAGTCCATAAAAACCTATCTTGATTTTAGCTATCTTATATCCACTATCTACACGTAACGCATACATAACAAAAAAATAATAACTGTTTAGGTGTGAAGCGACTAGCTATTATTTTTCCTTATTTATAAAATTATTATAATCATTTATCACCCAGAGCCTCTTTTATTTGAGTGATTAACTCTCTAGCTTGATTCTCATTCAGAGAAAGAGGCATCGATGAGTATGATAAGACCCCTTTGGTCACAATATTAAGGCCCACACCACTTGAACCATCATCAAGTAAAAGCTTATGAATATCCACTCTGTTTTTCATCAGAGCTTTTCCTAAAACTTCTACTTCACCTTGTTTACTAAGTTTTTTACCTTGAAAAAAGTTGAAAAATCCCATAACGATCTTTGTGAATATAATGCCTGACACACTTTTTACAGTTTTTTGCTGCTATTTATTAAGTTTTGCTGCGCCATTTTCTTCTAGATCACCTGCAAGAAAGTTATGAGATAGGACAACTTCAGGAGTCTCCGATGACAGTTGATATTGCATATAATGGGTTACCGATTGAACTGTTAATGTTCATCCCCCTCAGCCCAAGAATATGGGCTTAACAAAGGCATTTGTGCACCAAACTGATTTGTTCCCACGACAACATCATCTAGCCCACGGTCAATACGTTGGAATTTTGTGTTTTCCTCTCCAGATTTGCTGGTAATGGCTTCTGAAATAAACGACTCAAAAGTCTTGTCATAAACAAATTCCAGAATATATGCGACTAGCTTAGTGCCCGCATTCGAATATTGGTATTGCTCGCCGGAAACAGAAAGCAGGTCAGGTTTACCAAGAGCATTAAAAAATTTGTCTTTGGAGTAGTTTGACATTCGTTCAATCATCAGTCCTTTTTTGGCATCATCATCGCTGTATGCTAAATCTTTAGGAAGCCCGCTGGTATGGGTAGCTAGATGCCGTAAGGTAATGTACTTACCCGACAACGCCAAATTTTCATATTTGTTCGTTTCCAAATAATTCCTTTAGCTTTGGTTGTTATGGACATATAACGTCACCAGAAATTTGCAGAACCGGTTTGACTTGCCTTGTTAATTGCCACCTCTAATTTTTAAAATTATGCCATTATTGCAGTTACTTATAAATCGGAAACACAGATAACCAATGGCCACATACCCGACAAAAACCGAGAATTTCCCAATGTCATCATTAACGTCAGAGGTTTTTGACAGAGACACTTCTTCGCCAAAAACAAAAAAGCGAGCCACACCCAGATTTTCCATTAAAAAATCAATTAGTTATCGACAATGACGATTGTAACTAGAGCAACTAAATTTTAAAGCTAACTATTAATGAAGTCTGTGACTAAACTTATTCATTTAGAATGAATTTGCTCTTTATTTTAATAAAGTTTGTGACCAGCAACTCTATATTCAAATTTATGCTCTTTTCTGTAGGGATGCTAAGCACCTTAATACCTTGTTTGATTGATGAGCAAAAGCAACATATCTACTGTCTACTGGGGCTCCTGTTTCAGGGTGCTCAGCAGTTATCAGCGGCTCTCCATTTTTATGAACCATTGCTTCAAATAATTCAGCTTCATCTAGCTCTGCTGCAAGCATCAAAGGTGTAAACCCATTAATTCTAGTTTTATGACGGGCATTAGCGTCAGCACCTGCATTTATGAGTAATTTGGCTATTTCTCTCATGCCCTCTAATGTCATAAAGTTTTTGACTCTCTCTATCATCAAGTTGCCCATACTGCCTGTAAACTTTTGAAACAACGGGTCCTGTGATTGCTTCTCATAATTTCTTTTGACTTCATCTAATGAAGCCCCCATCAGGCCATTAGAATGCCGCCTTATAGTATCTAGTAATTCATCGTTCAAAGGGTGGCTTTGCATCAACTCCTGACTAACATCAGGTCTTTTTATCATTCCAATCCTAGATAGTGTTGCGAAAAGCGCAGATTGATTATCAGAATTACCTCTGAGATTAACGTTTGCTCCCATCTCTATTACCTTAGCTACCACTTCCGGTCTGCCTGTATCAACAGCGCAAACTAAAGGTAATAGTTTTTTCTTCGAGGTTTTAGTATTAACAACATCGTTATGGTGCTTCACGGAGGTAACAAGTTTGAACAGACTATCATCCATACTTGAACTATGATCCAGCACGTCCATTTGCAAAATTGAAAAAAGTAATGCAGATTCATTGGAATCAGAAAGAGCATTTACATTTACATCTTTATTAATCAATTGAGAAACAGCTTCCACCCTGTTCATCCATGAAAAGTAAACTATTTGAGGCATCTGCTTACCCCAAGTATCTCCAACAACTATTTTTTTATTTGGGCTTCGGAAATTAGGCCTAATGCTTTGCTCAAAAGTACCTAATAATGGTCCTATCCGTTGTGATGCAGTTGAAGAGCTGACATTAAATTGTAAAGTCGATGGAAAGTGCTTCTGAAATGTTGCTTCATATAACTTTATTTCCCATTCCTCAACGACACTATCAAAACGATTAGCTTCTAATTGGCTTTTACCTTCCTTATGCAAAGGTATATCAATACCAAATAGGATTGCAGAATTTTTTAACCTCTTAATAAAAGCTTTATCTGGTGTTGGTTTAAGGCTAGAAGCAATACTAAGGGCTTCTTTTATAATTTCAGGCATCGATGGTCCAGCAAAAAATAAAGCTTGTTCAAACGTTAATTTAAAATGGGTATTTGCTTCTTTAAGCTCCCCGCCCAAAGCATGCCATCGAGCTCGATACCAGTTCAGCCAATATTCCATATTAAATTTAGAGCACTTAAATGTTGAGACTTCAAGCTCTTCAATCAACGTTTTAGAGCGTTGTTTTCGCTCGGTACCAGAGAGTTCTCTATAGTCATGCTTTTTATAAAAAATATAATCTATCTCTAACCCCTGTTTCCCAAGCGACTTGAGCCAATCTTGATTATTACCCTTTAAATACCAAATATATTCTTCAACTTGCTTTAAGCTCAATACAGCAACATTAACTAACTTTTCTGGATAAATACCAGCATAATGACGCTGTAAGTTATCAATAAAACGTGCAGCTAAAATAACAACTTTAATCTTTTCCCATTCATGCCCTTCAACTTCAGAGTTAGGAAGGTAATCTGGAATATTTGTTATGTTAGATAGCTTTGGCAGTTCATCATTACTTTTCCAAAGCTTAAAACGATGACGTTTTTCTTTTGGAATATATTTAAGAAAACTATCCCACCATTCAATGTTTAACGATAACCAATCAAACGCCTGAGTTATTCCGTTGGGATGAAGGTTATTTATCGTTAAATAATTTGGCCCTTCAATTACTTTTCCCATAAAAAGATTGAATTCAACAGCAACAGTATCAAGGACCCACCTGGTAAGAATTGCTTCAGTCTCTTCTCTAGTTATACCATCCATAGAGATTGAGTTAACCAACTCAGTATATTCCCCAATCATTGATTCAAATTTAGCTTCTAATTTTTTAGAAAAATCTTTATTGATGAACTTAGAAAGAGGAACTGAAATAGACTCTTTGAACAAACTTGAAGCTAAGGTATAAGGCTGGTCATACTTGAAAGCAAAAGTGTCTAGCTGTTTATTTGATGCTTTAACTCCTATTGCACTCGCAATAATACGTACGATTTCAACAGGTGTCATAAATGGGTGGAGCTTTTCTTTAGACATAATCAACTTCCATTGTCATTATTCTTTTTAGGTTTCGTTTGAAATTAAGGTATGATCGTCTATCGCTCGGTGTACAAGGAACAGTAATGCGACCACCTTTGGGTGCATATATTAAACCGTGCTTTTTCCCTTGCTTGAACACCCAACCAGACTTGATTAATTTTTTTACCAACTTACTAATTTCCTTATCTTTACTATATGCAGACATAATCAAAATAATGGGCTAGGAAGTCAATCACTTCCCAGCCCATACTCCTTAACCGTTTTTATTATTACCGGCAGCACGAGCAGCTCTTACAGCAAAGCCTCTAGGTAACGCTTGACCGCCATTAGCTTTTGCCTCACTACTTTGAATGCGGGCAACAGCTTTTGTGGTCATAGGTGTTTGATTTGATTTTGGCTTAGACATAATTCTCTCCGAGATTTAATTAACCCGACATTGGGTGATGTGTAATCTATAAAGAAAATTTAAATTCGTCAGTTATGTAACTGGCTGAGAAATTTTTATTTTTGTAACGGCCTATTTATTGAACAATATTAATTCCCTATAGTTATGACATAAAAAAAGCGAACCAATCGGTTCGCTTTTATAGTTTCATTTGGGGTACTGATGTTATTTAGTCACAAACTTTATTATCAGTCACCATCAATTGACATTAATCTTTATAAGTATCAACCGCAGGACAAGAACAAATCAGGTTACGGTCACCAAACACGTCATCGATGCGGTTAACCGTCGGCCAGAACTTGTTAGCCGCAGCAGCCGGTACCGGGAATACCGCCTGAGCGATGGAATAACCACGCTCCCAGGTATCGGTGATATCGGCTAAGGTATGCGGCGCATTGTGCAGCGGGTTGTCTTCCAGCGTCCACTCTCCCGCTTCTACTTTACGGATTTCATCGCGAATGCAGGTCATGGCTTCAATAAAGCGGTCCAGCTCAGGTTTGGCTTCTGACTCTGTCGGCTCTATCATCAGAGTGCCTGCTACCGGGAATGACATAGTCGGCGCATGGAAACCGTAATCCATCAAACGCTTGGCAACATCCATTTCGGTAATGCCGGAAGCTTCTTTAATCGGACGCAGATCTACGATACATTCGTGCGCCACCCGGCCATTAGCCCCGGTATATAAAATCGGGTAATGCTGGCTTAACTTGTGGGCCAGATAGTTCGCATTAGTAATGGCATACTTAGTCGAATCTGTTACCCCTTGCTTGCCTAATAAGGCAATATACAGGTAAGAGATACATAAAATTCCGGCACTACCATAAGGGGCAGCAGAAACCGCGCCGTTGCCTTGGGTGCTCTCATCAACATTTATCAGGGCATGATCCGGTAAAAAAGGCGCCAGGTGTTTTTTAACACCAATTGGTCCCATACCCGGTCCGCCGCCGCCGTGAGGAATAGCGAAGGTTTTATGCAGGTTAAGGTGTGATACGTCTGCGCCGATAAAACCAGGAGAGGTTAAACCTACCTGGGCATTCATGTTGGCGCCGTCAAGGTATACCTGGCCGCCGTGTTCGTGAATCACGTCACAAATTTCAGCTATGGTAGTTTCATATACCCCGTGGGTAGACGGGTAAGTGATCATGATACAAGACAGGCTGTCTGCCATTTCACTGGCTTTGGCGCGCAGGTCGTCCATATCGACGTTACCTTGCTTGTCGCAGTCTACCACAACCACTTTCATGCCAACCATTTGCGCCGAAGCCGGGTTGGTACCGTGGGCAGACGACGGGATCAAACAGATGTTTCTGTGCCCTTCGCCACGGCTTTCGTGGTATTTGGCAATCGCCACCAGACCGGCGTACTCCCCTTGTGCGCCCGAGTTAGGCTGCATGGAAATATTGTCGTAACCGGTCAGCTCTACCAGCCAGTCGCCCAGCTCGTCGATCATCTGCTTATAGCCTTGTGCCTGATCTTTCGGGGCAAACGGGTGCATATTGGCAAATTCAGGCCAGGAAACCGGGATCATCTGCGCGGTGGCATTTAATTTCATGGTACAGGAGCCCAGTGAAATCATCGAGTGGTTCAGGGCCAAATCCTTGTTTTCCAGCTTTTTGATGTAACGTAACATCTCGGTTTCCGAGTGGTAGCTGTTAAACACAGGATGGGTCAGTATCGCCGACTCACGTAGCAATGACGCCGGGATTGACTGGCTGCCGTTAGCGATAATTTCGCTGTCTAATGCGGCAACGTCTAAACCGTGGCCTTCGCCCAATAAAATATCGAACAAGGTGTTGATGTCTGCACGGGTGGTGGTTTCATCAATAGAGATGCTTACCTGACCGTCAACGTCGGTGCGCAGGTTAACCTGGTTGTCCAGGGCACGCTTAACAACAGCGTCTTTGTCTGCGCCTAAATCAAAAGTAACGGTATCAAAGTAAGTGCCGTGCACTGGCGTTAAACCTTTGCTGCTAACACCTGTTGCCAGGATATCGGCAAAGCGGTGAATACGCTCGGCAATCACTTTTAAGCCTTTAGGGCCGTGATATACCGCGTAGAAAGCCGCCATGTTGGCTAGTAATACTTGCGCAGTACAAATGTTGGAGTTGGCTTTTTCGCGGCGAATATGCTGCTCGCGGGTTTGCATGGCCATACGCAGTGCGGCATTGCCGCGGGTATCTTTAGATACACCGATAATACGGCCCGGCAGTGAACGCTTGTATTTGTCTGAGGTTGTAAAGAAAGCGGCATGTGGTCCGCCGTAGCCCATAGGCACACCAAAACGCTGGGTTGAACCGATCACGGCATCTGCGCCCAGTTCACCCGGCGCTTTAAGCAGTACTAAGCTCATGATGTCGGCGGCAACGGCTACGATACCCTTTTTCTCGTGTACCTTGGCAATTAAGTCGCTGATGTCTTTTACTTCACCGCTGGCACTCGGGTATTGCAATAAAGCACCGAATACGTCGTGATTTACTACGTCATCCGCTGGCGCAACCACCACGTCAAAACCGAACATATCGGCACGGGTTTTCACTACGTCTATGGTTTGCGGGTAAACATCACTTGAAATAAAGAACAGGTTAGATTTTTTATTTTTCGACACCCGTTTGGCCAGCGCCATGGCTTCGGCAGCGGCGGTGGCTTCATCCAGTAAGGAAGCACTTGCTAAATCCAAGCCGGTGAGGTCTAAACACATTTGCTGATAGTTTAATAACGACTCCAAACGGCCCTGGGCAATTTCCGGCTGATAAGGGGTATAAGCGGTATACCAGCCCGGATTTTCCAGCACGTTACGTAAAATCACGTTCGGGGTCAAAGTACCGTAATAACCTAAACCTATATAGCTGGTATTTACCTGGTTTAATGCTGCCACGGCTTTTAAGTCTGCCAGTGCCTGTACTTCGGTTTTACTTTCTTCGATGGCAGGCAAGCCAGATAAACGTATGCTTTGGGGAACAATCTCATCAATCAGGGCATCAACCGACTCGGCGCCCATTTCATTAAGCATTACTTGGGTTTGCTCGCTATCGGGTCCGATATGGCGGCGAATAAAATCTTGTGTTTGTTCCAGCTGGGACAGGGATTGGGTAGTCATAAACAACAAATCCTATACTTCAAGCAGTAAAAAAATAAGCCCCGGACATCAATGATCAGTGCGGGGCTTGAAATTAAGTTAACAACAAAGAATTAATCTTCGTCGATGGAGTTTGCGTAACCTTCGGCGTCAAGTAAGTCGTTCAGCTCTGACTCATCGTCAAGCTTAACCTTAAACATCCAGCCGTCACCAAAAGCGTCTGAGTTGACCAGCTCAGGTGAATCTTCTAAATCTTCATTCACTTCAACCACTTCACCGGAAATCGGCGCGTAAATGTCAGAAGCCGCTTTTACCGACTCAGCCACGGCAACATCGTCACCTGTGCTGATGTTTTCACCCACTTCAGGCAACTCAACAAAGACCATATCACCTAACAATTCTTGTGCGTGCTCGGTAATACCGATAGTTACCGTACCGTCACCTTCGTTACGTACCCATTCGTGCGATGTTGCATATTTTAGTTCTGAAGGAATGTTGCTCATCTTTTTGTTCCTAATTTATTATCTTTGCTAGTTAATTTTGTTTGAAACCGGACCCTATTATCCCTGCTGCTATGGCTTGATATCATGCCTTTTACAAACAGCAGGGCTAATTATTAAACACTATCAATTTGGTTTAAATAGAGTTTAGAAAACTTTTTTGCCATTGCGAACAAAACTTGGCTTGATAACCTGTACCGTTACCAGTTTCTTACGCATTTCTACTTCACAGGTTTCGCCGATAGAGCGCGGTACCCGGGCCATGGCAATACTGTGCCCTAACGTCGGTGAGAAAGTACCTGAGGTGATCACCCCTTCTTCACCGTTAACCATCACTTTTAAACCGCTGCGCAGTACGCCTTTTTCTTCCAGTACCAGGCCAACCAGTTTATGTTGGTCACCGGCGGCTTTTTGCGCTTCAAGGGCTTTACGGCCGATAAAGTCACGATCGCTTGGCTCCCAGCTGATGGTCCAGGCCATGTTAGCCGCCAGCGGCGATACGCTTTCGTCCATGTCCAGGCCATATAAGTTCATGCCCGCTTCCAGACGCAGGGTATCACGTGCGCCTAAACCACAAGGGCTAACACCGGCATCGGTTAATTGCTGCCATAAATCTTCTGCCATGGTTTCAGGAACAACGATTTCATAACCGCTTTCACCGGTGTAACCTGTGGTGGCAATAAATAACTCGCCCGCCTGCACGCCAAAAAACGGCTTCATACCGTCAACGGCAGCGGTTTGCTCGGCGTCAAGAATGGTGGCCACTTTGGCTTTTGCCTGAGGGCCTTGTACCGCAATCATGCCATACTCAGGGCGCTCGGTGATGGTAACGTCAAAATCAGCCGACTGCTCAGCCATCCAGGCCAGATCTTTTTCACGGGTCGCGGAATTTACCACTAAGCGGTAAAAATCATCGGCCAGGAAATAAACAATTAAATCATCAATCACGCCACCTTCATGGTTTAACATGCCGGTGTATAACGCTTTGCCGCTGACATTGAGTTTTTCAACGTCATTGGCCAGTAAATAACGCAAAAACGCCTTCACGCCGCTGCCTTTGATGTCCACGATAGTCATGTGGGAGACATCAAACATACCGGCATCCTGACGCACAGCGTGGTGCTCTTCTATCTGCGAGCCATAGTTAATCGGCATTTCCCAGCCGTGAAAGTCAACCATTTTCGCGCCGGCGGCTACGTGTTTTGCATGTAATACGGTTTTATTCGTCATTGCGTTTCACCTGGTGATGAGTTTTTGATCCTGATAAAAGCTAGGATTAAAACTGAAAAATTACAAAGTTGCCATGGATTATAGCGATGAGTAACTGGTGATTCAACAGACAAAAGCACAATTTTCAAATAAAAAACCGACTATTTAAATAATACCAAATTATATTTTCAAAAAGGTACACCTTAAAAATATAGTTCAATTTCAGCAGGCATGAATTATCGATACCGGAGAATATTCTACAGCGGAAATTTCCTGTCATAAATGACGGTTTTTGTGCGATTAACGCCAACAAAAAACCTGTGTCTAAGCAGACACAGGTTTTTGTTTTAAGGGGGGCTGCTGCCAGGACCTTTCAGCAAAAACAAACCGTTTTTTAAAGCACTTAAAGCCGGCCCGGCCATGTACTTTGCCCGGCTTATTTAATCAACCGATTTAGCCAGCTCGGGCAACTTACCTTTATAACCCAGCGCCTGGCGGATCAACTGCTTTTTCGCCGGAGAAAAGTTATCCAGCAAAGACATGCCGATACCGCGAATAAACTTGCTGACTTCCTGTTGCGGGGTAAACAGCTGCTTGATCGCCTCCATCGCGGCGATCATTTCCGCCGCTTCGGATTTACGCCAGCGGGCAAACTGCTTTAACAGTATTTCATTGCTGATGTTATCCAAACTTGACTGCTCAGCGGCCAATTGCCCGGTGAGGGTTTGCGCCAGTGCGGCGGCATCAAGCAAACCAAGGTTGACCCCCTGCCCGGCCAGCGGATGTATGGTGTGGGCGGCATCGCCGATTAACACCACTTTATCTTTAACAAAGTCCTGTGCCAGGCGCATCATCAGCGGATAACAGCCCAGTTCGCTTTCCAGGTTTACCCGGCCCAACTTGCCGTCGGTGGCCGCGGTAATTTCCTTGCCAAAGGCTGCTTTATCCAGGGCGCGCAATCGCTGTGCTTCCTCAGGCGAAGTCGACCAGACAATCGAACATAGGTTTTGCTGGTATAGTGGCAGGAAAGCCAACGGGCCTGTGGGCAGAAAAACCTGCCAGGCGGTATCCTGATGTCCCTGCTCGCAGCTCACCGTTGCTACCAGGGCATGGTGGTCATAATCGCGAAAGGTGATCGGCATATTGATTTGCTTGCGCACCCAGGAGTTGGCGCCATCGGCCCCCACCAGTAATTTGGCGGTGATCGGCATGCTTGAGCCGAAACTGGCGAAAACTTCACTTTCCCCGACCCCGATGCTGGCAATGGCTTCATCGGTAAAAAAGCTGATGCCTTCATCCATCTGGGCCTTATGCCACAGGGCATTGCGGATCACCTTGTTTTCGATGATCCAGCCAAGCTGATCCGGTTTGCTGCTGCCGCTGACATCAGCAAGGTTAAAATCAAGCTTACCGTATCCGGCCTTATCCCAGATATGCATATGGTGGTAAGGCTGGGATCTTTGCCCGACAATATCATCCCAGACATTTAAGCGGGTAAAAATTTGCTGACTGGCAGCGTTAATGGCGCTGACCCGGGTTTCAGGCTGGTCGGTTAACTCTGTCAGTGCCTGGGTATCGGCAAGGGCGACCGTTAAATCGCTTTGCTTGCGAATTGCCAATGCCAGTGTCAGGCCGACCATGCCGCCACCGACGATAAGTACATCAAATTTTTGCATGCTTATTGCTCTAAACTTTTTGTTGTAAGCCCTTTATTGCCAGCGCTTTATCAGCCAATAAAGGGTTTTATTAATAACCCATGGTCTTTTGCACAAAGGCATTTTTCAGCGGCGACAGATAATTTAATACCTTAAGGCCGATATTGCGCCCCACTACTAACGGCGGCAAGCGATTGGAGAAAAGCGTCACTAAAGAATCGGTTAAAGTGATCACTTGTTGCTGATCCGCCGCCCTTTGCTCCTGGTAGTTGCTTAACAGGGCAAAATTACCGATATCCTGTTTTTGCTCCAGCGCTGCTTTGATCAAGGCCGCCAGTTGCTCAACATCCCGGACCCCAAGGTTAAAGCCCTGTCCGGCTATCGGGTGTATGGTATGTGAAGCATTACCCACCAGCGCCATACGGTGATAGACCTGCTGCTCTGCCTGGATAAGATTAAGGGGATAAACAAAACGTTCACCCGCCTGGGTGATCTGTCCCAAATAGCTGCTAAAGGCATCTTCCAGTGCCCGCTTAAACGCTTGATCATCCAGGCCCTGTATTTCTTCGGCCTGCTGAGGGGTTAGGGTCCATACCAGCGAGCACCGGTTGCCGGATAAAGGCAACATGGCGATAGGCCCGGTTTCGGTAAAACGCTCATAAGCCACGCCCGAATGGGGAATAGCGGTGCTGACATTGGCAATTAACGCCGACTGCCGATAGCTTTGCTGGCGCACCTTGATATTGGCAAACTCCCTACAAGCCGACATGCCGCCGTCACAGCCCAGCAGAAGCTTGGTAGTTAACCCCTGGCCCGAGTTCAGTGCCAGGGTGACCTTATCCGTTTGCCAGTGGATTTTTGCTATGCTGTCGGGACGGTACCAGCAAATATTACTGAAGCTTTCCAGCGATTTAAGCAAGGCCTTGCCGATCAACGCCATTTCCACCACATAACCTAAAGCCGGTACCTGATGATCTTCGGCATACACCCGGGCCTTGCCATAATGGCCGCGATCGGAAATATGAATGGTTTTGATTGCCTCGGCATCTTGTTGCAGATACTGCCAGGCACCCAGCGCTTGTAAATAAGCACTGGTGCCGTGGGACAGGGCCAGCACCCTGTCGTCAAAACTCAGCGATACGTCTTTCACCACGGGATTGGCTTCAACAATGGCAATTGATAAAGGCTGGCCGTTTGCCTGTTTTAACGGGGCTAAACTCAGCGCCATTAGCGCACCGGATAAACCGCCGCCGGAAATCACCACATCGAAATGGTTTAATTCTCCTTCAGCCAGGGCATTCACGGTTAACTCGTCTGTCATGAACTGTCCTTGGCTGAATTAGTGGCTGTGTTGACCGGTAACATCTGCTTCAGCCCCGGTATTTTCAGCCATCAGGGCTTCAATCTCAGCGATGGTTTTCGGGGCATTAACGGTCAGGTTTTCATAGCCGGTTTCTGTCACCAGGATATTATCTTCGATACGCACACCGATGCCGCGCCATTTCTCATCCACCGGCGTTGCAATGTCTTCATTAACATCATGCAAAGGAATATATAACCCCGGCTCTATGGTCATCGCCATACCCGGCTCAAAAGCACGTAATTGCTGACGCTTTTTATCCACCTGATAATCGCCGACATCATGCACATCTAATCCCAACCAGTGGCCAAGGCCGTGGATAAAGTATTTTTTACAGGCGCGGGCGGCAATCAGCTCAGTTAAATCGCCGGTTAAAATGCCTAACTGGTGTAGTCCCCGGGTAAGGAACTCACAGGTGATTTCATTAAGGTAAGCCAGGGTTTTCCCCGGGGCAATGGCTTTAATCGCCAGCTCCTGGGCATCAAGCACCAGTTGGTAAATGGCTTTTTGCTCCGGGGTAAATTTGCCGTTTACCGGGAAGGTACGGGTAATATCGGCGGCATAACCCGCCAGCTCGCCACCGGCATCAATCAATAACAGTTCATTGTTTTTTAAAATATCGTTATTGTCGGTGTAATGCAGGATATTGGCATTATCGCCGCCGGCGACAATAGAGCCGTAAGCCGGATGACGGGCGCCGTGGCGGGCAAATTCATGCAAAAGCTCGGCTTCAATCTGGTATTCAAACTTACCCGGACGGGTTTTCTCCATCGCCCTTTGATGCGCCTGACCGCTGATGCGGTTGACCTTACGCATGATGTCCAGTTCATCCGGCGATTTGATCAGGCGCATTTCATCAATAATAGCGCTGCAATCAATCAATACCCCCGGCGCCTTGCCCCCTTGCCTGACTTTTGCTTTTACCTGGCTGTTCCAGTTAAGCACCCGGCGGTCAAATTTTTCATCCGCCCCCTGGCAAAACAGCAACTGCGCTTTATCTTCAAGGTATTTAGGCACTAACTCATCGATTTCTTCGCAGGCGAAACTGGCATCAAAACCGTATTCGCCTGACGCCTGCTCCGGCCCGATCCGCCGCCCGTGCCAGATTTCCTGCATCGGGTTTTTCTCCCGGCAAAACAGTACCGACTGACAAACAAGCTCGTCTGCTTCCTTTTGCTTGATAAGCAGCAATAAGGCGTCCGGCTCGTTAAAACCGGTCAGGTAGTAAAAATTTTTATTCTGGCAAAACGGATATTCGGTATCGTTGCTGCGGGTCACTTCTTCGGCGGCAGCAAAAAGCGCCACACTGTTATCCGGCATCTGCTCGAAAAAACGCGCACGCCGGCCGGTAAATTCACTAACCGCTAATAAGGTGTGTTTCATCATTAATGCAGGGTCTTAGGTTGCTGGGGATCTTCCGTCTCACTCGGAGGCGTGCCTAATTCGCTAAAACATAATAATGCCGACATCCGGGCATATTCGGCTATTTCATAATAAGCCTGCTCGGTTTCTTCGTCTTCTTCAACATCATCAGAGAGGTTGGCGATCTCGGCAAAGTCTGTCAGCACTTCTTTGACATCGTCGGATAATACCGGGTTATTTTTCTGCTGCAGGCCAAAACCTAAGTTAAAGCCCTGCACCCAGACACCAAGGGCATGGCCACGTTCGACAATGGTTTCGTCATCGTCGGGCAGTAACAGCTGAAAACGGTACGACTCATCAAGCAAGTCCTGCCATACCTCACCAAACATTTGTTTTACAACATCTTTAAGGTCTTTCGGCAAACCTTCGCCGTTATTGAACAAGTCATTGATCATCGCCATATAATCATGATCATCAAAAGAAAAACCTGCGCAAATCAAGCCCGTTAATACTCCGTGCAACTCCGCACCGTGGGCATTAACACCTGAAGCTGTAATGACTGCCTGCACCGAGGCAAAGTCTAATCTTGTTTCGTCAGCCATAAGTCTCTAATTTCACCTTAAATTAATTAGCCGCTATCCTAACACCAGCCTGGCTTTGATACCAGAAAAGGATATCAGAAAAGGACGCCCGAAGCCCGCGCCTGACAGGATTGAGTTAAACTTGCCCCGGGCAGTGAATATCTTGGCGCTGCTCCTTGCATAGTCAAGGCTGCGCCGTTATAGTGCGGGCACGAGGTGACTTATTTTAAGAAATAATTGTTTACCAAGAATATTTTTAATAAAACAACCAATAGAATACAATAAGTTAAGTTGTACTAAGCTAAGATTAACACCCCTTGCCTTAGTTAAAAGATCACCAGGAATTTTTTGCCGCTATGAGCCCGCAGACCATTGAAATTAAAATTGCTGATAAAAGGTTAAAAGTTGCCTGCCCGCAAGGTCAGGAATCAGCGCTGATTTCTGCTGCCAGTGAATTAAATGCCCGCCTGGAAAAAACCAGAAGCAGCCCTGCGGTTGCCACCCTGGAGCAAGCCCTGTTATTGACGGCACTGAATCTGAGCAACGACCTGCTACAGTTGCAGCAACAAAAAGAGCAGGAGCAGCAGCAAACTCAAGAGCAAATCCAGCTATTGCAAGCGACCATAGAACAGGCGCTTATCGAGCAAAAAAACAGCCCGGAAAAATAGCGAGTCAAAACAGCGGGAAAAATCAAGTAAAAAAAAGCGTAATTCGCGTCTTTTATCGCAATAAAATACTTACATTGCCTGATAATGTTTAGCTATAATGAATTCAGTCTTCTAGGATGTTTGTTTGTCAATTATGTCCCTGAGCCGATAAGTTTTACATAAGGAAGTTAAACGTTATCTATTGTGCAAGCCTGGCTCGTATCAGGAAGCCTACGGGTGATGTGCTATTTCCGCCTTGAGCACACGGTGTTCAAGGGCTGACATTGACGGCGGCATTCTGGAAGCACTAATTCTTTTTAGGGAAGAAGTTTCAACACCACCTCCCCGGGATATTCATCCTGTTTAAAATCTTAACTTACTTTATTTCTCTGTATTTCCAGGTGGTCTACTTCCATGTAAACCTTAATCTCATGGCCTTTACCCTAACACGGCTTGCTCAGTCTTTTTAACTTCCCCGTCAAACTCCGGCCTGGGCAGTTTATCGAGCAGGCTGTACAAATAAATCACCACTAAACACAGCAAAGCACCGCTAAAGAACAAGGCCGGTCCGCCGAAGTGGTCTAAAATCAAGCCGCCGCCAAACGGGGCAATGGCAAAACCCATGGAATAAAAGGATGCCGCACCGAAGTAGGCCCCGCGCAGATGAGCCGGTGCCAGACGGTCGATATGCACATTCATGGTCGGGAATAATATCGCTTCCGCCAGCGACATCACCACCACGGCACCGATCCAACCCCAAAAGAAGGTGAGCGGATTAAGTGCCAGCCAAATTTGGGAGCAGATAAGGATCCCTAAACCGATTTGAATACGTTTAACGATCGCCAGCGCCGACATCATTTTCAGCAACACAAACTGGAAACAAATAATCACCAGCGAGTTAGTGACTATCATCGCCGAAATTAACTGCAGCAAATCCGGCACCTCCGCCCGGGTCAGATACTGGACCAGGGAAGTATCCATTTGCGAATAGATGAACATACAAAGGATATTCGCCAGGATCAGACATTGCAGTACCCTGTCCTGCTTGAGGATACTTAAGGTTTGCCTTATCTGACCAGGCTTTTGTTCGGGGCCGCTTTCTTGCTCAGGGCTGTTCACCTGCTCAAGGCTGTTCACCTGCTCAAGGCTGTTTTTTTCCCCCTTTTGTCGGACGGCAGGCTCTTTACCCTGTAAAGCAAAACCCCATTTGAGGATCACCAGCAATAAAGCAAAACAACCGGCGGTAATATAGAAACTCGATTGCTGACCGGTAAAGCCAAACCAGACACCCAACATAGGTCCCAATGCTGCACCGACATTGACCACAAAGTAGCGCGCCTGCATCGCCAATTCCCGGGTTTTAGCATCTTCAAGCAAATCGCCGATCAACGCCGAAGTCGGTGGCTCCCAGATAGCTTTGGCAATTGAACACAAGGTAATAATTAACACATATCCGGGCAAAGTTTCTGCGCTGGCCAGCAAAGAAAAAGAGACTACGTATAACAAGCCGCTGGCAAACATCAACTGGTGACGGCCAAAGTGATCAGACAAGGCGCCGCCGACAAAACCGATAAACACCGAAACCAGGGCGGCAGCCGATAAAATCAACCCCACTTCGGTCGCGGAAATAGCAAACTTTTGATATAGAATAACCGCCAGGAATGGCCATACCATGTAATAGCTGCCGCGGGTAATAAAAGCACCAAACAATAAAATCCAAATCAAAGGCGGAAATTGTTTGATCCGGGAGAGCGAAACATCACTGTGCATTGAGAATTTCCCTTTTTATATACAACAAGGTTATGCAGGTAAAATAGCAAAGCAACCCCAATATGTAAACATAAAACTTTACAAAGTATTTTAAGCCTCTTTTTTAACCTCTTATATAAGTGAAACTTTACTTTCCCGGGAAAAGCCAATATAAATGCCCGGCGATAGGCCATAATAAGATCCCCGGCAGGCAATGACATCAAACACACTTAAACAACAGCTGACAGCTTTAGCCAATAACCAGGCAGGTGAAAACCCGTCACCGGCCACAATCGGCATTTTTGATTCCGGTGTCGGCGGCTTGTCCATTGCGAAATGTATCCGGCAACATTTACCTCAGGAACAACTGGTTTATGTTGCCGACAGCGCCTATGCCCCCTATGGCGACAAAGGGGTTGAACTTATCACCGAAAGAGTCAATTTAATTGCCGGGCAGTTAATCAAGTTAAATGCCAAAGCCCTGGTAATTGCCTGTAATACCGCGACCGTCAATGCCATAGACCAGCTCAGGGCACAAATCGCCTTGCCGGTGATCGGGGTTGAACCGGCGATTAAACCCGCCGCCAGGCACAGTAAAAGTAAAAAAGTGGCCCTGCTGGTGACCAGCGCCACGGCAACAAACCAGCGCTTTTTATCCCTGGTAGAAAAATACAGTGTCGGGGTAGAAGTCTTTATTCAGCCCTGTCCCGGACTGGTGGAGTTAATTGAACAAGGGAAGTTAAACAGCCCTGAATGCACCGGCTTATTACAGCAGTATTTACACCCCCTGATGACACAAGGCATAGATACCTTAGTGCTCGGCTGTACCCACTACCCTTTTTTACTGGAAAAAATTCAATTGATCACAGGTCCGGGTATTAAGGTCATTGAAACCGCCACCCCCGTTACCCGGGAGTTAAAGCGCCAGCTGGACAGGCATCAGCTTTGCGCCCCCGAGCGCCAAAGCGGCAACATCCGCTTTTTTACTTCATCCTTCACTCAAGAGGCAAATCTGGCATCGGAGCAGGTAATTAACCGGGAGCAATACCAGCTATTTTCACAATTATGGCAAGCATCCGTATCACTGGAAGAGCTGGCCGTCTAAAATCCCTCACATATAGTAATAGTGAAAATTAATTTATTCACTTATAGATCATTACTTTAAATACCCATCCTCTCTGCTTTTGACCTTCTTCAGCAAGCAATTCCACCAGCAGCCTAGATTATAAATTCAAGCCATTTAGCCATCTAGGCGTAAATAATAATAGAAAAAGCTTAAACATATAGGTAGAATTGTGAAAAATTTTAACGCCAGTTACACCTGTGAGCTTTGCCAGGTACTTGTTAATTGATATTGAGGGTTTATGTCTACACATCTTTTTACTTCGGAATCGGTTTCTGAAGGACATCCGGATAAAATTGCCGACCAAATTTCAGATGCGGTGCTTGATGCCATCATCGCTGAAGATAAATATGCACGGGTTGCCTGTGAAACCATGGTAAAAACCGGTGTTGCTATTATCTCGGGTGAAATCTCAACTTCTGCCTGGGTGGATCTGGAAGAACTGACCCGTAATGTGATCAATGACATAGGTTACACTTCTTCTGAAGTTGGTTATGACGGCAGTACCTGCGGTATCATGAACCTCATTGGTAAACAGTCTGTAGATATTGCCCAGGGCGTCGACCGCTCTAAGCCGGAAGATCAGGGCGCCGGCGATCAGGGGTTAATGTTTGGTTATGCCAGCAACGAAACCGACGTTTATATGCCGGCGCCAATTTGTTATTCGCACCGTATTGTCGAGCGTCAGGCTGAAGCAAGAAAATCCGGCCTGCTGCCGTGGTTACGCCCGGATGCCAAAAGCCAGGTCACTTTTGTTTATGAAAATGACAAACCGGTTGCCATCGACACCGTAGTGTTATCCACCCAGCATAACCCGGAAGTCAAACAATCGGACTTGCAGGAAGCGGTAATGGAGCTGATCATCAAGCACACCTTGCCGGAAGAATTACTGACCAAAGCCACCAAGTTTCATATCAACCCCACCGGCAACTTTGTTATCGGCGGCCCGGTAGGCGATTGTGGCTTAACCGGCCGTAAAATCATCGTTGATACCTACGGCGGCATGGCACGTCATGGCGGCGGTGCTTTCTCTGGTAAAGATCCGTCAAAAGTTGACCGTAGCGCCGCCTATGCCGGCCGTTATGTTGCGAAAAACATCGTTGCCGCCGGTCTTGCCGATCGTTGTGAAATTCAAATTTCTTATGCTATCGGTGTTGCCGAGCCGACGTCCATTCACGTGGAAACTTTCGGCACCGGCAAAATCGCCAACGACAAGCTGGTTACTTTGGTACGTGAACACTTTGACTTACGTCCGTATGCCATCACTAAGATGTTGGATTTATTACATCCTATGTATCGTCCGACAGCGGCCTACGGTCACTTCGGCCGCACCCCGTTTGAAATGACGGTCGGCGATGATACCTTCACCGCCTTTACTTGGGAAAAAACCGACAAAGCCGACGAATTACGCCAGGCTGCCGGTTTATAAATCAAGTTCATTGCGAATTTAAAAAACCTGAAACCAACACAGTTCTTGTGTTGGTTTTTTTTATACATGGAAATATTTCAGCCTTCTCTATAGGTGAATAGGGCTCCAGGCATAAACTAAGTACTTACTTCCTGTAAGCAATCCTGCGAGTTCATGGATGAACAGGAGCAGGGCTTATACATAAAGATACAAATGTATTTCCGCTGATATCTTTCGAAAAGAGAAAAATCCCCCCTGCCATTGTAATTTAACTTCCACGCCCTTATCTTGGTAGCAGAGACTTTTTTAAAATTTCAGCCTAAATAAACAAGTTAATCAAATCACTAGCTAGTGAAAGATAACCCGGTAAAAAACGGCGGAAATAAATGACCTAAGGTAACCCTTAACCAGAGATGCGAAATCCGCGAATTTATCAAGACCAGCCGTTAAAAGTTGGCGAAAAAGTGCAATTAAATGCCGATGCATTCGGTCATACCATCAGGGTACTCAGATTAAATGAGGGTGATATGGTCACCTTATTTAATGGTCAAAGAGAAGACGACGGTAACTACTGCCAGTACCAGGGAGAGCTGAGCAACGTCAGTAAGAAGCAAGCCGAGGTATTGCTGACCGATCGCCAGGTGGTCGAAAACGAATCGCCGTTAAATATCCATTTAGGCCAGGGGATCTCCCGGGGCGATCGCATGGATTTCACCCTGCAAAAATCGGTGGAACTCGGGGTTAATACCATCACCCCGTTATTTACCGAACGTTGCGGGGTAAAACTCAGCGGTGAACGCCTGGCGAAAAAACGCGATCAGTGGCAAAAAATCGTCATCAGTGCCTGCGAACAAAGCGGCCGTTGCGCCGTACCTAAGGTGGCCGACCCTATCAGTTTGTCCGACTGGTTTAGCCAGGAAACCTCAGCGTTAAAACTGAATTTACATCCCAGAGCAAAGCACTCCGTCATGACCTTACCGCAAGAAAATCAAAGGGTGAGGTTATTGATCGGCCCGGAAGGCGGATTAAGTGACGAGGAAATAAGCCAGGCCAATAATGCCGGTTTTATTGATATTTTACTCGGCCCCAGGATATTGCGCA
This sequence comes from Thalassomonas actiniarum, assembly GCF_000948975.2. GTDB lineage: Bacteria > Pseudomonadota > Gammaproteobacteria > Enterobacterales > Alteromonadaceae > Thalassomonas > Thalassomonas actiniarum. The sequence continues at coordinate 4,999,796 of NZ_CP059735.1, forward strand.
CAGAGACGGCAGCCTTAACGGCTATTTCGGCATTACAGTGCCGATTTGGTGATTTAGCTTAAAGAACATAGGAAAATTAAATGACAATCAAACTTGGTATCGTGATGGATCCCATCTCGCAGGTGAACGTAAAAAAAGATTCCTCGATGGCGATGATGCTCGAAGCACAAACCCGGGGTTATGAAATCTACTACATGGAGATGCAGGATTTATATCTGAACCAGGGAGAGTCACGGGCACAGACCCATCGCGTGCGTGTCTTTAATGATCCCGAACACTGGTATGAGCTCAGCGACCCTAAAGATATTGCCATCAGCGAACTCGATGCGGTATTGATGCGCAAAGATCCGCCTTTTGATACCGAATATATTTACGCCACTTATATGCTGGAGCGGGCTGAGCTTGAAGGTACCCTGATAGTCAACAAGCCGCAAAGCCTGCGCGACTGCAATGAAAAACTGTTCACCGCCTGGTTTTCCGAGCTTACCGCCAAAACCATGGTCACCCGGGATTGCGAGCGTATCCGCAAGTTTCACCAGCAGCATAAAGACGTCATTATCAAGCCTCTGGACGGCATGGGCGGCTCTTCCATTTTCCATATCAAACCAAACGATGCCAATATCGGCGTCATTTTAGAAACGCTTACCGCACATGGCAGCCAATATGCTATGGTTCAAGAGTACATGCCGGAAATTAAAGACGGCGATAAACGTATTTTGATTGTTGACGGCGAGCCTATGCCCTACTGCCTGGCACGGATCCCGGCCCAGGGTGAAACCCGCGGTAACTTAGCCGCCGGCGGACGCGGCGAAGCAAGACCGTTAACCGCCAGCGATCGCTATATTGCCGAAACCATAGCGCCGGAGCTAAAAAAACGCGGGTTAATTTTTGTCGGTTTGGATGTGATCGGCGACAAGGTGACGGAAATTAATGTCACCAGTCCAACCTGTATCAGGGAGATTGAAGCGGCGTATCCGATCAATATCAGCGGCAAGTTGATGGACGCGATAGAGTCACGCCTGGGTCGATAAACGGGCCTTGTTTTCTATCAAAAAAAGCTCGGGAAAGAGCTAAGGTAAATGTTTAAGGTGATTATCGGAGGTAAAAAATGGAAAGCTTAGAGAACCAATTTCTTATTGCGATGCCTTCATTGGGAGACTCGTACTTTAGTAAAACCGTCACTTATATCTGCGAGCATAATGACGAAGGCGCTATGGGACTGGTGATTAATATGCCTGTAAATATCACCTTAAACGAATTGCTGACCCAGATAGATGACGGTCTGGAAGAGAACCCGAAATTAGAGCAGCAGGTGCTTTCCGGCGGCCCGGTGTCGCAACAAAGGGGCTTTGTTTTGCATAGCCCGCAAAGCGGCTGGAACAGCTCTTTGTCGTTAAGTGACGATGTGATGATCACCACCTCAAAAGATATCCTGATGGCCCTGGGCACAGACAAGGCGCCGGAGCACTTTATGGTGACTTTAGGTTATTCAGGTTGGGGACCGGGGCAGCTGGAAGAAGAAATACAGCAAAACTCCTGGCTGGTGATCGATGCCGACAACGATATTCTTTTCAATACCCCGATAGAAGAGCGCTGGAAAAAAGCCACCGAAAAAATCGGCATCAATATCGCGAACCTGTCTTCCGATGTCGGCCATGCTTAATGTCGCAGGTAATAAACACAAGAAACAAGCACAATGAACAAGAACAGGACATAGTTAATGAGCCGCAGCAGTAAAAATATCGGCGAACGCACGGTGTTAGGTTTTGATTTTGGTAAAAAGTATATCGGTGTCGCCGTTGGTCAGGAAATTACCGGCAGTGCCTCCCCGCTGGGATCGGTCAAAGCCAACGACGGTATTCCCCACTGGGACAACCTGGAAAAGTACCTCAAAGAATGGCAACCGGATTACCTGGTGGTGGGCTTGCCTTTAAATATGGACGGCAGCGAACAGCAGCTGACCCTGGATGCGAAAAAGTTCGGCAATCGCCTCGCCGGACGCTTTGGTAAAAAGGTAGAATTTCAGGACGAAAGGCTGACCACTGCCGATGCCAAAGAAAGGTTATTTGCCCAGGGGGGCTATCGTAATCTGAAAAAAGACAATATTGATGCCCAGTCTGCCAAGCTGATCATCGAAAGCTATTTTGAACACCTCTACGATTAAACCTGTACTCTGCTCCTGGCATACAGCCGGGAGCAGATAATAAAACAAAGCACTTTTCTTCACCTGTATCTTTACCGGTGCTTTAATATTTATTTAATAATAAACAAATAACAATACCCCGGGTCACATAAGCCTTCATGAATATTATTTCCGTTATCTCCCCTCTTATCCTGGTGGCCCTGCTGGGCTTTATCTTATGCAAAAGCAATAAGTTAAACAAAAGCCAGGTAGATGCCTTAAGTAAATTTACCTTCTTTTATTCCATTCCGGCTTTTTTATTTTATCAAATGGCCAATGCCGATTTTTCTGGCATGGTAGATCCGAAATTCTTTGCCGGGTTTTACCTGCCGCTGCTTTGCTGTTACCTGCTGGCGGGACTGGCTAATTATTTATTCCACAAAAAATACCAGAAGCATTATCCCGCCTCGGCGGTGTTTGCCCTCGGGGCCAGTTATTCCAATACCGTGATTGTCGGCTTACCTGTGTTGCTGATGGTGATAGGCGAGCAAGTGGTGGCGCTGGTGTTTTTAATTATCACTTTCCACAGCACCTTATTGTTTGGCCTCACCAGCGCCATTGCCGCCCGTGGCGCGCCACAGGAACAAACATCTTCTAGTAAGGCTTTAGCTAAAAGACGTAGCTTTGACTGGCAGGGATTTTTTAAACAGACCTTTAATAATCCGCTGATCATCAGCATCTTATCCGGACTGGTATTTAACCTGCTGGCAATTCCCTTACCCGGAATTATCGGCGATGCCCTGGTGCTCTTGGGCAAACCCGCGATAACCCTGGCACTGTTTATTCTCGGCGCTTCCCTGGCCTATTACCAGGTGCGCAATGAAATTAACTTTATCATGCTGGCAAGTATTTTTAAGCTGATGCTTTTGCCGGCCCTGGTTTACGGCGCGGCTCATTACCTGTTCCAGCTGGAGCCGATGATCATTACGGTATTGGTGATTTTAAGCGCCAGCCCGATAGGGGTAAATGCCTATTTGATTGCCAAGATGCAGGAGGTGCACCAGGAAACCCTGGCCGGTGCCGTAGTGGTCAGCACCGTGATGTCGGTGTTTACCGTTCCCGCCTGGTTATGGTTTTTAGGATAAGCTCTAAAAGGCGGGAACAGCTCAGCTAAAACGGTTAATTATCGCTATCTGGCTCCAGGCCGTCTATGGTGACACCGCTCAGGCCACCCAAGCCGGTTTGGTCATTGCTGCGCAGTTTGATCATCAAGCGCAGATCATTGGGTGAGTCGGCATGATGCAAGGCATCGGCATAATTGATTTGCCCTTGCTGATACAGGTTAAACAGCGCCTGATCAAAGGTTTGCATCCCCAGTTCGTTGGACTTTTCCATCACCTCTTTAATGCTGCCCACATCGCCTTTTTTAATAAGTTCGGCAACAAAAGGCGAGTTAAGCAAGATCTCAATCGCCGCCACCCGGCCATTGCCGTCCGAGGTAGGAATAAGCTGCTGGGCAATAATACCGCGCAGGTTTAACGCCAAATCAAACAGCAGCTTGCCATGCTGCTCCGCCGGCACCAGGTGCATGATACGGTCGATGGCCTGGTTGGCATTGTTGGCGTGTAAGGTAGCAATACACAAATGCCCGGTTTCGGCGAAACTGAGCGCATATTCCATGACTTCCTGGCTGCGGATCTCACCGATTAAGATCACATCCGGCGCCTGGCGCAGCGAGCTTTTCAGGGCGGCATCAAAGGATTCGGTATCCAGTCCCACTTCGCGCTGGGTCACCATACACTTGCCGTGGTCATGCACAAACTCCACCGGATCTTCTATAGTCAGGATATGGCCGCGGGAGTTACGGTTGCGAAAACCTATCAGGGAGGCCATAGAGGTTGATTTACCCGTGCCGGTACCACCGACAAAGAGCACTAAACCACGTTTTGACATTACCACGTCTTTAAGCACCGATGGCAAACCCAGGTCGTCAACGTCCGGGATGTCGGTGACGATACGGCGGATCACCATGCCTGCCATGTCCCGTTGCCAGAAGGCTGAAACCCTGAAGCGGCCGATACCGTCAACGGAAATGGCAAAGTTACATTCCTTGCTTTCGTCAAACTCCTGCTTCTGCTTTTCTGTCATGGCATCATGTACTAAACCCAGGGCTTCTTCCGGGCTTAGAATCTCATCATGTATCGGCTGGAGCTCGCCGTTAATTTTCGCACTCACGGCAAGTTTGGCGGAAACAAACATATCCGAGGCGTCTTCCTGGATCATTTTTCTCAGTAAATCATGAAATGTCATAAGCCTTACCCTGTCTAAACCTGAAGTTAAATCTTGTTATACATAAGCGGATGTTCTTCCGGGATTAATAACCGGAAAACTGGTTTTTATCCGCCGCTTTATCCCTGGCATCCTGGCGTGAAATCAGGCCGCGGTTGACCAGGTTCAACAGGCATTGATCCATGGTCTGCATGCCGTGGGACATACCGGTTTGAATGGCCGAGTACATCTGGGCAATTTTATCTTCACGAATGAGGTTACGGATCGCCGGTACGCCGATCATAATTTCATGGGCCGCCACCCGGCCGCCGCCGACTTTTTTCACTAAGGTCTGGGAAATAACCGCCCGCAATGATTCTGAAAGCATAGAGCGCACCATGTCTTTCTCTTCTCCCGGGAAGACATCGATAATACGGTCAATGGTTTTTGGCGCCGAGGTGGTATGCAGGGTGCCGAATACCAGGTGACCGGTTTCTGCGGCGGTCATTGCCAAACGTATGGTTTCCAGATCCCGCATCTCCCCCACCAGGATCACATCCGGGTCTTCCCTTAAAGCCGAGCGCAGCGCCGCGCTAAAGCTCAAAGTATCCCGGTGCACTTCCCTCTGGTTGATCAAACAGGATTTATTGTCATGCACAAATTCTATCGGGTCTTCTATGGTCAGGATATGATCATGTTTATTCTGGTTGATATAATCTACCATGGCCGCCAAGGTGGTGGATTTACCCGAACCGGTAGGGCCGGTCACCAACACTAAACCGCGCGGGTTATCGGCAATATCGCGAAAAATATCAGGACAGCCGAGATCTTCCAGAGTCAAAATTTTACTGGGAATGGTACGAAACACCGCTGCCGGACCGCGGTTCTGGTTAAAGGCATTGACCCTGAAGCGCGCCAGGTTCGGCACTTCAAAAGAAAAATCCACTTCTAAATTTTCTTCATAGTCTTTGCGCTGGCGGTCGTTCATAATATCATAGACTAAAGCGTTAACGTCTTTTTCATCAAAAGCCGGGATATTAAGCTTACGGACATCACCGTCAACCCTGATGGAAGGCGGCGTCCCCGTGGATAGATGTAGATCAGATGCATTATGTTGCACACTAAATGCTAATAATTCGGTAATGTCCATAACAACCTCTTTGGCAATGTTTTGTCGAATTGATTTTCGTACAAATAACTGGGAATTGAAATAAGTTAAATGATTAACATTAAAGATAATCTAGCCTTGATTGAACAGCAAATTTCACAAAGCTGCCAACAGGCAAGCCGCACCAAAGAAACGGTAGCGCTGCTGGCGGTCAGCAAAACCAAACCCGGCGCTTTAATCGAACAGGCTTACCAGTGCGGACAACGGGCGTTTGGCGAAAGTTATGTCCAGGAAGCGGTTGACAAGATCGCACAGTTAAAACACTTGCCCGATATTTGCTGGCATTTTATCGGTCCGATCCAGTCCAACAAAACCCGGGCGATTGCCGAAAACTTTTCCTGGGTCCACAGCATCGACCGGGTAAAAATCGCCCGGCGTCTTAACGAAGGCCGCTCCGGCCACGATACTCCGCTAAACGTCTGTTTACAAGTCAATATTAGCGGCGAAGCATCCAAGTCAGGCGTCACGGTAGCAGACCTAGATGAGCTGGCCGAGGTCATCGCCAACTGCCCCCATTTGCGTTTAAGGGGGCTAATGGCGATACCGGAAAAAAATGCGCCACTGTCCAGCTACAGCAAAATGCAGAACTTGTTTAGACAATTACAGCAGCAATACCCCGAGCTCGATACCCTGTCGATGGGCATGTCCGGCGATTTGCAAGCGGCGATAACCAACGGCTCAACTATGGTCCGAATTGGTTCGGCTATTTTTGGTTCAAGAGAACAATAACTTAAGAGTACATTATGAATAAAATTGCATTCATCGGCGCCGGTAATATGAACCGTGCCATTATCGCCGGCCTGATCAACAACGGCTTCGCCCCACAAAATATTATCGTCTCCAACCCGTCGCCGGAAAAACGTTTGGCGCTGGCTGAAGAATTCGGTATTCATCAGACGCCGGACAACCTGGAAGCGGCCCAGTTTGCCCCCACCATAGTGCTCGGGGTTAAACCTCACCTGATCGCCGGTGTTTGCCTGCAAATCAGGGAAAACCTGGATATTTCGGATAAATGTTTTATCTCTATCGCCGCCGGCTGCACCATGGCGCAAATTCAGGCGGCGTTAGGGGGCGGACAATCGGTGATCCGTACCATGCCTAATACCCCGTCCCAGCTGGGTCTCGGTGTCACCGGCATTTTTGCCTCTCCCGAAGTCAGCGAGGCACAGCGCGATATTGCCGATGAGATGATGAAAGCGGTAGGCATAGTGATGTGGCTGGATCAGGAAAAACAGATTGATGATATCATCGCCGTCTCCGGCTCCGCCCCAGCCTACTTCTTCCTGTTTATGGAAATCATGGAGCAGCACGCACAAACCCTGGGCTTTTCCGCCGAAGACAGCCGCAAGCTGGTGCAACAAACGGCCCTGGGAGCGGCACAGATGGTATGCCAGAATGACGACTCCATCGGCCAGTTGCGAGAGAACGTTACCTCCAAAGGCGGCGCAACCCAGGCAGCCCTGAACCAGTTCTACCAGGGGGATTTATCACAATTAGTTACAAAAGCCATGGATGCGGCATTGCAACGTAGCCAGGAAATGGCGCAAAATAATGGCTAACTCGTTTTAAACAGGTAAAATACTATTGATTTATATAAAAATAATAGAAGTTTGCTGTAAAAGAAATGAGTCTTTTCATCCCGATAATTGGAGTTTTTAATGGAAGCAATTAATTATTTGCTGGACTTTGTCTTTAATGCGCTAGTATGGGTATTGGTGCTGCGATTATGGTTACAGCTGGTGAAAGCGGACTTTTACAATCCCTTCAGCCAGTTTATTGTTAAAGTCAGTAACCCTATGGTAGTGCCGCTGCGCCGGGTGGTTCCAGGGCTTGGCGGGATAGATCTCGCCACCTTATTGCTGGCCTATCTTGTTGCCAGTTTAAAGTTTATTGTTATTCCGCTACTCAATAGCGGAGGATTTGATATCCCAAGTTCCATGATTTTTGGTGCTTTATACCTGCTGAAGCAAACCGGAGTATTGCTGTTTATTATCATGCTGGTCATGGCGTTGATGAGCTGGGTGGTGCAGGGATATAACCCGACCCAAGTGATTTTTCACCAGCTAACCGAACCCTTTTTACGCCCGATCCGCCGGATCATCCCGAATATCGGCGGCCTGGATTTATCGGTATTGGTGGCGTTTCTATTATTAAATGTCATTAATATCTTCATCGGCGGCGCTATCCCTGTGTGGCGCATGCTTTAATTCCCGGCAGGCAGCGGCTGAGATCTCAGCTGCTGCTAACCTATTTTGAGGCTATGGCTTATACTTAAGGCCACAGCCAGTAACTATATGGAACATAACGATGAATTTCTTCTCCCGCCCCCTGCTCTGCTTGCTGCTCGGCTTAGTTTTCACCTCCTCGGCGAGTGCAGAAAACATGAAAAAAATCGGCAACCTTGATGTCCATTACATGGCCATAGGGGCAACATTTTTAACCCCGGAAATCGCCAAGGCTTACGGCATAGAGCGCAGCCGCTATAACGGCCTGGTGAATATTTCCGTGCTCGACAACAGCCAGAAAAATACCCCGGCAAAAACCGTAGTGATGATGGGTAAGGCCCGCAATGACTTAGGCCAGATAAAATCGCTGGAATTTCGAGAAGTTAAAGAAGGTATGGCGGTGTATTACCTGGCACAAATCAAATACTCCAACGAAGAAACCATACATTTTGATATCGACATCATAGACGGCACTGAAAAACATAAGATTAAGTTTTCACAGAAATTCTACGTGGATTAATGCGCTTAGCCCAATCAGGCTTGCTGGCTCTCCCAGGCTAAAAACTGGATAACCAGCAAGCTTCCTTCAATAGACAGGCCAGCCACCAATTTATATATATTTTACTTTAAGTAAATTCCTCACAAGGTTTTAAGCGCTATCCTAATACTGTCAATATTAACCTAATCCCGTCATATTAATTTACACTATTGCAACACAGTAGTATGATGCAAACTTCAAGTTATTAAAAACTTTGCTTATTACCCAATCGCTAATCCAGTTAGCACTATGCTACAGGTAATCGTATTTCATTATAAAACTCATTAATAAGGACTTCCCGGTGACATTTCACTCGACTTATAGATACAGAGTTCTCCTTTTATCCATTTTACTCCTGACCGCCTGTGGCGGGGGAAGTGAAGAAACCAAAGAAACACCTCAATACACAATAACCACCAGCGCCAATGGTGGCGGCGAAGTCACACCGGCAAGCATCGATGTTGCTTCAGGCCAATCTACTGATTTTGAATTATCGGCAGATGATGGCTTTGTCGTTACCCATGCTAGCGGCTGTAACGGCACACTTAACGGCACAACCTACAGCACAGGAAACATTACATCAGCTTGTGCTGTCACTGTGACTTTTGAGACGGTCGAAGTAGCCCATGAGCAGACCGCACCAAGCGTCGATATTCTTTTCCCCTGGACTTCTTCTCGCACAGATGCCGATACCTTGGTTGTTAGGGGGATTGCAAGTGATCCTAACGGTGTCGCTGCAATTAGAGTGAATGGTATTGAAGCAGAAATTCAGACAAATACGTCTGCCTCACTGGCCAAAACCACCAACACCAGGCAACTTTCATCCACAAATGAAACCGTTGAAAACACTGAGGTGAACTGGCAAGTAAGCATTCCAGTATCAAAGCCCACCCTGAAAATCAGCGTTGAAAGTGAGGATAATTTAGGCAATACAGATGAATCAGCCTCGGCAAACGTTATTTCTTATAATCTCCCAAGCACTTTTACCCTGGATAATATCAATAACCGCTTGATTGGCCGAAATAGCTATGACAGTTTGCTTACTGTTGATTTGTTGACAAAAGAGGTTTCCAAAATAACCTTAACAAATGCGAGTATAGAAACCAGGTTAGATAGAGCCAGCAATATTGAATATATTGAATCACAAAACTCAATAATCTACCCTGTTTGGGAAGAAAATATTTTATCGTTATACTCCATAGACTTAAATAGCAAAGAAATCTCTTCTCTTATACATCATGAGTTAGATTCCCGCCCGGTAAATATAACCATGGATTTTTCACAAAGTGAGAACATCCTGTACCTGAACCTGGTTTATTGGTCTACAGATGAGGGGCCAGGTAAATCACACATTGTAAAATACGTGATGGAAACAGGCGAAATAACAACTGTTGCAAATGGCACCACAGCATCTGGGAAACGAATTTACAGCGGCGACATCGCTTATTCTGACAATGGCCTCGTAGTATTCAATGATCTTCACGGTGCATGGTATGACGGGTTACTTAGCCTGGCTTTTGATGGTTCAGATTTAGTTACTTTAACCGAACCAGAAAATTTAGAGATGAGCAGAATAACCGTCGATGTCGCAGCAGGCATTGTCTATCAAACAGGCACAGAGGGTGTCATCAAGGTTGATTTAACCACAAGAGAGAAAATCAATATCTCTCCCAGTAGCGAGGAAACAGAACTTAACTTTTCGTCATACTATGGCTCGAACGCACTCGATCTAAGCAACCAAAAATTACTGGTTCATGAATGGGAAACAGATGTCATCATATCGGTTGATTTGGAAAATGGTGAACGGGCTGAATTCCTCAGCAATGGTATCGGCACAGGAATAAAAATAGCTCAGCCAAGATCAATCACATTAGATGTAGAAAATAATATAGTTTATGTCCTCGATGGCGGAATAAATGAAAACGAAGCGATAGTGTCCGTCGATTTAGCTACAGGAAACAGGAAACTTATTTCAAAAATTAAAACTCTCCAAGATGATGGCGATGTTTATGATATGGTACTGGACAGCGCCGCACAACAATTATACGTGCTCCTGGAAAGAAGAGAGATTATCCGCATAGATATCGCCTCTCAAACCAGTACGGTATTTAGTAGCAGTACCGTTGGCTCAGGTGTCGACTTTGATGTACTAACCGGCATGACATTAGATAAGGGCAACAATCGACTGCTGACAACAGATTGGCGATTGATGGCTTTACTTGCCATTGACCTTAGCACCGGCGAGCGCACGATTATCGCCGACTCAGATACAGTAGGTAACGGCGACTTCTTTAACGGTCCCGACGACGTCGAATTTGACACCGAAAATAACCGGGCCTTTATCCTTAACGGTGATTTAGGCGCAATATTTTCCGTTGATTTAAGCAATGGCCATAGCGAGCAGATATTAGATACTTGTTTGAATGACGATCTGGAAGATGTGCTGGTGCCCGATGTTGGTTATTTAAGCCGTATTTCTTTCAATGCTGCTAGCCGCCAGCTGTTAATTGGTGCCCGTAACTTGCTTTCCTATGATGTCGATAGCAATACTTGTCTATCTTCAAGCACGACAGCCCCTCTGGACTTTATCCTAACAGATGATAATCAAATTTTTGCAGTAGGCTCTAATAAACTGGAATTACTGGATTTTAAATCGGCAGAGACGGTTACCATTTCCAAATAGAAGCTGAACTTTATCTCTCAGAATATAAAACAGATTAATGGCCTTCTGCTATGCAGAAGGCCATTAATGACTAACTGACATAGTGTATGAAAAACCGTCCATCATCATTCCAAATGAAGATTAATGAAGCTGCTCCCTCTTTCTTTATATTAATCTATCCGTTAATCAAAAGTTTCAGCCTGTTTTTTATCGCTAAATTTTTTTTTGACAAAAACCAGCAACTGTCCTCCGGTAACATTCAACACCAGCCCGGACATCACCAACACGATTCCCAACCATTGTTGCAGGTTTATCACCTCATCAAGAAAATACCCGGCAGCGGCTAATCCTACCACAGGTACGGCTAAGGTCAGCGGCGCAATTTGCGCAGCGGGATATCGCCCCAATAAATAACTCCATAAACTGTAACCGATAATAGTGGCAGCAACCGCCAGATAAAGTAACGCCGCGAATGTAGTTAGCTGAATATTAAACAACGCCTCCCGTATCGCTTCGCCCCCCTCAAAGTAATAACTGGCCAGCAAAAAGGGAATCGGCGGGATCCAGGCAGACCAAATCACCAGGCCAAGATTAGCCTGGTAGCCGCGTTTATTGATGGTGCGATTGACGATATTGCCCAGCCCCCAGCACATGGCCGCAGCCAGGGTTAAAATAAAACCTAAAGTGGTCATGGCACTCGCTTGGCTACTTTCTCCTCCTGCCACCAGGTACAAGCCTATGCAGGCTATCAGCATCGCCAATAACTGCTGCGGGCTAATGCCTTCTTTTAACAATAAGGCGGCAAAGAGCAAGGTAAATAACGCCTGGGATTGCAACACCAGCGAGGCCAGGCCTGCCGGCATGCCAAAGGCCATGGCAGAAAATAAAAAGGCAAACTGGCCAAAACCTAAAGTCAGGCCGTAAGCCAGCAACCATTTCCAGGGCATCTTGGGCGGCTTAATAAATAAACTGCCGATCAAAGCGACCAGCAGGAAACGGCAAGCGCCCATCAGCAAAGGCGGCATGCCTTCAAGCCCCCAGGCAATCACCACAAAGTTAATGCCCCAGAGGAAAATGATCAAAAATCCTAAAATACTGTCTTTTAACGTCATATCAGATCACATCTGTTTGATTTATTATTATTTATCGATATTCCGGAATTGAGCACATGCATCCGGAAAGTGAATTATTTATCTTTTCTGATACTGTTTCTATCACACTTTAGCCGACATTGCTGTATTATGCCGTCCATAAATCATGGTTGAGGGCTTGAGACCTTATTAACCATAAATCCAGCGACGAGTACAAGGGTAAAGCATGTCGACTATCGTCTTAGCCACAGGCAACAAAGGTAAAGTAAAAGAGCTGAGTGAATTATTGGCCGCCGAGCAGATCACTATCGTGCCGCAAAGTGATTTCCAGGTGCCGGACGTTCCGGAAACCGGAACAACTTTCGTGGAAAATGCTATTATCAAGGCCCGCCACGCGGCAAAAATCACCGGTAAACCCGCCATCGCCGACGACTCGGGACTGGAAGTGGATGCCCTTAACGGTGCCCCCGGGGTTTATTCTGCCCGTTATGCCGGTGAAGACGCCAGCGACCATGATAATATCGTCAAATTACTTGAGCAGCTAAAAGGCGTACCGGCAGAAAAAAGAACCGCTCGTTTCCATTGTGTCTTAGTTTATATGCGCCATAGCGAAGATCCCACGCCGGTGATTTGCCATGGTAGCTGGGAAGGTCAGATCACCCTGGAAAAACAGGGCGAGCAGGGCTTTGGTTATGATCCCGTCTTCTGGGTTGAACAGCAACAGCTCACCTCGGCACAACTGCCCAGGGAAGTGAAAAACCAATTAAGCCACCGCGGCCAGGCACTGGCCCAGCTCGTGAAACATTTCGGAAAATAATCGTGTTACAATTGCCGCCGCTTTCTTTATACATACATATTCCCTGGTGTGTGCAAAAATGTCCCTATTGCGACTTTAACTCCCATGCCTTAAAACATGATATCCCCGAGGGCGATTATGTCCGGGAGCTGATCGCGGATCTCGATGCCGATATTAAGCGTTTTAATCTGAGCGATCGCCCCTTGCACAGCATTTTTATCGGCGGCGGTACCCCGAGTTTATTTTCTCCCGAAGCGATACAGTCGCTGCTTAACCAGGTCTTATCCCGTTTTGAGCATAAAGCAGACATTGAAATTACCCTGGAAGCCAATCCCGGCACGGTAGAGGCAGGCAAGTTTCGCGGTTTTTACCAGGCGGGGGTTTCCCGTTTATCCATAGGGGTGCAAAGTTTCGCCTCGGATAAGCTGATCAAATTAGGCCGGATACATGACGGCAGCCAGGCCGCCAAGGCGGCAGAGCTTGCCACCCAATGCGGCGTCTCCAGCTTCAACCTCGACCTGATGCACGGCCTGCCGCAACAGAGCATAGAAAACGCCCTGGATGATTTAAAAACCGCCATCAGCTTAAATCCGACACATTTATCCTGGTACCAGCTTACCATAGAGCCCAATACCCCGTTTTATTCCCGCCCGCCGACACTGCCGGAAGATGAAGTTTTGTGGACGATACAGGATCAGGGCGTTGCCTTATTAGAGGCCGCGGGTTACCGCCAATATGAGATCTCCGCCTATAGCCGGGAAGGCTACCAGTGCCAACACAATTTAAATTACTGGAAATTTGGCGACTATCTCGGCATCGGCTGCGGCGCCCACGGCAAGATCACCGATGTTAAAACCGGGGAAATTTACCGCACGGTAAAAGTGAAGCATCCCAAAGGTTACCTGGAAAAAGACCGTCCGCACCTGGATCAGTTAAAAACCGTGGCAGAAGAAGAATTACCTTTTGAATATATGATGAACCGCCTGAGGTTACATTCCCCTTTTCATCTGGATGAATTTCAGGCCTATACGGGATTAACTGCCACGATAATCTCAACCTTACTTGAGCAGGCACAACAAAAACAATTATTGTCCAACCAGGGGCAAGAGTGGCAGGTGACCACAACCGGGCACCGCTACCTCAATGACCTGTTAAGCCTGTTTTTATAAGCACTTGAGCTTTCAGTTTTATTTATCCATATTCTTTAGCCATATTCTATACCCATAAATAATGAATTTTCACCATGACAGAAAACAGCAGAGCACAAGACAAGCTTTTTATGCAGCGCGCCTATGAACTGGCACAACAGGCAGAAGCCATGGATGAAATTCCGGTAGGAGCCGTGATAGTCAGCGGCGGTAAAATCATCGCCGAAGGTTTTAACCAGTCGATTTGCAACAACGATCCCTCGGCCCATGCGGAAATGGTCGCGATACGTCAGGCGGGGCAAGCCATCAATAATTACCGTATGCTCGACTGTACCTTATATGTCACCCTGGAGCCCTGCGCTATGTGCGCCGGTTTATTGGTACACAGTCGGATCAAACGTCTGGTTTATGCCAGTGACGATAAAAAAACCGGTGCCGCCGGCAGTGTCTTTAACCTGGTCGAGTGTGATCAGCTTAATCACCAGCTGGAGATCACTTCCGGGGTGATGCAGGCAGAGTGCAGCGAGTTGTTGTCGGCATTTTTTAAACGCCGCCGCGCAGAAAAGAAAGCAGAAAAAAGAAAAAACAAATGACCTGACGGTTTTGATAATAAAACCAATAGAGTTAATAAGTTGGTGTTTAATAAAAGCTAGTTCAGTGCAAGCTCATTCAGTATAAGCTAATGCAGTACAAGTTAACTTTTTTCATGCAGCAAAATTTGCAAATAAAAAACCTGGCGCCGGTTGTTTGATTTGGCTTGCTGCCTGCGCAATTGTCTTCTTCTTTGTGTCGTAACTAAATGATGTCTCTTTGCTCTCATAGTAATCCCTTGCTCGAATTTATTAACACTTTATACCTTAGATATAGGATATTGAGGCGAATATGTTAACTTCAAGTTATGAAGAAAATATGACAACGAATAAATGCATATCCGCCGTATTTAATCTGCTCTAGCTCATTAAGCAGCTTCTCTTTTTCGCCTTTTCATCCAAATGCCGTATTAACTTCATCTTTTAAATTTAGCAGCTACTCACCACTGAGGCTAAGCTGCTCTGTCTCATTAGACTCATCTGTCTCATTAAGCTGCTCAACTTCATTGAGCATCTTCTCTTTTTTCGCCTTTTCATCCATCCAGGTCAGGGTATCGTAATAACGCCGGATATTTTCCACATAATTCACCGGCTCATCACCGCGGGCATAGCCGTATTTGGTGTGCTTATAGTATTTTTTCTGTTTCAGCAACGGCAGCCGGGTTTTCACTTCCACCCAGCGATCCGGATCTCCCCCCTGGCGCTCGGTAATGATCCGGGCATCATTTAAATGGCCAAAACCAACATTATAAGAGGCCAGGGCAAACCAGATACGGTCCGGGGCAGGAATACGCGCCGGCATTAAATTAATCAGCTTTTTAAAGTACTTGGCGCCGCCGCGTATACTTTGCTCGGCATCGAGCCGGCTTTTAATGCCCATTTGCTTGGCGGTGGCCAGCGTGAGCATCATCATGCCCCTGACCCCGGTATAAGAGCGGGCATGGGGCTCCCAGTGGGACTCCTGATAGCTGATGGCCGCCAGCAGGCGCCAGTCAAGCTCCTGGTTATGCTTAACAAATAGCTCCTGGTACTTGGGTAATTTTTTTTCTATCGCCTTGATGAACATCCGGGTGTCGACGTAATTGAACTGCTCGACATGACCGTAATATTTATCGTCCAGCGCCAGCAAGGTGCCGTCCTGGTGAACTTCGCCAAAAAACTCGATCAAACTGGCTAAAATAGAATCGTCCTGCTGCTTACTCACCAGCCAGGCCAGCGGCTCGGGTTGTTTGATGGTAAAACCTATGCTGATTTCCGGATAATAACGGCGGTTGATCGCCAGGGTATGGCTGTCGGACACGGTATAATCCAGCTCCCCTGCCAGCACTTTAACCAGCAGCTCTTCACTGTCAAGCTCAGACGTTTCCTGCCAGCTGAGCTCACTGTGCTCTTCTTTAAGCTTCACCAGGTTTTCCGCATGGCTTGAGCTTGAAGCCACCATAAAGCTGCCGGTGAGATCTTTTAATGCCCTCGGGCGGATATTACCTTGCTTAAATACCAGCTTCTGGCTTACTTCATCATAGCTGGGAGCAAAATTATAACGGGCTAAACGTTTCGGCGTCACCGCCAAGCCGGCCGCTAAAAAGTCGACATCGCCGCTATCCAGTTTGGGAAAAAGCTCTTCCAGGTTATAGCTGGGCACCACCTTGAGCTCGACGTCAAGGTGATCGGCATATTTTTTTGCCAGTTCATATTCAAACCCGGCAGGCCCATGGGCATCGAGGTAATAACTGTTGGGACCAAACAAGGTGCCGACATTGACATAACCGCGCTCGATAATGCGCTCTAACCCGGCGGTTTCCTTCATCGGCTGACAGCCGGAAACAAGGGTCAGCGCCAGCACAAATATGCTGAAGATGAAACACTTGATGTGATTGAACTTTTCGTTTTTATTCTTCATATTTTCTAATTGTGTCGCTTGTCTGGATTTTTAGCAAAGATATTTTTATCCCGATAAAAATAATAACTGAATTTTGATCGCTTTAAACGCTTATCAAGGCGGAGCATTTCATCTATAATACGCGCGATTTTTATCCCTACTTTAACTAAACTGGTGAATAAGTTTATGGCGATGTTGATGAAAACCCTTCGCGGAGCTCCGGCACTATCTGATTTTAGAATAAAGAAAATATTATCTCAGTGCGCCGAACTCGGGCTGCCGATCACGAATATCTACGCTGAGTATATGCATTTTGCAAATATTTCGGCAGAGTTTTCAACTGAAGAATTCCATGTTTTACAAAAACTTCTTAAATATGGACCGAGTATCGAAGAACACGAACCCTCAGGAAATCTTCTCTTAGTCACTCCCCGCCCCGGCACTATCTCCCCCTGGTCTTCCAAATCTACCGACATCGCACACAATTGTGGTCTACAACAAATTATCCGGTTAGAACGCGGTTTAGCTTATTACATTACCGGCGACAGCTTAAACCAAGAGCAGCAGCAACAGCTCAGCAACCTGCTCCATGACCGCATGATGGAAACCATTTTCACCGAGATGCAACAGGCAGAAATCTTATTTGCCAGCGCCGAACCCGGCACTTTAACCTCGGTCGATATTTTAGCCGGCGGCCGCGAGGCCCTGGCAAGTGCCAACATCAGTTTAGGACTGGCACTGGCAGACGATGAAATAGATTACCTGGTAGAGAACTTCACCAAGCTCGGCAGAAATCCCCACGATATTGAGCTTTATATGTTTGCCCAGGCAAACTCAGAGCATTGCCGCCACAAGATCTTTAATGCCGACTGGACCATAGACGGGGAAAAACAGCCTAAGTCTTTGTTCAAAATGATCAAAAACACCTATGAAGTCAACAGTGACTTTGTCCTCAGCGCTTATAAGGATAATGCCGCGGTGATGACAGGTAACCCGGGCGGACGTTTCTTCCCGGATCACGAGTCTAAGGTTTACGGTTATAACCACGAAGATATCCAAATTTTAATGAAGGTGGAAACCCATAACCACCCCACCGCTATTTCCCCCTACCCGGGAGCCGCCACCGGCAGCGGCGGTGAGATTCGCGATGAAGGGGCCACCGGTATCGGCTCTAAGCCCAAAGCCGGTTTAGTCGGTTTTACCGTCTCCAACCTGCGTATCCCCAACTTTGAACAGCCGTGGGAAACGGATTTTGGCAAACCGGAACGTATCGTTTCCGCACTCGATATCATGACCGAAGGGCCGCTCGGCGGCGCCGCCTTTAACAACGAGTTCGGCCGTCCCAATATCCTGGGTTATTTCCGTACCTATGAAGAGCAGGTCAATTCTTTCAATGGCAGTGAAGTACGCGGCTACCACAAACCTATTATGCTTGCCGGCGGTTTAGGTAATATTCGCGATCAACATGTGCAAAAAGGTGAAATCTGTGTCGGCGCCAACCTGATCGCCCTGGGCGGACCGGCCATGAACATCGGCCTCGGCGGCGGTGCAGCCTCTTCCATGGCATCCGGCCAGTCGGCAGAAGATCTCGACTTTGCCTCGGTGCAGCGTGAAAACCCGGAAATGGAACGCCGCTGTCAGGAAGTAATCGACCGCTGCTGGCAGTTAGGTGACGATAACCCTATCCTGTTTATCCATGATGTCGGTGCCGGTGGTTTATCCAATGCTTTCCCTGAGCTGGTCTCAGACGGCGGCCGCGGCGGTAACTTTGAACTGCGTAAAGTGCCCAACGACGAGCGCAGCATGTCGCCGCTGGAAATCTGGTGTAACGAATCTCAGGAACGCTATGTATTGGCGGTTTCCGACGAGCAACTGCCGGTCTTTACCGCCATCTGTGAACGTGAACGCGCACCGTTTGCCGTGGTAGGTAAGGCCATCGAAGAAGAGCATTTAACCCTGACCGATGCCCACTTTAAAGATGATGCCAAAAATGCCACGCCGATTGATTTATCATTAGATTTATTGTTAGGCAAGCCGCCGAAAATGCACAGGGACGTTCAAAGCTTATCAGAAACCGGCGCACCATTAGCTCTGGATAATGTCACCCTTGAAGATGCCGCACAGCGCTTACTGAGCCTGCCGACCATCGCCGAGAAAACCTTCCTGATCACTATCGGTGACCGCTCGGTAACGGGTATGGTAAACCGGGATCAAATGGTCGGCCCCTGGCAGGTACCGGTTGCCGATTGCGGCGTTACCGCCTCAGCCCTGGACAGCTACCACGGTGAAGCCATGTCCATGGGGGAACGTACCCCGGTGGCATTGTTAAACTACGGCGCCTCGGCACGTCTGGCGGTGGCGGAGTCTTTAACCAACATTGCCGGCACCGATATCGGCGACTTGAACCGTATCAAATTAT
Source organism: Thalassomonas actiniarum (assembly GCF_000948975.2). Taxonomy (GTDB): domain Bacteria; phylum Pseudomonadota; class Gammaproteobacteria; order Enterobacterales; family Alteromonadaceae; genus Thalassomonas; species Thalassomonas actiniarum. The sequence goes on from NZ_CP059735.1 coordinate 5,018,702, forward strand.
CTGCCAACTGGATGGCCGCCGCCGGTCACCCGGGGGAAGATGCCGGTTTATACGAAGCGGTAAAAGCCATCGGCGAAGAACTTTGCCCGGCGCTGGGCTTAACCATTCCTGTGGGTAAGGACTCCATGTCCATGAAAACCCAGTGGCAGCAAGACGGCGAAGACAAGTCAGTCACCTCGCCGCTGTCTTTAGTGATCACCGCTTTTGGCGCGGTCAAAGATATCCGTAAAACCGTAACCCCTCAGCTGCGCACCGATTTGGGCGACAGCCGCATCGTTGCCATCGACCTGTCCGGCGGAAAAAACCGTTTAGGCGGCTCATGTCTGGCGCAGGTTTATAAGCAGTTGGGTCAACAAACGCCGGATGTCGATAACCCTGAAACATTAAAAGGTTTCTTTAATGCCATGCAGGAGCTGGTTGGCGACAACAAGTTACTGGCCTACCATGACAGATCCGACGGCGGTTTATTTACCACAGTCGCGGAAATGGCCTTTGCCGGTTTTACCGGAGTTGATATCGATATCAGCAAATTAGCCGGTGACGACTTGGCGGTATTGTTCAACGAAGAGCTCGGCGCCGTGATTCAAATTCGCGAAACCGATGTCGATGCCATACATACCGTGTTTGAAAAACACGGTATCCTGGCCTTATGCACAGATATCGGCCGTATCAATAACGATGACATGATCCGCGTTAGCCGCGACGGCGAAGAAGTGCTGGCCAACAGCCGTACTTATTACCGTACCACCTGGGCAAAAACCACTTATCATATGCAGTCAATGCGCGATAACCCGGAATGTGCCCAACAAGAGCATGACGTCAAATACGATACCGAAGATCCGGGATTAAATGTTGACTTAAGCTACGACCTGAACGAAGATATCGTCGCTGATCTTATCGTGAAAGACGCGGTAAACGGCACCAACCCGAAAGTGGCTATTTTACGTGAGCAGGGAGTTAACTCCCATGTAGAAATGGCCGCCGCCTTTGACCGCGCCGGTTTTATCGCTGTCGATGTCCATATGTCGGATGTGCTCGCGGGCCGGGTTAACCTCAACGAATTTAAAGGTCTGGTTGCCTGTGGCGGTTTCTCCTACGGTGATGTTTTAGGCGCAGGTGAAGGCTGGGCCAAGTCCATCCTGTTTAATGCCGGTGCCCGGGAAATGTTCCGCGAATTCTTCCACCGCGAAGATACTTTCTCTTTAGGGGTCTGTAACGGTTGTCAAATGCTGTCTAACCTGAAAGAAATTATCCCGGGAAGTGAAAGCTGGCCGCGTTTTGTCCAGAACAAATCTGAACGTTTCGAAGCCCGCTTCTCGCTGGTAGAAATTCAGGAAAGTCCGTCCATCTTCTTTGACGGTATGGCCGGCTCTCATATGCCGATTGCCGTTTCCCACGGTGAAGGCCGCACCGAATTCAGCTCAGATGAGGCCGTTAATGCCGCCAATGAGTCGGGCACGGTAGCCATGCGTTATATCAATAACTATGGCGACGTTACCGAAACCTATCCGGCAAACCCGAACGGCTCGGTTGACGGTATCACTTCGTTAACCACCACAGATGGCCGGGTCACCATTATGATGCCGCATCCTGAGCGGGTCTTCCGCAGCGTTGCCAACTCCTGGCATCCGGATGAGTGGCAGGAAGATTCTCCCTGGATGAGAATGTTCCGTAACGCCCGTAAGTTTGTCGGTTAATCGCAACTTCCCCCCTTAAACAAAAAGCGCCGCAAGGCGCTTTTTTTATGTTCAGGACGAACGGTATAATGCGCCTTCATGGACGAACAAAAGCATATGTTCAGGACGAACGGTATAATGCGCCTTCATGGACGAACAAGAGCATATGTTCAGGACGAACGGTATAATGCGCCTTCATGGACGAACAAGGGCCTATGTTCCGAAGAAAGGCAATGCTGCGCCTTTATGAATAAAAACCGGCCTGAATTTTATCAATCACGCACCGGGAGATTGAAATCTTCTGTCTGGATAACAAAGGCAAGTAATTGCGGAAAGAAGACCTCAAAGGCCTGCTGGTAAGCCTGATAATGCTCCTGCACTTCGTCAATAGCCCCTAGCAAGTGGTTATCAAAGCGTATCCGCCGGCTGACACCGTCTAAGGCCGGCCCCACCGAAGATAAGTCCTGATATCCCGAGAGCCAGTCATGCGCTATCATGCGTGAAACCATCCACTGCATTTTTTCCGGCATCAACTCAATATGTTCAGCCAGCTGCCGGTAGCAAGCGCTACTGAAGTGGTTCAGGGGCTCAGAGGAGTATGAGGTAAATTCTTTTGCCAGGAAGTGATCAAACACGATATCGGAAATGATCCCGGAAAAACGTTTTCTTTTCCCACTCAGTAAACTTTTTAACCGGATCACCTCTTGATGCTGGTCGGTATATTTATCGATAAGCCTGTGCTGATATATGCCACTGACCACCTCAGCTGGATATTGGCTAAATTGCCGCCCTTTAACGAAATCTCCCATCAGATTTCCCACCAGGGTTAAAGCTTGCTTTTCTGGTGGCAATCGACTTGATGCCGCTTGGGCTAAAAACAGGTGAGCGAGGTAATTCATGGAAAAAGTTCGGCAATAGCGCTTAAGGGCTAAAAGCTATTGCTCGATATCCAGTTCAATATCAGTACAGCCCTTTTTACAGCTTACGGTGAGTTTTTCACCGGCTTTGGCCTGGGCTAACGCGATTGTTTGCCCGCAAACGGGGCAAATACTTTTCTTGCCGGCCATCACTTTTTTGATCAGGGATTTTTGCCGGTGAAAAGAATCACTGCTGTTTTTTTGCAGCTGAGAAAATAACTTGCTATCGAGCGCCATGGCTATCCGCCCTTTTTAACACAATACCAGCCGTCATATTTTCCTTGAAAAGGTTGAGCGCTGTTTTCCAGCAACTCCTGATAGGCGGCAATATTTTCATAACTGGCTTCCACTTCAGGATATGCCGTGATTTCCCAGGGAAAGTCCTTATCATCGGGATAAGGGCAAAAAGAAAGTTTCTGGTTATTTTCCAATAATAACTGACCATATTTCAGCGCCTGCTGCTCGCTGGCAAATAATACCGAAAACTGTATTTCTCTCGGAATTGAAAGGTCATCGCCTTCCTGTAGCATTTGCCACAGGGCGTCGCCGATATTGTCTTGGGGATAAAGCTCTAAATCACGTTCCATTCATTACTCTTTCTACTGCTTAACTGATAAAGCTATAGTAGCGCCGATACTTATTAAAACCCAGCCTAAACTGGCTTTATTAAACAAATTTATTTAAAAAGTCCGGCCGCAGATTTTTTATGCCCCTGCCGCCCCTGCATAGTGTTATCATAACTGGCGGTTATAAACACCTTAGTATTTCTTAACAATAAAAGCTTGAGAGTAAAAAGCAGCAGGATTTGAGCAAATTGGACATTATAGAGCAACATATTGATGTAGAAAACGAAAGTGAGTCGGTGATCTCCCTGCTGAGCAACCATTGCCAGATGTCTGTTGCCGAATTAAAACAGGCCATCAATAAAGGCGCTCTGTGGCTAACCCGGGGCAAGCATACCCAAAGATTACGCCGGGTAAAAAAACCGCTTAAAGCACAGGATGTTTTACATTTTTATTATAACCGCCAGGTACTGGCACAAGAAGTGGCCCCGGCCCGGCTGATCAGTGATCTTAAAGATTACAGCGTCTGGTATAAGCCCTACGGCATGTTATCTCAGGGCTCCAAATGGAGCGATCACTGCACCATAAGCCGCTGGGCGCAAACCCACCTTAAGCCGGAGCGCCCGGTATTTATTGTCCACCGTCTGGACAAGGCCGCCACCGGGTTAATCTTGCTAGCCCACAGTAAAACCGCGGCGCGGGCCTTATCCGCCATGTTTGAGCAGCATGCCCTGGAAAAACATTACCAGATCATAGTGCATGGCGATCACAGCACACATGACCAACCGCAAGTGATCGCTGAGCCGATAGATGGTAAAAGTGCCAGAAGCACCTTTAGCTGCCTGAATTATGATCGGCAGCATGATTTATCCCTGGTAGATGTTAAAATAGACAGCGGCCGCAAACACCAGATCCGCCGTCATGCCGCTTCGATAAATTTGCCCGTGGTGGCTGACAGATTACACGGCGACTTGAACCGCCACTACCCCGACAGTCTGAATCTACAGCTTTGTGCGGTCTCATTAAGCTTCGCCTGCCCTTTAAGCGGCAAAAAACAAAACTTTAAACTACCGAAGGAATATCGGCCACAACTTGCTGCCGCGGCAAAACAGCTGGCAGAATAAAGGCTCCGGCAGACTGCTTCGTCCATGAAGCCAGCTCATACCATGCTTCCTGCATATAAAGTTATCCTTCATCCGTGAAGCCACTTTATACCATGCTTCCTGCATATAAAGTTCTTCTTCTTCCGTGAAGCCACTTTATACCATGCTTCCTGCATATAAAGTTCTTCTTCTTCCGTGAAGCCACTTTATACCATGCTTCCTGCATATAAAAAGGCCTGAGGTGCTACACCTCAGGCCCGTTAAAAAATTAAGTGAAAACCAAACTCAAGGCTAGGCCCGATAAATAAAGTCACTGTCCGCTAAAAGCTGTGCCTGGTCGCCAACATATTCATCACTTGCAAACGCCGATAACAGGGCCAGTCCCTGCTCTCTTTGTGCCTGGGATAATGCCTGGTAAGGCAGGCGGAAAACCGGCAAGACCGCCCCTGTCATCATTAATGCGGTATTGATGGCAATAGGGTTAGGCTCGCAAAACAGCCAGTGCATTGTCTGCTGCAGCCGTTCATTAAGCTCAGCATCATTATCATCCATCAAACGGCGCATCAAGCCCGGGAACAGGTTAGAAGTAACCGAAATCACCCCGTGAGAGTTACATTGATGACGCCCGGCAAAACTTTCATCATCATTACCGGACCAGCAGGCAATACCCTGCTGCTCATAATAACGGATACGTTCATTGCCGGCGCATTCCTTAACCCCGATAAAATGCTGATGTTTCGACAGCGGCTCGATAATTTCAGGCGTCAGATCCTGTCCGGTGCGTCCGGGCACATTATAAATAAAAGCCGGTCCTATATCTAAAACCCGGGAAAAATGCGCCAACACGCCGCCGGTAGAGGTTCTGCCGTAATAGGGGTTGATTTGCAATGCCGCATCCATGCCGGTGGCAAAGCCGTTTTCAGTCGCCTTGATCGCCTCCCGGGTATTGTTACTGCCGGTATTGCCTATGATCAATAACCGCCCACCAAACTTGTTGGCGCTGTGGGCAATCAGCATTAAATGCTCTTCCCAACTCAATAAATGCCCTTCACCTGTGGTGCCGCCAACAATAATACCGTCGACACCGGCCGCTATTTGCTGCTCTACCAGGAGATCATAAGTATGAAGATCGATATCGCCGCTATGGGTAAACGGGGTTTTTATCGCGGTAATTAAACTGGCATCTTTTAAAGGCTTCATCCGTACTCTCAACTTTCTGGTTAATATGGGTTAATCATTCAGGTTTTGCTCAGGCAAAGCATCAGCAACCGGCCTGGCTAACAATGGCCGACCGTATCTGCGACCCGGCGCAGTTTATACACTTCATTGGTTTCGATATGCTGGTACTCAAAGATTTGATTATCCAGCTGCAACACCCGATAGGCATGGTAGTTGCCACTGTCAGCCAAGTCTGCGGCATAAAGCTCCTTGGCGATCAATTCGCTTTTGGTGATGGTAAAATGAATATCCCCCACCAGTCCCCAGTCGCCCAGCTCCACCACTTTATCACAGACCTCCCCCTTGTCATCAAAAGTTAAAAAAGTGATTTCAAAACTGCCGTCGGCGGCCAGTTCGGCATATTCACTGGTCTGGATCCCTTTTTCATCGGTATCGGTATTGTACCAGCGGCCGAAAAGTTGCTCTCGGTGATATTTCATTGTCCCTCCGTTTGCTTATCACTGTAGGCGCTTAATTTTATCGCTTCAATAATGTGATACTTTTGCTTTAACGCCTTTACCAGGGAAGCATGGCTCTTTAAAAAAGCATTAAACTGGGCAATCACTTCTGGATATTTTATCGTAGAAAAGTGATAGGCATAGTTTTCATACCGGATAGATTTATTCAATACCAGCTCACCGCTTCGCTTTAAACTTCCCAGGTTATAACGTACCACATTACCGTCGATATTCGTGGCATCAAGATTACCATGCAAGACATGTTTGACAAGACTTAACGGCGAAGATTCTTCCTGTAAAATCACCTGCTTGGCTTTAATTTTATCTAACCACAAAGTCGGATGAAAACCTAAGATCGTCCCCAGGGATTTCACCTCATCCCGCTGCACCGGCAGCCTGGACTTTAACATGTAAACCCCGGACATTAACCTAAGTACAGGTTCGCTAAAAGTAATATCCAGGTGTTTTTCCGCCGCCCTTTGCCAGCGCACGTTATCCGGAAACTTAAAATCTATGCCTTCATCTATATACCACTGATTAAAACGTTTGATCGGCAAGGCAACAAAACGGTAGGTGTACTGGTGTTTTTCAAAAAAAGTACTGAGCAACTCTTTAGTAAAGCTGGGCCCATGGCTTTTGGTAGAAGAGAAGTCATAGATGGGATAATAGCTGACATCCTCAACGCCGATAATAAAGGTCTTTGCCTCAGCCCGGGAAAGACAAATAATAATGGAAGCGAGCAAACAAACCAATTGCCTCCGGTTAATTTTCATTGATTATCCTTAGTTGCCAATGGCTGGGGCAAGATACGCCATGCCTCCTGTAATATATACCCAGGTAAAAGCTCATTCAACTTCCCCCGCCAACTCTGCTCAGTCGTTAAAAAACAGGAAAAACTAATAACACAGGCCGGGAACCCGGGAGTAGTAACAGCCAGATCATAAGCCAGCAACCAATATCAACCCGGATGGTTTTACCCCGGCCTATTACCTGCCCCCCAGACTTACGGCTGAGCCAAGCTGACTACCGCTTTTAATGTCGGGTATATCGGCTCTCCCTAAGCCGGCTGCCGGAGCCAGTCCAGGGAAATAAGCAAAACAGGTTTTATTTTAATTTAGGCTGTAACCACTTTGAAATATCGCTAATTTGCTCGGCGCAAACACTGTGGGGCATACGATAGGTTTTATATTGGTGGCTATAATCATGCTTTTGCAAAAAGGAAATTGCCGCCAGCCCCAGTTGCTCAGGCACAACCGGATCTTCCGTGCCGTGCATAACCATCACCGGGGTATTTTTATTTTGCGGGTGTAACTCCAGGGTATCGGCGGTTGCCAGATAGGTTGACATAGTCAACAGGCCGCCAAGCGGCTTATCGTAGGACAGCGCCGCCTGATAGGCAACCGCGCCCCCTTGGGAAAAACCGGCCAGGAAAATTTGCTCGCTGGGAATACCCCGCGCCAACTCCTGCTCCACCAGGGCAATTACCGCATCGGCAGAGGCTTGTAATTGCTCGCTGTCCACTTTGCGGTTGATATTCATATCCAGAATATCGTACCAGGCAGGCATCACCATGCCGCCATTGATGGTAACGGGAATTTTCGGCGCATGAGGGAATATAAAGCGTACCGCATGTTCTTTCGCAAGCTTTAACTCAGGCACTATAGGTTCAAAATCATGGCCGTCGGCGCCCAAACCGTGCAACCAGATCACACTTGCGCCCGGTTTTTCCCCGGTAGCCACTTCTATATAAGGTAATAATGACATAAAACATCCCTAATCAGACAAGAAAACAAGCTTGTCTTTTTGCTCGTTATAATAATAAATGCCGCTATTATATCCATATCCCAAACAAGCGCCATATATCTTGGTTGAAGAGAACTCGGCACAACAGTTTCCAGAGATGCGATAAAACAATAAAAAAGGGGCGTGCCAACCGGCACTCCCCTCTTCTATTGTTACTCAGGTAATACTCAGGACGTATTATTTTTTCATCACCTTGATACTGCCGTTCACGCTGTCAAGGGAAATACGCGCATCACCCGAGCCGATATCTCCGCGCATATTGCGCCCGGCAAACAGGTTTTTATCCACCTTCAAACCAAAGTCATTTTTAATGCTGCCATGCATGGTTTCGGCATCGACCGCGGCGCTGATATTTTCCGGCAGGTGCAGCTTGATACTGCCGTTAACCGTTTCTATTTTTATCTGCTCCAGCTCTTTCGCCACCTGCTGGTAATTCACCTTGATACTGCCATTAACCGAGCTGATATCGGCATCAGCGCTTAAACCCGAAGCTTTTATTGAACCATTGACCAGCTCGGCATTCACTTCTCCCATAACATTTTCTATGGTCAAAGAACCGTTTACCAACTCAATTTTAGCCAAATCTACGTCCTGGGGCACCATGATGCGGTAATCCACCGAGCCGGAATTGTGATTATTGCCCCAGGTCGATGTTTTTTCGTAGCGGGTTTCAACACTCACCCCCCGGTCATTTTGGCTCATATCGATAGAGATACGATCCCTGTCGTCCTGATCATCGGCTTCGATGATGGCAGTTACCTGGATCACCTTTTGCTGCCAGCTTTGAATATCTACGCTGCCGTTGACATTTTCCAGGCGAAAACTGCTGTTATCACCGACGGTAAAAGATTTATTGATCTCATCGACAACATCGGCATTAACCTGCCATGTCATCAGAGCGGCGAAACTGGCAACAAAAAGTGGTTTGCTGATAAGGTTATTCATAGTATTTCCCTGGCTTTTATAAAATATTTATCCAGTTAGATGTAAGGGGGATTAAAAAAGGTTTAAATCAGTTTAAAATAATTTTTCGACCGATAAAATACCAGACGAAGCACCATCGCCTTTTCTCTTGATTAAAACAATGGACAGACAATGAAACAAATTAAAGTTCAACTGTTGCTCACCGGTAACGAATTATTAAACGGGGATGTTGTTGATACCAACTCCGCCATGATCGCCCGGGAATTGGCGGAAACAGGCATAGAGATCAAACGTAAAGTCACCGTCAGCGACGACTTATCCCTGCTCGTTGCAGAAATCGGCCAAATGAGCACGGCAGCGGATGTCTTGATCATTAATGGCGGTTTAGGACCAACCACAGACGACTTTACCGCTCAGGCACTGGCACAGGCGATGAATGTGCCGTTGGCACAACACCAACAGGCCTATCAACATCTGGTTTCCTGGTGTCAGCAAAGAGATACAATACTGAACCCGGCCAATTTAAAGCAGGCATTATTACCCCAAGGCTGTGACATTATCGCCAACCGCATCGGCAGCGCCGTCGGTTTTAAAGTCAGGCACAACAACTGTGAAATTTATTGCACCCCGGGTGTGCCTGCTGAGTTAAAAGTCATGTTAGAGCAACAAATCCTCCCGGATTTTGCTGAAAAAACAACCGGGCAAGATAAAACACAGATCACTAAGTTTCAGATCTTTGGCCTCGGCGAGTCTAAACTGCAGCAACTTATCCACGACGAGCTTGCCCCCTGGCCCGATGATGTTGAACTGGGCTTTAGGGCCGGCGATCCCTTGCTGGAGCTGAAGTTAACCACCCGTTCATCCGCCGCCGATGCTGAAAAAGCGCAATGTATAACAAAACTTAAGGCCCTGTTAGGGAACCATATTGTGGCAGAAATAAATGGCCCGCCAAAAAGTTTGGCGCAACACGTCCTTGATCGCCTAACAGAAAAAGGACAAACCCTTGCCACGGCCGAGTCTTGCACCGGCGGCCTGATTGCCAGCTTGCTCACGCAAGTCCCCGGCTCTTCCCAAGCCTTTGAGGCCGGCTTTGTCACCTACTCCAATGACATGAAAAGCCAGATGCTGGGGGTAGATCCCCGGATTTTGGCAAACCACGGCGCCGTTAGCCGGGAAACCATACAGGCCATGGCCGAAGGTGCGCTGGAGAGGTCGGCGGCAGACTATGTGATCGCGGTTTCCGGTGTCGCAGGCCCGGGAGGCGGCAGCAAAGAAAAGCCGGTAGGTACAGTCTGGCTGGCCTGGGGAAGTAAAACTGACCTTAAATGCCATTGCTTTTTAATCCCCGGCACCCGGCTTGCTTTTCAGCGTTATGTTGCAGCCATTGGCCTGGATTTGATCAGACGATCGCTCAATGATTGCAACGATCCAGCTAATTACTTGATTGAAAGGAGTTTTAAATAAAAAATAAAAAAAATTCAACTAATATTATAAATCAAAGAATCTGATGTGAACCTCTTGTATCATCCCGGATATAATGCTTCACAAATCAGATTATTATATCTGTATAAGATGATTGAACAGATCCGGAATTAAGATTAATATTTACACATTGATTACAGAGTAAAAGCTTTATCTGATAGCAAACTGGCGAGCTTGCTTTACTTAAGCCCGATATTAGGGTAATAATTCGAGGGATAAATAGCTCGAAGGGTTAAAGCATAAGAAATAGTTCGCTGGCACGTATTATTATGCAGTTAAGCGTCAGCCAGGCAAACAGTATAACTAGGGGAATATTTTGATTGATAAAAATTTCATCACCAGTGGTCGCAACACCTTAATTCATAAAATTAGAAAGTTTGACTTATTAATAGTCAATGGTGACCATGAGGTTGTGATTGTCAGCCACAGGGGCATAGGCATCTACAAAGGCCCGGTACCGGGTAAACGCTCTGAAGCGAAAAAAGCCTACCAGGAAGTAATTGACCTGGCTTCCATCGAAGTCTTTGGTGAAGAAAAAACCCTGGTGTTCGTCCAGGCGCTGGACAATAAAGAATATAAAATCGATTATTCTAAAGCCGGTACCAAGAACTTCATCCGTATTCATCAGGACAACTATATTTAACCAATAAACTAATGCCAATAATAACAATAAAAAGTAGTTTCGGAGTTTAACCCCATGAGCAAGGCCAGTTTAGTCAGTAACGCCAAAGAGAATATCGACCTGGTATTAGAGCCGATCAAAGGTGGGGATGCAATTACCGAAGCCGGCATATTAGAATTAGTCGCCGCCTCGCAGTACACAGATCTTCATGTACAAAAAGCCAACATTAAAAATGCCGTTGCCGAGCTCAACGATGTTTTAAAACCTTTACAAGCGGGAAAAACCGGCAGAGAAGTTCGTTACCAGATCCTGGAGCGGCGCAATGCCAGCGTAACGGTCACTGTAGACAGTGACGCAATGACGGCAACCGCCGAAATCACCACAGCCCTTGGCGGTAAACACTTGTCCGCCAAAGCCATCCTCAATGCCGCACAAGAGTCCGGCGTGAAAAAAGGTTTTATCAAGGAAGAGCTGGTTGCCCTGGCGCAAAAAGCAGCCAAAGAACCGGCGGGCACTGTGGTTTCCAGCCAGATAGCCCTGGGGAAAATGCCCATCAACGGCCAGGACGCGAGAATCAAACATCTGGTGCAAAGTGCCCAGGCCCGTATTTTAAAACCGAAAAAACGCGAAGACGGCAGCGTCGACATGCGGGATTTAGGAGATATTATTTGTGTCAAAATCGGCGATCCGCTAGTGCAAAAAGTTCCCCTGTCTCAGGGTAAACGCGGTTATAAAGTTACCGCCGAGCCGCTAGAGCCGACCCCGGGCAATGATATCGAAATGAAGTGCGGTGAAGGCACCGAGCTGAGCCCTAAAAATGGCAATATCCTGATCTCCAAAAAAGTCGGCCTGCCCAAGGTGATTGAAAACGGCATGGAGGTTGATGAAGTCTATAAAATTAAAAATGTCGATGTCAGCACCGGCCATATCATTTTTGAAGGCAGTGTCATTATCGACGGCGATGTCAGTGAAGGCATGAAGGTCACGGCAACCGGCGATATCACCGTAGGCGGCTTTGTCGAATCGGCTATTTTAAAAGCCGGCGGCGACATCACCATTTCCGGCGGTATCATAGGACGCAAGCAAGATCTGGAAACCCGGCAGGTGACCGAAGTACAAATGAGCGTCAATATCAACGCCAAAGGGAATATTTACGCCAAGCATTGCCAATATGCGGAAATTTACTGCGATGGCGATGTCCGCATTGAAAATCAACTGATGCATTCCATTGTCGATACCGGCGGCAAGCTCTGGGTCGGCAATGAAGAAAAAGCCGACGGCAAATTAATCGGCGGCTTTATTAAGGCCGTGAGCTCAGTACATGCAGGCATAGTCGGCGCTACGGCGGGCAGCAATACCCTGGTCCATTTCGAAAGAAAACTTAACACATTAAGAGAGCAGCTTGATGATATTGAAACCCGTTTAAAAAATGATTCGGATAAAACCAATGAATTAAAGTCTGCCACCACGAAATTAAAAGCCTTACCCAAAGATAAGGCCAATCCTGAAATGTTGACCAAAGTCGTTGCCACTTATCAGTTCCATGCCAAACGTATGGGAGAACTGCTGCAGGAAAAGCAAACCTTAGAGCAGGCAATTCAGGACTATATGGCCAAGGTCTATGTCGAAGCCACCGAAAAGCTTTATCATGGCGTAGAACTGACCATAGGTGATTTCAGCGACCGCAGCAAACGGGAATATGGTCCAAGCAAGATGTTGTTTAAAGATAGAAAAATTCATATCGAGCCGATTGTGCATAGTTAACAAGCCGCTCGCTGACATCAACAATCAACAGGCAAGATAAAATGAAGTGCCTTACCTTTGGCTTTATCCTTACCGCTTTCTCATGTGCCGCGGCGAATGCCGCGCCATGTAATATCAATATCAACCATGGTATCGTGATCAACCCCAAGCATATCCGCGTGCTTGATCATGACCGCACCATTTTGCAAATCAACACGCCCCGGCAGCTGTTTATCGGCGGCCGGGAAGTTCAGCTAAGCGAACAACAGCAGGCCCTGTTGGGGCAATATAGCTCGGGGATCCGCAAGCAGGTCCCGGAAATCGTCTCCATTGCCATCAACGGCCTGGAATTGGGGCTTAAAGCGGTCAATAAGGTCATCGCCGGCTTAACCGGGGAAAACAGCGCTGCCCATCAAAAAATTCAGAAAAAGTTCAGGGAAGTCGAGATACGCCTGCATAAAAGGTTTAACCACAGCGAGCAAAATTATTTTATCGCCCCGCAAGACTTCGACAATTTTGACGATTTATTTACCGGCGATTTTGAAGTTGAACTCGAACAAGTGATCTCCGCTTCGGTAGGCAACCTGTTACACCAGGTCGAACAAGTGATCAACAGCAAAGATCAAGGGCTTCCCGGCGCAAACAATAACGGCAAAAGCGAGCAAAGGCCAACCTCAAGCTCGGAGCTCAAAATAACAAGCCTGGACAAGCACCTGGCCCCCTTCTCTCAAGAGCTTAAGCAGGAAATGGGACATCATGCCAGTATCCTGGATGAAAAGACCGCACAATTTTGCCAGGGATTAATCAAACTTAATAAAATAGAGCAGGAGCTAAAACAGCAAATCCCCCAGCTTAGCCAGTTTGCCCTGATAGATACAAAAAGTTGATAACAAAAACCACTCCGGGTCTATCAGCAAACTCCCCTTCGAAAATACTCCATTAAAAACCCCTGGTATCAAGCGATAACAGGGGTTTAAAGAAATAAAACCACACTAAACGTTAAGCCAAAGGATTAACGAGAGGGAATTTCCAGTGGCTCAAAAGACGTCTTGGCATTACCGCCGGCGCCCATATGATCATTATACGTACGACCTTCAAACAAGGTGTAGTAAACATCAACATAATCATCATCATTGGTGAACCAGGCATCCGGCATAGCACTGATGATACCGTTGGTGATCTGAGGAATAATGGCATATCCCTGAACCGCCGGATCCGGGATTAAACGCATAATCGCCGTTGCTGCTTCCAACAAGGCCGTTGCCAGCTCTTTATAATTAGTACCGTCATCATGCTCCATCAGGATCATATCCGCGGCACTCCAGCGATATCTGTCCCAGTAAATAGCAATCTGGTTCGGGGAGTATGTGGTGCCGTCGTTATCCAGATAAGGCATATCGACGATATCCAGGTAAGGCTCATCTCTTGACGGATCCACGCCGTTGACTATGCCATAAATTTCGGCATCGCCGGAAATCCAGGGCTCCTGATCATCATTTAAACGGATCTTTTTGATCACTGTGGTCGATAAACTGTCATCGTCGGCCATGATGCTGGCGTTAGCCGATACCGAGCGCAATGCAGCTTTACTCACCTGGCCCTCGCCGGCAAATACCGAACGCATCACCTGCAGACCTTCTTTTAATGAACGCTGACCGTCGACGCCAACAACAAATACCGGACGCTCAGGCATCTCATAGGCATCTAACAATTGAATGTTGCCGTCAACATCATAGGCTTCAATATAATCCCATTGGCTGTCATTGCCTTCGGGCGCAAAAGCAAACAACGGGGATTCACCCGCCTGCCAGGCCGCCAGCATGGATTCATGCGCCAGGCGCAATTCAACCAGAGATTCAGTAACCGACTCTAAACCTTTCGCCGACTTAATGGATAAATCAGCCTGTTGTAACTGCTTGGTATCCATAACATTGGCATTAAGCAGGTTATCAACATTGACTTTCAGGTTGTATTGGGTGATTTCACTGTGCAGCAACGATGAGATCTTGCTGTACTGACGGCTAATATCCTGTGCCATCAAGCGTTTGCTTGTGGTTAGATTAGCCTTGATTTTTACCTGTGATGAAACCGGCTTTGCTTCTGCTGGAGTGATAGTGCTGGCCTGTCCGGCAAATGCCGTCATTGATAGCAATAACATTAAAGATGTGGGTAGTTTTTTCATTTTTCTCTTATCCTTTTAGAGTATTACTTCAAGATATCCTTGAATCTGCATATCATCACAGCAGGTCCGATTTGTAAACAAGCCGTAACTAAAGTTGTCGCTTTTTTCTCCTAAAATGTCGTTTTTTTTCGATTAAGTTCGTAAAAAAGGCTGAAATTTGACGCTATCTGATGGAAATATCAGCAAACGCATTAACTGGTTAACCAGAGGAAGCAGCTTTGTAAATACAAGTTGATAACATTTTCAGAAAAGAAAAACTTCATTTAGCCATGCAAATGACTGTGGCATCATCACCGGATAGCTTATAGAAAGCATGCTGAAAAACATCCCTGCATAACCCTGCTTTTTGTCTTCCATAACACCACAGGATCGCTTACAGGATGCAAGTACTCAGCTTACGCCGGGAGCCCTTCCTACTTCAAAGCAGGCCGAAATACTCCCTGTATAAAAAAAGCTCCTGATGGTATTTCAGGAGCTTTTTGTTTGATGGGCAGTTAGGCTACGGAATTACATATTCGGGTAATTCGGTCCGCCGGTACCTTCAGGTGTTACCCAGGTAATATTCTGGCTGGGATCTTTAATATCGCAGGTCTTACAGTGGATACAGTTTTGAGCATTGATAATAAACTTATCTCCCTCTTCTGTTTTCTCCACTTCATAGACACCGGCAGGACAATAAAGCTGCGCCGGCTCGCCATATTTCTGCAGGTTCACCTTGATAGGAATATCTTTATCCGCCAGTTTCAAGTGACACGGCTGCTCTTCTTCATGGTTGGTATTGGATAAAAACACCGAAGAAAGCTTATCAAAGCTGAGCTTGTTGTCCGGCTTCGGATAATTGATCACCGGAGACTCAGAAGCCAGTTTTAACTGGTCATGATCCAGAGACTCGTCCTTGAAGTTCACCGGCAACTTACCGTTAAAGAAATTCTGATCGACGGTATTAAACACGCCGCCCCAGAAAGTACCGAACTTATGCATCGCCGGGCCGAAGTTACGTGTGCTGTATAACTCTTCATACACCCAGGAATTCTTAAAGCTCTCTTCATAGGCGACCAGATCTTTACCGCCTTCATCGCCGCCGGCCAGGGCGGCAAAAATGGTTTCCGCCGCTATCATGCCGGACTTCATCGCGGTATGGTTACCTTTGATCTTGGCAAAGTTCAAGGTACCGGCGTCACAGCCGACCATCACGGCGCCGGGCATAGTCATTTTCACCAAAGAATTTAAACCGCCTTTAGCAATGGCACGGGCACCGTAAGACACACGTTTGCCCCCTTCCAGATACTGGCTGATTTTCGGATGATGTTTATAACGCTGGAATTCATCAAACGGACTTAAATGCGGGTTCTTGTAATTTAAATCGATAATAATACCGACAAACACCTGGTTGTTTTCTGCATGGTAAAGATATCCGCCACCGCCGGTTTCTTTATCCAGCGGCCAGCCTGCGGTGTGTACCACTAAACCCGGCTGATGTTTTTGTGGGTCGATATCCCAGATTTCCTTAAAACCGATCCCGTAATGCTGAGGAGACTTGCCGTCGCTAAGGTTAAACTTAGCGGTAAGCTCTTTACCTAAATGGCCGCGACAACCTTCGGCAAAGACCGTGTATTTCGCCTTAAGCTCCATACCCGGCATATAAGAGTCTTTCGGGTTACCGTCGACATCTAAGCCCATATCGCCGGTAATAACGCCGCCGACACTGCCGTCTTCGTTATACAACACTTCCTGGGCCGGGAAGCCGGGGAAAATTTCAACGCCCAGTTGTTCTGCCTGCTCTGCCAGCCAGCGGCAGATATTACCCATGCTGACAATATAGTTGCCTTCATTATGCATGGTTTTAGGCGGCGCAAAACCCGGCAGCTTGATGCCGTTGCTTTCGCTGTTCAATAAATAAATGTCATCACCGGTGACCGGGGTATTAAGCGGCGCACCTTTTTCTTTCCAGTCGGGGAAAAGCTCATCCATAGCACGGGGTTCGAATACGGCGCCTGAGAGAATATGTGCGCCAACTTCCGAGCCTTTCTCGACCACGCAGATCATTAACTCTTGTTCTTTTTCCTGTGCCATCTGTGCTAAACGGCATGCCGTCGCCAGTCCTGACGGACCTGCACCTACGATGACAACGTCAAATTCCATCGATTCGCGTTCCATTATATCCCCCCTTTTTTCTGATTTTTGTTTATCCGGTATACAAATTCAAACGCTTGTTTGATAATATGCCTCATTATATAGATATTTTACGCTGAAATACTATCCCGATGCAGAGAAATTATCTGCAATTGTTGTTTTCGCTCAACACGAGTGAAAGTTTTCACCAAGATTACGTTGACGTACACGTAATCAGTGAGTAGTCTTTCGAGCTATTACTCAAATTATATAAGTTGAAATTTGGCAATTCGCCTCAATTTTAACAGTTAAAAACCAACAAGCACAATCAGAGGCTATGATGAAAGTATTAGTACCGATCAAACGTGTCATTGACTATAACGTCAAGGTTCGCGTTAAATCAGACAATTCAAATGTTGATCTCGCTAATGTAAAAATGGCGATCAACCCGTTTTGTGAAATTGCCGTAGAAGAAGCCGTTCGCTTAAAAGAAGCCGGTGTAGCGACAGAGATCCTGGCCGTCACTATCGGTGACAAGTCCAGCCAGGAGCAGCTGCGTACCGCATTAGCCCTGGGCGCCGACCGCGCGATTCAAATCGAAACCGACCAGCAACTTGATTCGTTAAATGTTGCCAAACTGCTGCAGAAAGTGGTTGAAGAAGAAGCGCCGCAGCTGGTGATCTTAGGTAAGCAAGCTATCGACAGCGATAACAACCAAACCGGTCAAATGCTGGCGGCATTAACCAACATGCCTCAAGGTACTTTTGCCTCTGAAGTGAAAGTTGACGGCGATAAAGTCAAGGTGACCCGTGAAATCGACGGCGGCCTGCAAACCGTAGCCCTTAACCTGCCGGCTATCGTCACCACCGACCTGCGCTTAAACGAACCTCGTTACGCTTCACTGCCTAACATCATGAAAGCCAAACGTAAGCCGCTGGATGTAAAACCTGCCGCCGACTTTGGTATCGATTTAAGCCCGCGCACCAGCTTACTGAAAGTAACGCCTCCGGCCGAGCGCCAGGCGGGTATCGTGGTTGAAAGCGTAGATGAGTTAGTTGAAAAGTTAAAAAATGAAGCCAAGGTGATCTCATGAATATTTTAGTATTTGCCGAACACGACAATCAAACATTAAAAGCCGAGACCCTGAAAACGGTTGCCGCCGCTCAAGCCATGGGTGGCGATATCCACCTGTTAGTTGCCGGTAGCAACTGTCAGGGCGTTGCTGAAGAAGCCGCCAAGGTGAACGGTGTTGCTAAAGTATTAGTGGCCGACAACGCCGCTTACGAGCACCAACTGGCAGAAAATGTCAGCTTACTGGTAACAGAATTAGCTGCCGATTATGACCATATCGTTGCCACTGCGCTAACCACAGGCAAAAACTTTATGCCACGTGTTGCCGCGCTGTTAGATGTTACGCAAATCTCAGACATCATCGCCGTAGAGAGCGCCGATACTTTTGTACGCCCTATTTATGCCGGTAACGCAATTGCCACGGTACAAAGCCTGGACAGCAAAAAAGTGATTACAGTACGTGCCACAGGTTTTGACGCGGTAGCAACCGACGGCAATGCCGAAATCGTTGCTTTAGATAAGGCAACCGACGCCGGTACTTCAAGTCATGTCAGCGATGAACTAACCGTTTCCGAGCGCCCTGACTTAGGTGCTGCCAGTGTGGTTATTTCTGGTGGACGTGGTATGCAAAACGGCGACAACTTCAAGTTACTTGAAGGTATTGCCGACAAGCTGGGCGCTGCTATCGGTGCATCACGTGCTGCGGTTGACGCCGGTTTCGTACCAAACGATATGCAGGTTGGTCAAACGGGTAAAATCGTTGCCCCTGACCTTTACATCGCCGTGGGTATCAGTGGTGCCATCCAGCATTTAGCCGGGATGAAAGACTCTAAAGTTATCGTTGCCATCAACAAAGACCCTGAAGCGCCTATCTTCCAGGTAGCCGACTACGGTTTAGTAGCTGATTTATTCGAAACTTTGCCTGAGCTGGAAGGTAAACTGTAAGTTTATCTTATCTCTCAAGTAAAAAAGCCACCCTTGCGGTGGCTTTTCTTTTACCTCTGTAGCTTTATGCTTTTAAAAGCTTGCTGATTTCAAAAAAACAAAAATAGGGTAATTTCCTCAAGTGTATGTCACTGATAGCTGAGAGATTCAAACTAACTTTGTGGCTGTTTGACCAAGGTTGTAGTATTACAAGCACTGAGGCTCAACGGCAATCAAACACATAATCATTCGGCAACTTTTATCTATAACTCATTGATAAAATAGATCTGCCTGCCCATACTCTTTTTATTTAAGGCACACTAACATCAATTAGGAAATTACTTTGTTCAGGATGAACAACTTCCCAACATTAAAAAACTTCTTACAGATAAGATTTCAAGAGCTTACCTGCATTATGCTGTATTATTTAATACTACTTTTTTATAGAGCCCAAAGCCATGTTCGGTCTATTTAAGCGATACGAGGTAGAAATGTCCCCTCAGGTACTCGGCCGAGTTACTGATAAAGGCCAGGCAGTGGCAGGAGTACGGGTAACTCGTAAACTTATTTATGAAGGCTACGAAAAAGGCAAAGAACAGACAGAATACGCAATAACCGATACTGATGGCAGATTTTCATTTGAGAGGAAAGTTATTAAATCACGGATGCCAGGTGATATCTTCGGCCAGAATATGCCGGTTTTACAATCCATTTATATTGAAAAAAATATAAAGGATATTCAGGGTGACGACTATTATTTTCTCTGGTCAACCAGTAAGAGCTGGGACCCAATCCAACCACTCTCTGATTTGTTACTACAGCTCAATGCCGACTTACAAAATAAAAAAGTAAAACATCTTATTGATGCCACGGATTATGGCGGCCTGCCACGGCAGGTCGTAGGTTCCATATGCCATTGGCAAGGAGAGCTGATCTCAACCTATTATAATAATGAACTGATTACTTCTTATGATGAAATAACCTGATGTGCGCTTAAGCAAAAGATAACCACTATTTTAAGGATGAAATATGGCCACCATCTCCCCACGCGTAGCATCAAATATTGCCGCTGCCGCTTATAATATTAAAGGGCCAGTTCCTGAAGGAATAGCATTGGAGCTTGACCCTGAAACCGAAAAACATTTCAAATTCAACTTATCAAAGCACGTTTATACCGGCACTTCGGGTGGTTTTTTCTGTCGCCAAGCAACTGGTTTTGTCTTAATAGGCCAAGGCCATAGTGTACAGCATAGTGATGATCATATTATCGCGATTCGCGGTACTGACTCCTTAGCCGACGCACTCACAGATATCACGTGCCATAGCACCAATAGTGATACCGGATCTTGTGTACATACAGGTTTTCAAAGTTCATTTGCATCTTTTAGAGCAAGCTTATATGCCTATTTTAGCCAGCCAGGAATTACTAACGGCAATAGTATTATCCATTGCGTGGGCCACAGCCTGGGTGGCGCGCTGGCTACCTTAACCGCAGATTGGCTTAAGGCTGAATTTAAAAATACCGTCTACTTGTATACTTTTGGCTCCCCCCGCGTAGGCAAGAAAAACTTCGCCATTCATCATAGCGCACGAATAGATAAAATGTTTCGCTGTGTACATGGGGCAGATCCTGTACCTAAAATGCCTGTATGGCCCTTTTATCACGCCCCGATTAGCGGTCGGGAATACATACTTTCCCGCGCTCAAGGCATAGATACCAGCGCACATTCTATGAAAAAAGGTCCAGCATATATTAAAACAGCAAATCATAGTGACTGGGAAAGTTTACACTGTCAGACGGCAAGCTCGGTAAGTCAACGTGTTGTGTTAAACTATCGAAATCGTACTGAGACCACCTATTCAACCTTTTGGGCAGATAAAATTGCTGCCGCCCTAATGACACTCATGATAGATGGCGGCGCAGCAACCACAATAGCTTCTTTGCAAGTTATGGGAACATCCATAGGCACTGTCTACGACATTATGGCCAAAACTCTAGTAAATATAGGAAAAATTGTAGGCCTTGAAGAACAGCTAAAAGCCGTATTAGGCTACATGCTGGTTTTTGCCGGTAAAGGGGCTTATATACCGATTGAATTTACCTATAAATTTATCCGCTGGGTATTTAGCGTCACTATCGGACGGTTACAACAAGCAGCTAAACAGGCACTAAAGCAAGCTTAAGCTTCATTATACAAACCCCAACTTTAGAGGAGCTAACTCCAGAAAAAATGCAATTGGCTACTCCTGCCGCTATTTTCACTGCTGCTCTGGTTTCAGCTAATAAAATTCCATTGACAAAAAGCACAAAATAACGCATTTTTGCCGCATTAAATCCCCCGCTAACTCAGGTGAGAGAGCATGAACAACGACAACTCAACACTGGTTTATTCCACCGACTCAGGTCGCATCAAAGAGCAAAAGCCAAGCAAAGCAGTCACCCCATCAGACGGCACCGCAAAAGTACGCCGTGAAACCAAAGGCCGTAAAGGCAAAGGCGTAGTTACCGTCACCGGATTGGGGCTGGATGAAAAGGGCTTAAAAGACCTTGCCAGCAAAATCAAAAAAACCTGCGGCTGCGGCGGCAGTGTGGTTGGTGATGTGATCGAAGTCCAGGGGGACAAACGCGATGCCATCAAGCAGGTGTTGGAAAAAAACGGCTATAAAGTTAAATTTATTGGTGGTTAGCGGCATTTTTGCTACTCTCTTGGTATAACAAAGGAATAACCAATGCAATCAATTACTTCAAAAGAGCTGTCAATCCTGTTGGTGGAACCATCGGATACCCAGCGCAAAATTATTATCAATGAATTGCAGCAGCAAGGGGTCAGTGAAATATCGCCGGCAAAATCCGTCGAAGAAGCCATGGCAATCATGCAGCGCCACCCCCATGACTTAATCGCCAGCGCCATGTATTTCGAGCAAGGCACGGCATTAGACTTACTGCGCGAAATTCGGGCTGACGATAAGTTTACCGATACCGCCTTTATGCTGGTCACCAGTGAGCACAAACGTGAACACCTGGAAGAGTTTAAGCAGTCCGGCGTGGTTGCCCTGCTGCCAAAACCTTTTACCCGTGACCACCTGACCTCCGCCATCAACAATACCCTGGATTTGCTGTCGGTGGACGAACTCGAGCTGGACTACTTTGATGTCCACGAGATCCGGGTGTTACTGGTGGATGACAGCCGCCTGGCACGCAATCATATCAAACGGGTATTGAATAACTTAGGCCTGAAAAAAGTCACCGAAGCCGTCGACGGCAGTCATGCGATCAAATTGCTCGAAGATCATATGTTTGATCTCGTGGTTACTGATTTTAATATGCCCGAAGTGGATGGCCGGGAGCTGACCCGCTATATCCGTGAACAAAGCCAGCAATCCCATCTGCCTGTGGTCATGGTCACCAGCGAAAGTCAAATGGCGCATTTGGCCAATATTGAGCAGGACGGCGTCAATGCCCTGTGCGACAAACCGTTTGAGCCCCAATACGTCAAAAAGCTGTTATACGGATTATTGGAACACTAGCTCCAATTCATTGCGGGATTATGCCTGGCTGTTTTTTCCGGTCATGGACTTTTCCGGCAGTGACTTTTTCTAAATTCGGAAGGCAACTGAGTAAACAGCCGGTAAAACTGCCGGCTGAAATAACTGGGATCACTAAAACCACTTTCACTGGCAACTGTGGCGATAGGTAATGCTGTTTCCACCAGTAAACGCCGGGCATTTTCCAGACGTACTTCATTCATAAATTGTTTTGGGGTCTTTTTCAGGTATTTCTTAAAGCGCCTTTCCAGCGCACTGACAGATAAATGGCTTGCCCGGGCCAACTCCTTAAGAGTTACCGGGTACATATAATGTTTGCGGATATAATCTACCGGCACCTTTAACGCTTCCATGGAAGAAATAGCAACTGTCGTTTTTTCCAGATGGCGAGAAATGCCATAAGAGCCGATCACCTGACCCTTGTCATTATAAAGCGGACGCTTGGAGGTGATAAACCAGGAGATGTCCCCGGTGCTTTCACTGTTCATTTCCAGGCGGTTGGTCACGACTTCTCCCTGCATCACTTTTTGATCATCCACCACAAACTGCCGGGCGATATGGGGAGGTGAAAAGTCATAATCGCTGCAGCCGATTGCCTGGGATAAGCTATCCACCCCCTGGTGTTCAAGAAAATACTGATTGGCGTAGCGAATACGGCCCTCAGCATCTTTTAGCCAAAATAACATATCCGGCATTAGATCAAACATTTCTATAACTTGGCTAACCGATAACTGTTGGAGAAAGTCATCCCCGCCCTGTGCTTTAACACCTTTAATTGTCATATATGATGCTCATTTAGAAATTATTGTCTGAACTATTGCCTGAACTATTGCCTTGGTCACCCTGATCATTAAAAAGGCAACGCCGATTTTATCGCATAAGAAACCGATTTCATCTTAACACTAATTCCACGCCGCTTTTATCATAAATAAAACGCTTTTTACCGGAAACCTTTCCCGGTAAAAAAGAAAACCATAACAGGTGACGACTAAATGCGAAAAATCAGAATGGGTATGGTCGGCGGCGGCCAGGGTGCCTTTATCGGGGCGATACACAGGATAGCCGCGCAAATGGACAATGAAATAGAATTGGTGTGCGGCGCCTTCAGCTCAGATGCCAGTCGCTCGCTTGAATCCGGCAAAGCCCTGTATCTGGACCCGGAGCGCTGCTACAGCAGTTACCAGCAAATGTTTACCCGGGAACAACAACAGCCCGCAGAAAAACGCATGGATATGGTGGTAATAGTGACGCCGAATCATTTGCATTTCCCCGTAGCCAAACTGGCGCTGGAGTCGGGCTTTCACGTGATGTCGGATAAACCCGCAACCTTGACCTTAAAAGAAGCGCTGGAACTCGAAGCCATCGTCAAGCAATCATCACTACTCTACGGCCTGAGCCATACTTACACCGGATATCCCATGGTGAAAGAAGCCAAAAGCCGGGTAGCTGCCGGGGCACTTGGCAAAATTAAAAAAGTGGTGGTGGAATATCCCCAGGGCTGGCTGGCATCTAAAGACGACGAACAAAGCAAGCAGGCAGCCTGGCGTTTAGATCCCGCCCGGTCGGGGATCAGTTGCTGCATGGGGGATATAGGCGTACACGCCGCCAACCTGGCAGAATATGTTACCGGCCTGGAAATCACGGCATTATGCGCCAGTTTAACCACCAATGTACCAGGCCGGAGTTTAGACGATGACGGCACAGTGCTGCTGCGTTTTAATCATGACGCCCACGGGGTATTGCTCGCCAGCCAGATATCTGTCGGCGAAGAAAACAACCTAAGGATCCGCGTTTATGGCGAACACGCCAGCCTGGACTGGTCGCAACTCGAACCTAACAGCTTATTGATGAAATTTCCCAACCGGGCAAGCCAGCTCATCCGCAGCGGGGTCGGTGAACTGGCCCCTGCAACAACGGCAATCCTGCGTACCCCGGCGGGTCATCCGGAAGGATATTTGGAAGCCTTCGCCAACCTTTATCGCGGATTTGCCAGCCAAGTCAGAGCCCGCCTGGCAGGTGATAACGACAATGCCCCGGCCCAAGAAAGTCACCTGGATGTGCCCGGGATCTATCAAGCCGTGCGCGGCATGGCCTTTATTGAAAATGTTGTCGCCGCCAGCCATTCGGATCTGAAATGGCACCCGTTTTCCTTATTACCTAATGAAGAACTAGCCACTCCCCCACAAGGAGACAAACATGCATAAAATCAAAGGACCGGCAATATTCCTGGCCCAATTCCTCAGCGATCAACCTCCTTTTAACAGCTTAGCCGGTATCTGCCGCTGGGCAGCCGAGTTAGGTTATCAGGGGATCCAGCTACCAACCTCAGACAGCAAAATATTTGACCTTGAGCGTGCAGCAAACAGCCAGGACTATTGCGATCAGATTTTACAAACCGTGCACGAGTTTGGCCTTAACATCACCGAACTCTCCAGCCATTTGCAGGGACAGTTAGTTGCAGTACATCCGGCTTATGACAAGATGTTTGACGGCTTCGCCCCACAAGCTTATCGAAACAATCCAAGCGCCAGAGCCGAATGGGCCACACAGCAATTAAAAGCTGCCGCCAAAGCCAGTGCCCGCTTGGGCCTGAAAACCCACGCTACTTTCTCCGGCGCCCTGCTTTGGCCGACCCTCTACCCCTGGCCGCAACGCCCGCCGGGGTTGGTTGAATTAGGCTTTACCGAACTGGCAAAACGCTGGTTGCCGATTTTAGATGCTTTTGACCAGGCCGGTGTTGATGTTTGTTACGAGCTACATCCGGGAGAAGATTTACATGACGGCGTCACCTTTGAACGCTTCCTGGCTGCCACCGGCCATCACCCCAGGGTCAATATCCTCTATGATCCCAGCCATTTCCTGTTGCAGCAACTCGATTACTTGGCCTTTATCGACATATACCACAGCCGCATCAAGGCCTTTCATGTAAAAGACGCTGAATTTAATGCCACGGGACGTGCCGGCGTTTATGGCGGCTATTTGCCCTGGCAGGAACGCCCAGGCCGCTTCCGCTCCCTCGGTGACGGCCAGATAGATTTCAAAGGCATTTTCAGCAAACTGACCCAATACGGCTTTGACGGCTGGGCGGTACTGGAATGGGAGTGCTGCATCAAACATCCGGAAGATGGCGCCCGTGAAGGGGCTAAATTTATCCGCGAGCATTTGATCAATCCGACGCAAACCGCCTTCGATGATTTTGCCGCGGTTGATAGCAACGAGCACTTCAATAAAAGCCTGCTTGGTTTATAACCCCCCTTTAAAACAACAAATAACAATAAAGGAGAGCCAGATGTCAGAAACGAGCACACAAACTTCAAGGCTATTTACCGCCAGCTGTATTGCCCTTATGGTCACTGCCATGACCTTTGCCATCCGCGCCGGCATTTTAACCCAGCTTGGCCAGGATTTCAGTTTGTCCGATGTAGAACTTGGCTGGGTCAATTCAATGGCCTTTTTAGGCTTCCCATTGGCCACCCTGATAGGCGGCGCAATTTACAATGCCATAGGCGCGAAAAAATTACTTATTGCCGCCTTTATCTGCCATTTGCTTGGCTTAGTCCTCACCATCAATGCCTCCGGGTTCTGGAGCCTGTTGATTTCAACCTTTTTTATCGGCTTTGCCAATGGCGCGGTGGAAGCGGGCTGTAATCCGCTGATCACAGCCCTTTACCCGGACAACAAAACCACCATGCTTAACCGCTTTCATGTCTGGTTTCCCGGCGGCATTGTCATCGGCGCCTTGATTTCCAAACTGATGACAGACATGGGACTGAGCTGGCAACTGCAAATTGCCGTTATGCTGCTGCCTGCCCTGATTTATGGCTTGTTGGTGCTCAAGCAGGAGTTTCCGCCCCTGGACCGGGCCACGACTTCCACCCTGGCTAATATCAAAGCACTGGCATCGCCCTTATTCCTGTTTATGCTCATTTGTATGACCCTAACCGCCACCACGGAATTAGGCACCCAGCAATGGATAGAAAGAATGCTCGGTGCTTCCGGTGCCTCCCCTATGTTGATCATGGCCTTGATCACCGGGTTAATGGCTTTTGGCCGCTACTTTGCCGGTCCCTTGATCCACAGGTTTAATCCCGCCGGGGTACTGCTGGCTTCGGCAATACTTGCCACCACTGGCATTTATGCCATGAGCCTGGCCAGTGGCTGGACGGTTTATCCCGCCGCGATATTATTTGCCCTGGGCGTCACTTACTTCTGGCCCACCATGTTAGGTTTTGTCGCCGAGAATAACCCGCAAACCGGGGCTATAGGTTTATCGGTGATCGGCGGCATGGGGATGTTTGCCGTCAGCATGTGGAATCCGGTGATCGGCAGCTGGATAGATGATGCCAGAAACCAGGCACTGGCTACTCAAGCTTCTGCAGCGCAAGCGGAACTCGTGGCAGGACAAACGGTATTATCAAACCTGACGCTGTTTCCCTTAACCCTGATTTTGGCCTTTAGCCTGTTATGCTGCTACCAGGCGTTTAAAAAGCCCCGCTCTTCTGCCGCTATCCCCGGCTAGAGATAAATATTACCAGACAAATAAAAGGGCGGAGCTAAGTGCTACGCCCTTCTTTTCTGCAAGTTAACCGACCTTCCCCATACAAACTCACTAATCCAGGCCATGTTCGCGTAATTTCATGGCAATTTTGTTGTGGGAAACATTCAATCGCTTCGCCAACTTACGCGTCGTGGGGTATAAAGGATACAGCTGGGTTAACAGCCCATGCTCAAACGCCGCCTGGGCGCTTTTCCAATCCCGGGTATCAGAATAATCTTTAACCGCTTGAGCTTGCTGATCAGAGGATTGCGCCAGCAGATCCGCCAGATCTTCCTGCCCTATCATGGCTTTGGTATTAAGAGCCACCAGGCGAAACAAAACATTTTGCAGCTGGCGGATATTACCCGGCCAGTGGTAATGCTGCAAAATCGCCATGGCCTGTTCACTGATATCCGGTACCTGCTGATTTACCTGGGCAGCAGCATTGGCAATAAAATGGCGTGTTAACAGGGCAATATCTTCTTTCCTGTCCCTCAGTGCCGGTAGCTCAAGACTAAGGACATTAAGGCGATAATAAAGATCTTCCCTAAACAGCTGCTTGGCAGATAAAGCCACCAGGTTTTGGTGACTGGCGCTGATAATGCGGACATTGGCGCTAAGCTCAGTAGTACCGCCGAGACGGCGATAGCGAAAGTCCTGTAAAAACCGTAATAATTTCGCCTGCAGGTAAATGGACATTTCCGCTATTTCATCGAGAAAAACGGTACCACCGCTCGCCAGTTCGAATAACCCCGGCTTACCGCCTTTTTGCGCACCGGTAAAAGCACCGCCGGCATAACCGAATAATTCGCTTTCCAGCAGGTGCTCGGGCAAAGCGGCACAGTTAATGGCAAGAAACGGCGCCTTTGCCCTGCTACTGGCATTATGGATGGCACGGGCTATCAGCTCCTTGCCGGTTCCGGTTTCACCGCTGATCAATACCGGCAACTCTAAATCGGCAAAACGTAAGGTTTGCTCGATCAAGAGTTTCATTTTCGCCGACTGGCCGATAACATTCTCTATCCCCTGGTCGTTTCGCGTTTGCATCAGGGAAATTTGCCGTCCCAGGGTATTCATACTGCGCAAAACTATCACGGCACCGGTTACCTTGGCTTCTGCTTCAGCGTCGGCTATGACCGGGCTAATGTCGGCAATATAAGGCGTTCCGGCAAAATTAATCTCTGTAGTAATGGCTTTATCGCTGGCCAAAGCCTTGTGATCCAGCTCTATGTAAGAGGTGATGTCCCGGCCTTCAAGTTTATCCGCCTTATTGCCGATCAGTTTCTTTGCCGCCTGATTTATCGCTAAAATAATTCCCTGCTCGTCAATATCGATAATGGGATCCGGAATACGGTTAAGCAGGGTTTGCAGATGGTTCTCCCTGCGCTCAGAGGGTAATAACTCAATTTCCCGGCACTGCAAAATGCCTTCAACCTTGTCCAGTGAAGAGCGGATTTTATCGAGAGAAACATCGTCCGGTTCAATATGTACATAGGTAAAACAGGTCGCGACTTCTATTGCCCTGAGGTTCCATAAATGCTGTGAAAAAACCGACAGGATTTCCTGACTGATACCAATACGATCCGCTGACTTTATTTCTAATCTCATCCGGGGATTTCCTTATTCTTCAATAACCAGCAACAAATGTAATATTAATAGTACAACGTAATAAATATATTACAAAGAAAACTTAGCTATTTTATACGGCTTGAGGGCGACTTTTATCGCTTGCTGACAATACAGCAAGCTATTTTGTAATATTTTTAGTACAAAATTAACTAACCATTGTCAATAAAACAGACAACCAATTGATTTTAATCAAGTTTAACCAGATGGCCATTAACTTGCATTAGCAGGGTAGTTATTTCTCTGCACAAAAACAAAAATCAAGATCAGTGCACAACTTCAGGAAGTTTTCATGACCACAAGTAAACATGTTGAGACCCAGGCCATTCATTCAGGACGCATTAATGATGAGCAGTTCGGCTCACTGGCAACACCTTTATACCAGACCTCCACTTTTATCTTTGATGATGCTAAACAAGGCGCTGACCGCTTTGCCGGCGAAGCCGAAGGTTATATTTACAGCCGTTTAGGTAACCCTACCACCAGACAATTAGAAATGCGGGTGGCTGCAATGGAAGGCATGGAAGATGCCGCCGCCACGGCAACCGGTATGGGTGCGGTATCCGGCGCCCTGCTGGCCAATTTACAATGCGGCGATCATATCATTTCTTCCAAGGCCGTTTATGGTTGCTCCTATGCCTTGATGAGCCATATGCTGACCAAGTTTGGTATCGAGGTTACCTTTGTCGATATGACTGAGCCAGAGAACATCGAAAACGCCATTCAGGAAAATACCAAGGTTATCTTCCTGGAAACACCGATCAACCCGAATATGGTGGTATTGGACTTAGCCGCCATTGCCGCTATCGCCAAAAAGCACGATATTATTTCCATTGCCGACAATACCTTCTTAACCCCGGTACTGCAGCAACCGGGTCAGTTCGGCATTGATATTGTGGTTCACAGTGCCACTAAATACCTCAATGGCCACGGCGATGTTGTTGCCGGTATCATCTGCGGCAGCAGTGAGATGATCATGAACATCAAGATGACGGCATTAAAAGACATAGGGGCTACCATCAGCCCGCATGATGCCTGGTTAATCTTACGTGGTTTAAAAACCTTGCCGATCCGTATCGAGCGCCATTGCGAGAATGCCCAGAAAGTTGCCGAGTTTTTGGAAGGTCATGAACATATTGCCCAGGTATACTACCCGGGCCTGAAGAGTCATCCCGGCAATAAGTTTATCGGTTCGCAAATGAAAGCTGCCGGTGGCGTGATTGCCTTTGAGATCAAAAGTGACCTTAAAGGCGGAGAAGCTTTTATTAACCGCATGAAGCTGTTTTCTATCGCGGTAAGCTTAGGAGATGCCGAATCGCTGATCCAGCATCCAGCGTCTATGACCCATTCTCCTTACACCCAGGAAGAAAGGTTGGAAGCGGGAATCAGCGATACCCTGATCCGCATCTCGGTTGGTTTGGAGCACAGCGACGATTTAATCGCCGACCTGGAACAATCTTTAGCCCAAATCAACAACCAGGATAACCATCAGGACGTTGCTTAGACCTTAAGGCAGTTACACTAAGTTAGCCAAGCAAGATACTGGCTAACTTAGGCAGTAAATTGGCTTTTAGGGCTTCCCGCTCTTCACTGCTATACGGGGCCGCAGCATGCTGGCCCCAAACAGGCTTAGGCCAGCTGATATCCGTTTTAAAGCGAACCACATGATGAAGATGTAGTTGCCCAACCACATTGCCCAGGGCGGCGACATTCATTTTATCTCCGCCAAACTCCTGTACTAAAAACTCACTTAACAAACTGGACTCATTAAGCAGCTGCTGTTGATCTTCCCACTCCAGCTGGAATATCTCGGTAATCCCCTCGACTCTCGGCACCAGGATAAACCAGGGATAATTACTGTCATTGGCTAACAGTAGCTTACATAAAGGAAAGTCCATCAACTCAACACTGTCATTGGCCAGCTGAGGATCCAGGGTAAAAGTATCTGACATTATGCATTCCTTATCTGTTTATGGCTGCTAACACTTCACTATTGGCTATTCATTATGAGCTTTTAGTGATATTAAACTAGCGCTTATTTTTACGGCCTCGGCCACGCGCTGCTTTTTTAGCTTCCCGTGCGGCAATTTTTTCTTCTTGTAATTGAGCGAAATGCACCTGCTCTTTTTCGATCATTTCCGGGGTTTCAAAGGTCAAGCCACCTAAGGTTTTATCCCGGATCTCATTAATCAATATAGTTGAGGCTTTATGAAAATCGACATGACCGCCGCTTCTGACACAACCACGGCGTTTGCCCAACGCTTCGATCAGTTCAACTTCCTGCTCAGGCAACTCATCCAGCTTATAACGCTCAGTAAGACGCTCAGGATAAGCCTGTAGCAGATATTCGGCAGCAAAGCAGGCGATATCATCATGTTCAAAAGCCGTGTCTTTAACGGCTCCTGAGACCGCCAGGCGATAACCGCTGTTTTCATTGACAATTTTTGGCCACAACATGCCCGGAGTGTCTAACAGGTAAAGCCCGTCTTCAAGGCGGATGCGCTGCTGCCCTTTAGTGACTGCCGGCTCATTACCAACCTTCGCTTTGGCTTTGCCGACAAGGGTATTGATCAGGGTGGATTTCCCGACATTGGGTATACCCATGATCACGGCATTGATTTGTTTGCCCGCTTCATCCTTATTGGGTACTAGCTTGCGTATTATCCCGGGTATGGTTTTCGCTATTGCCGGATTATCTGTGGTCAAGGCGATCGCTTTTACATTATGCAGGGATTCCAGATAAGTCAGCCACAAGGCGGTTAACTTAGGATCTGCCAGATCGCTTTTATTGAGGATTTTAATCAGCGGCTTATCGCCACGGATCTCAGTGATCATCGGATTTTCACTGCTAAAAGGCAGCCGGGCATCACAAACTTCAATCACCACATCAATCGTCGGTAGAATTTCTTTTATTTCTTTTTGGGCCTTGTGCATATGCCCGGGAAACCAGTTAATTGCCATGAAGTTACTTTATTGAAAAGAATAAGGGGGATTTTAACAATTTAACCGCAAAGATGCAGGATTAAATGTTATTTCTGATGCAGAGCAAACAAGTGCTAAGCAATTACGCTAATGACACTACAACAACTGCTGCACCGATTATCAGGTGCAGCAGCCGGGCTTACCTATGATGAGTTAACAACCAGGCAAAGCCTTACTCGGTATTATCACCAATTGCCCCTTGTTAATGGTCACGGTAACCTTCTCCCCGATAACGAACCCAGCTTGCTTAAACCACTTTCCCCGCAGGACAAGACAAGGTTCAAGGTTAACCGGCACATAGTTAATACCAATGCCCCTTGGCCTTACCGGCGTTTCACAGGTGGTTTCCAGTACGGTGAGTTGACGTGAGGTGGGATATTTTCCTTTTGCCGAGCTAAGCTCTGGCGTATGATAATATTCAGCCATGACGGACTCCTATAAGTTCGTTTTGGTTAGCGACCCCTTAGTGCTGAGTACACTTAGGGGTTGCGACTTGTGCTACAACTGATGTTACTCTGCTTGCTGTAGGCACTATTAATCAAAGGCTAATTTACTGGTTAAAGCAACAGTGAATTGGCCTTTTTTTCTGAGGTTTTTGGGAATATGGACAACACTCTTTACACCCGAAGATATCGCCTTGCCGTTAACATATCTTTGTTCATTTAGCGCGGTTGCAGTAGCAGAACCGCTATCAACTTTGGCATACATTAATGGTGTAGGAATAAGCCCAGATAGATGTAGAAGAGTTAAGCAATACAGAAAAGAGAATGGCGCATTGCCTTTATAAAAATTTTCTCGTAAACAGCAAAAAGCCCGACTCTTTCTAATCGGGCTTCTCTAAATAGAAGTCTAGCAATGTCCTACTCTCACATGGGACCTCCCACACTACCATCGGCGCTACTGCGTTTCACTTCTGAGTTCGGCATGGGATCAGGTGGTACCACAGTGCTATTGTCGCTAGACAAAAACAGTCAATCTTGGAAAACGATATATATCTACTTATTCAATCTATGTGTACGTGACGTTTGTTTTTAATGTCAGTCTTCATACAATCTTAAAACCACTTGGGTGTTGTATGGTTAAGCCTCACGGGTCATTAGTACAAGTTAGCTCAATGCCTCGCAGCACTTCCACACCTTGCCTATCAACGTTGTAGTCTCCAACGGCCCTTCAGGGGACTTAAAGTCCCAGTGAGAACTCATCTTAAAGCCTGCTTCCCGCTTAGATGCTTTCAGCGGTTATCAGTTCCGAACGTAGCTACCGGGCAATGCCATTGGCATGACAACCCGAACACCAGAGGTTCGTCCACTCCGGTCCTCTCGTACTAGGAGCAGCCCTCTTCAATTCTCAAACGCCCACGGCAGATAGGGACCGAACTGTCTCACGACGTTCTAAACCCAGCTCGCGTACCACTTTAAATGGCGAACAGCCATACCCTTGGGACCGACTTCAGCCCCAGGATGTGATGAGCCGACATCGAGGTGCCAAACACCGCCGTCGATATGAACTCTTGGGCGGTATCAGCCTGTTATCCCCGGAGTACCTTTTATCCGTTGAGCGATGGCCCTTCCATACAGAACCACCGGATCACTATGACCTACTTTCGTACCTGCTCGACGTGTCTGTCTCGCAGTTAAGCTGGCTTATGCCATTGCACTAACCGTATGATGTCCGACCATACTTAGCCAACCTTCGTGCTCCTCCGTTACTCTTTGGGAGGAGACCGCCCCAGTCAAACTACCCACCAGACAGTGTCCCCAAGCCCGATTAGGGCCCCAGGTTAGAACATCACGCATACAAGGGTGGTATTTCAAGGTTGGCTCCACCAACACTGGCGTGCTGGCTTCAAAGCCTCCCACCTATCCTACACATGTAGGAGCAATGTTCACTGTCAAGCTATAGTAAAGGTTCACGGGGTCTTTCCGTCTAGCCGCGGGTATACGGCATCTTAACCGCAATTTCAATTTCACTGAGTCTCGGGTGGAGACAGTGTGGCCATGATTACGCCATTCGTGCAGGTCGGAACTTACCCGACAAGGAATTTCGCTACCTTAGGACCGTTATAGTTACGGCCGCCGTTTACCGGGGCTTCGATCATGAGCTTCGCAGAGCTAACCCAATCAATTAACCTTCCGGCACCGGGCAGGCGTCACACCGTATACGTCATCTTTCGATTTTGCACAGTGCTGTGTTTTTAATAAACAGTTCCAGCCACCTGGTTACTTCGACCGACTTCAGCTTAGGGAGCAAGTCCCATCACCATAGTCGGCGTACCTTCTCCCGAAGTTACGGTACTATTTTGCCTAGTTCCTTCACCCGAGTTCTCTCAAGCGCCTTAGTATTCTCTACCTAACCACCTGTGTCGGTTTGGGGTACGGTTCCTTATAATCTGATGCTTAGAAGCTTTTCCTGGAAGTATGGCATCAATGACTTCAGCTCCGTAGAGCCTCGTCTCGTATCTCAGTCTTAGAATCCCGGATTTGCCTAAGATTCCAACCTACATACTTTCACATGGACAACCAACGCCATGCTCACCTAGCCTGCTCCGTCCCTCCTTCGCAATTATAAGAAGTACAGAAATATTAATCTGTTTCCCATCGACTACGCGTTTCCGCCTCGCCTTAGGGGCCGACTTACCCTGCCCTGATTAACATGGGACAGGAAACCTTGGTCTTTCGGCGTGGGGGTTTTTCACCCCCATTATCGTTACTCATGTCAGCATTCGCACTTCTGATACCTCCAGCATGCCTTACAACACACCTTCAACGGCTTACAGAACGCTCCCCTACCACTCAAACAAAGTTTGAATCCGCAGCTTCGGTGACTAGTTTAGCCCCGTTACATCTTCCGCGCAGACCGACTCGACTAGTGAGCTATTACGCTTTCTTTAAAGGATGGCTGCTTCTAAGCCAACCTCCTAGCTGTCTATGCCTTTCCACATCGTTTCCCACTTAACTAGTACTTTGGGACCTTAGCTGGCGGTCTGGGTTGTTTCCCTCTCCACAATGGACGTTAGCACCCATAGTGTGTCTCCCGGATAGTACTCACTGGTATTCGGAGTTTGCAAAGGGTTGGTAAGTCGGGATGACCCCCTAGCCTTAACAGTGCTCTACCCCCAGTGGTATTCGTCCGAGGCTCTACCTAAATAGATTTCGGGGAGAACCAGCTATCTCCCGGCTTGATTAGCCTTTCACTCCGACCCACAAGTCATCACCGCATTTTTCAACATACGTGTGTTCGGTCCTCCAGTTGATGTTACTCAACCTTCAACCTGCCCATGGGTAGATCGCCGGGTTTCGGGTCTATACCCTGCAACTGAACGCGCAGTTAACACTCGCTTTCGCTACGGCTCCCCTAATCGGTTAACCTTGCTACAGAATATAAGTCGCTGACCCATTATACAAAAGGTACGCAGGCACCGGACTAAATCCGGCTTCCACTGCTTGTACGTATGCGGTTTCAGGTTCTATTTCACTCCCCTCACAGGGGTTCTTTTCGCCTTTCCCTCACGGTACTGGTTCACTATCGGTCAGTTAGGAGTATTTAGCCTTGGAGGATGGTCCCCCCATATTCAGTCAACATTTCACGTGTGCCGACCTACTCGATTTCATGATAAGTTTATTTTCGTGTACGGGGCTATCACCCTGTATCGCCAAGCTTTCCAGCTTGTTCCACTAATGTACAAATCACTTAAGGGCTAATTCCCGTTCGCTCGCCGCTACTAAGGAAATCTCGGTTGATTTCTTTTCCTCGGGGTACTTAGATGTTTCAGTTCTCCCGGTTCGCCTCATTAAGCTATGAATTCACTTAATGATACCCGCCTGATGACGGGTGGGTTTCCCCATTCGGACATCGAAGGCTGTAACGGTTTTTATCACCTTACCTTCGCTTTTCGCAGATTAACACGTCCTTCATCGCCTCTAACTGCCAAGGCATCCACCACATACGCTTAGTCACTTAACCATACAACCCCAAGTAGTTTCCTATTTGAAAACCCGGTGACTAAACCGGATTAAGTTGTAAAGCCTGACATTTTCACGCACTCATAGAGTGTCTTGAATAAGAGTTGATAGCTTTCGCTATCGTGATACATGATAAGGAAGATCATGTATCAGGTTCGATATTTACGATATTCGTGTACGGCGCGCGACACGCTTTCCACTCATAAATACCGGGTATATATATCAGCTTTCCAGATTGTTAAAGAACAGTACATAACGCTCATTCGGTTATGACTTGGTTAAAAAAACCAAACTTAATTTGTTCAATGAACACCTTAAGTTTGGTCTCTTTAAATTTGAAGAAGTGGTGGAGCTAAGCAGGATCGAACTGCTGACCTCCTGCGTGCAAGGCAGGCGCTCTCCCAGCTGAGCTATAGCCCCTTATCAGGGTACATACCGCTTATTAAATATTGGTAGGTCTGGGCAGACTTGAACTGCCGACCTCACCCTTATCAGGGGTGCGCTCTAACCAGCTGAGCTACAGACCTATCGTATAGAGTCCGAAGCAGGTATGTTTGGACTTCTTCAATTTGTTATCAAGCAATTTGTGTGAACACTCAACGAGAAGTTGTTTTACTTCAAGATAAGGAGGTGATCCAACCCCAGGTTCCCCTAGGGTTACCTTGTTACGACTTCACCCCAGTCATAAATCACAAAGTGGTGACCGTCCTCCCGAAGGTTAAACTAGCCACTTCTTTTGCAACCTACTCCCATGGTGTGACGGGCGGTGTGTACAAGGCCCGGGAACGTATTCACCGTGGCATTCTGATCCACGATTACTAGCGATTCCGACTTCATGGAGTCGAGTTGCAGACTCCAATCCGGACTACGACAAGCTTTGTGGGATTCGCTCCACCTCGCGGTATTGCTGCCCTCTGTACTTGCCATTGTAGCACGTGTGTAGCCCATCCCGTAAGGGCCATGATGACTTGACGTCGTCCCCACCTTCCTCCGGTTTATCACCGGCAGTCTCCTTAAAGTTCCCGCCCGAAGCACTGGCAAATAAGGATAGGGGTTGCGCTCGTTGCGGGACTTAACCCAACATTTCACAACACGAGCTGACGACAGCCATGCAGCACCTGTCACAGAGTTCCCGAAGGCACTAAACCATCTCTGGTAAATTCTCTGGATGTCAAGGGATGGTAAGGTTCTTCGCGTTGCATCGAATTAAACCACATGCTCCACCGCTTGTGCGGGCCCCCGTCAATTCATTTGAGTTTTAACCTTGCGGCCGTACTCCCCAGGCGGTCAACTTATCGCGTTAGCTGCGCCACCCACATCTCAAGGATACAGACGGCTAGTTGACATCGTTTACGGCGTGGACTACCAGGGTATCTAATCCTGTTTGCTCCCCACGCTTTCGTGCCTCAGCGTCAGTTTTTGTCCAGGTGGCCGCCTTCGCCACTGATGTTCCTTCCAATCTCTACGCATTTCACCGCTACACTGGAAATTCCACCACCCTCTACAAAACTCTAGCCTGCCAGTTCAAAATGCAGTTCCCAGGTTGAGCCCGGGGCTTTCACATCTTGCTTAACAAACCGCCTACGCACGCTTTACGCCCAGTAATTCCGATTAACGCTCGCACCCTCCGTATTACCGCGGCTGCTGGCACGGAGTTAGCCGGTGCTTCTTCTGTTGCTAACGTCACAGGATGCAGTTATTAACTACACCCCTTTCCTCACAACTGAAAGTGCTTTACAACCCGAAGGCCTTCTTCACACACGCGGCATGGCTGCATCAGGCTTTCGCCCATTGTGCAATATTCCCCACTGCTGCCTCCCGTAGGAGTCTGGGCCGTGTCTCAGTCCCAGTGTGGCTGATCATCCTCTCAAACCAGCTAGAGATCGTCGCCTTGGTAAGCCATTACCTTACCAACTAGCTAATCTCACTTGGGCTAATCAAATGGCACGAGGCCCGAAGGTCCCCCGCTTTGGTCCGTAGACATTATGCGGTATTAGCAGTCGTTTCCAACTGTTGTCCCCCACCATAAGGCATATTCCCAAGCATTACTCACCCGTCCGCCGCTCGACGCCGAAGTACAAGTACTTCTCGTTTCCGCTCGACTTGCATGTGTTAAGCCTGCCGCCAGCGTTCAATCTGAGCCATGATCAAACTCTTCAATTAAAAATCGTTTGTGAAGCTTTCGCTTCGACTCAATGAATTCTGTCAAATAAATATTACTTACTTAAAAAGTAAGTCGTACTTGTGCGTCATTCATCATTAAGTTTATTTTTGCTCTTGCTTCGAAAAGCGAAGAACTATGTAAAATCAACATTAACGTGAGTGCCCACACAAATTGCATGATAACTAATTTTTAAAGAGCTCCTCTTCAAAAGAAGAGGAAACGATTAATCGCATTCGTTAACCGTTGTTGCTTCAGGCCTTGCCCTTAGCGAGATGCGCATGATACGCCCCTCAGTTTTGATGTCAACCTTTTTCGTTAAAAATCTTAAAAACATTTTCAACCGTTAACTGTTTATCTTTTTACTTGGAAGTAAGAGTAAACCTACCAAAACTCTTCGTTGGGTTGCCCCGTGGAAGTGGATGCGCATTGTAGAGATTTTAATGGCGGGGTCAACACTTTTTTAACGCAAAAATTCTAAGCGTTCAAAAACCAAACACAAGGAGGGCTGATTTTCTTTTGCTAGCTTCAATGACCTTTAATAGTAATGGATATACTTACCCTTAACTTCCTATAAGGTTACGGCACAATTGACTTATTAACTTTCATATATTTCAAAGGGCCCCTCTGCCTTTGTCAGATATTTTTACACATCAGCAACTAAAATGACAAATCACATCAACACAAACAATCAATAAAAACATAAAAACACAGAAGAATATTTCACAAATCAGAGTTTAAACAAATAAAACACGGAAAAAACCCCAAGCACAACACCCACCGTTCATTTTAAGACCAATTTTGAGCGTCAGAATATCTTACAGCTTTTTTACATTGATTTTACATAGAGAATAAGTAGGCTATAAAGGCTGCTTGTTATTGTCAGAACGGATTACATCTTTAACGGGCATTAATATTGCTAAGCAGAGCTTTCGTAATTCTTTTGCATGAATTTGTATTTCATAAAGTTTGAGATTGAACAATGACAATCTCACCATAAAAACACACAGATAATGCATCAGGAATTCTCAAAATGTATTACGAATAATAACAATAATTGGAGAGAAAAATGCAATTTAAGAAATCCATTCTAGGGAGTCTGATCACCGTCGCACTCTCGGCATCAGTTTCATCTGTGGTGAGCGCGCAGGAAATCAATGTTGATACGTCAAGGTTAACCGAGGCCGGAAGCCCGGTTCAAAATACTCAAAGCCAGGGCGCAAGCTATATCGTACAGTTAAAGGCCCAGCCGGCAATTGCCCAGTCCCAGGAAATAGGTGAATTACTGCCAAGTAATCAGCTGGTTTCAACCGCTGGTAATCAATATAATGCAATGACCCCTGCCATGCAGGCTTACACCAGAACCTTGGAAGCCAAACAGGCGGAAGTTGCCGGTTCAATTGGCAATATAGAGATCATTCACTCTTTCAAGCACACCTTTAATGGTTTTACAGCAAAGCTTACTCCTGCGCAAAAAGCGCAGTTAGAAGCACACCCTGACATCCTGAATGTATGGGAAGACAAGCTTGAAACAGTAACAACTGCTAATACCCCACAATTCTTGGGATTAACAGAAGCAGGCGGTCAACATGCCCAGAATATTAAAGGTGAAGATGTTATTATCGGTGTATTAGATACCGGTATCTGGCCTGAGCACCCCAGCTTTGCCGATGACGGCTCTTATTCCGATCCAGCCTCTATCGGTTGGCAAGGTATCTGTGATCAGGGTGATGACCCCGACTTTGCCTGTTCAAACAAACTTATCGGTGCCCGCTATTATAATGATTCCTTTAAGGCCAGGTATGAGATCCAAACTGATTTAGGTGAGTTTTTATCTCCCCGTGATGCCGACGGTCACGGTAGCCACACCGCTAGTACCGCCGCCGGTAATGAAGGTGTCGCAGCCAGCGTGAGTGGCTTTGATGCAGGCGCTGTTTCCGGTATCGCTCCCAGAGCCCGTATTGCCGTATATAAAACCTGCTGGAACAGTGACTATGTCAGTCCGGAAGGCGACAATGAGCGCGGTTGTTTCTATGGTGACAACATGGCGGCAATTGACCAAGCGGTTGTTGATGGTGTTGATGTCATTAACTTTTCCATTGGCGGCAGCCGGACTGATTTAACGACTCCTCCAGCTGCGGCTATGTTACGTGCTGCCCAGGCGGGTGTTTTTGTATCCGTTTCTGCGGGTAACGATGGCGATAACAATACCGCTGAAACTGTCGGTACACCGGCCCCTTGGGTAACCAGTGTTGGTGCCTCTACCTATTCAGGCACAGTACCGACAAATGCCATAAAAATCACTTCTCGTGCTCCTGAAGAATTACTGGTTGCAATTGAAGGCGCAATCACTAAGCCTTTCCAGGATAGCGGTATGGTTAACGGCCAGGTTGTAGTTGCCGAGCCTTTATTAGGTTGTTTTGAAAACGACACAGCTGCCGCACTTGATAATGCAGAAGATATTTCCGGTAACATTGCCTTAATTAGCCGTGGTGAGTGTGCCTTTACCGAAAAAGTAGAAAGAGCCCAGTTAGCCGGTGCTACCGCCGTTATCATTTACAGCGATGATCGTGCGCCTACAGCTTTAGGCGGCGACAAGAATTATGATATCCCGGGTGTGATGATCAGCAAGACCGACGGTGTTGCCCTTAACGGTGCCATAACCGGCGGTGAAGTTGTTGAGATCACTATGGGATTAGGTATTTCCACCACAGTAGAGCAAACTGGCAATACCATGGCTGATTTCTCTTCGCAGGGACCAAACAGCGCCAGCTACGATATTATCAAGCCGGACATTACAGCTCCGGGCTACCATATTCTGGCCGCCACCACAGCAGCACCTATGTTTGAGCCTCACGGCAACTCATTTAAATACTTAAATGGTACTTCTATGTCCAGCCCACATATTGCGGGTATGGCGGCATTATTCAAGCAGACAAACAGCAGCTGGTCTCCCGCCCAAATCAAATCTGCATTAATGACTACTGCACGTCAGGATGTTACCAAATCAGACGGTAGTACACCTGCCGACCCATTTGATTTTGGTGCCGGTCACGCACAACCGGTTCAAGCCATGGAGCCAGGTTTATTATTTGATGCCAACTTCAATGATTACCTTGCCTTTTTATGTGGCTTAGGCGAACAGGATTACGTAGCCGGTAATGGTACCGACTGTGACACCTTAACAGCCGCCGGTTTCTCAACAGATGCCAGCCAGCTGAATTTGCCATCTATCGGCATTGCAGAGCTGGATGAGGCTGAAACGATTTTCAGGACTGTAACAAATGCAGCCGGTTTAGCTGATGTTTATACGGCAACGGTTGAAGCGCCTGCCGGTATAGATGTAGTTGTTAAAACCTATGACAGCGAAGGAAATGTAACCCCGACCCCTATTTTGTCAATTGCTGCTGATGGTACAGCTAACTTCTCGTTAACCTTCAGCAAAAACGACAATGCAAATATCAATAATTGGGAGTTTGGCGCTATCACCTGGTCAAGCACTGCGACGGGACACAGTGTACGCCTTCCTATTGCGATAAAAGCATCACCTACGGCTAAAATTGAAGTACCTGAGCTGATTTCCGGCGACATGACCAATGGTCGTTACAGCTACCCGGTTAAAATGCTATATACCGGCTCAACCTCTATTGAGTATGCAGGCCTTACCGCACCAATCGGTTCAGCAAATACTGTATCTCAAGATGCCGACGGTACCTTCTCATTTAATGAAGCAGGTTTAGGCACACATATCTACCTGGTACCTGAAGGAACCAGGATGGTGCGTTTTAACTTGAGTGAAAGCCTGATTGCAGCGGAAAATGCTGACTTAGATCTTTATGTATACCGTTGTAGCGAGTGGCTCTGTAGCCCGGTAGCGCAATCGACTACTGAAGGCAGCTCTAACGAAAACGTACTGTTAACCAACCCTACGCCGGCAAATGATGGTGATATCGGTAATGTTTATCTTGTTTGGGTACACGCTCGCACATTGGATGTTGCCGAAACCAACTACACTATGCCGGTTTGGATGGCAAGTTCAGCCGACAGCTCAACTCGCGTGGTTTCAAGCACCCGGGCAATGGCTGGTCGCTTTAACTATACCAGTATCCTAACGCGTGGTTTAACGCCGGGTATGATCTATATGGGCACAGTGACTTACTTTAATGATGAAGGTGTCGAAGAAGGCACAACCGTTCTTGAATTAAGCAACTAATCCTGCTGACAAAGCGCTAATTAAGCGCATATACTGCTGAACACAAATCAGCAGTAGCTTAAACAAACTCCAAGGCTTCTAACAAATGTTAGAAGCCTTTTTTATAGCAATTCATACATGAGCGAGCTTAAGACGCCCCTCCCTGCCTGCAAGTAATATACAAAGCCAGCAACAGACGAACTCAATGCCTGTTTCTTCACTACTTTCCCCTATGCCCTCACCCAGGCAAGATAAATTAAATTCACGCTTATGTGCCGGTTTATTTCCTCTGGCAAAGAAGAATCCTTAATAGAGTTAATCGGCTCGTAGGTGCTGCTAAGGAATTAGCCCGGCACAACAGCAGCCAGATGAACACTTAGAAAAGTCACGCTTGAAGTTCGCATGTGTAATAGCGAGCGTTATTGACGATCGGTAACAGGTGATGAAAGTTGAAGAAACAAAGGGAGGAATGCACCTGTGCTCATAAACCCAGATGATGCGGCCCACCAGGAAGGTTTAGCGGCAATAAAAAAGCCCTGCTAAAAGCAGGGCCTCTTCTCAATAAACGACCGTTACAAGCTCTTACGTCTTACCATAAGGCCGGCAACCGCCATTAATAATAAAAAGGCTGTTTCAGGCTCTGGAACACTAACCTCAGCATCACCTAATTTGATTTCACCAAACAGGGCTAAACCGTTTGAAGTAAAAGCATCAAAAAAACTAAATTGTGCACTGACAATACCATTAAAAGCATAAGTGCCCAAATTACTTTCGCTCAGGTCAAAAGATAAGAATTGCAAACCTGCGCTAAAATCAGCTAAATCAATTTCAGCTTCGAATAAACCGCCGCCAGACTCAGCAACAGTCAATAGGTCAAACCCTAAAAGAGTAAAGTCGTACCATTCTGAAATATAACCGAACTTATCGGCTTCAGCAGTAACAACAGTAATTTCGCCGATACTTGACCAAGTCCCCTGATCATCGAACAAAATATCTTGAGTAATTAGCGCAGCGTTCGCTGAAGATAGCGCGGCAACACTTAATGAAACGGAAAGCAATACTTTTAAAAATAACTTATTGAACATATTAAACCTTATTTATAATTATTATCTATGTAGTGATTAACTGGACGTTAATTAAGCAAAAATCAGACCAAAAACAAAAGAACCTTATAATCAATGAGTTAAGCTGGAACATGTAAAGAATTAACGATGAGTTAACCTGT
This sequence comes from Thalassomonas actiniarum, assembly GCF_000948975.2. Lineage (GTDB taxonomy): Bacteria > Pseudomonadota > Gammaproteobacteria > Enterobacterales > Alteromonadaceae > Thalassomonas > Thalassomonas actiniarum. Next base: position 5,061,731 of record NZ_CP059735.1, read on the forward strand.
ATGTCAAGTTGTGTAAAATAATCCGACACCAGGTATTCTCTTTTCCCTTCAAAGTTTACCAAGATAAAAAAGAGTAAACAAAAAGCAAAAGAGACATAGTCTCAAGCAGCATAAATACTTAATCTGCAAAATCTGTAAGAACAAAAATAGTGAGCGGGTTAACGAAAAACAGAAAAGAAAAGACGGGAGCTAAATTGTACGGATTGAAGAAATTTACCGATTAACCGCAGGTCTTGTAGCCAACGGTTAATCAGCTTCATAAATATTTAACCGTTAATTTTTAAAATCTTCATCATGATCATCACCCACGACATGCTCAAGTTTAAGCTTTTTCACACTGCGAATGGTCGTGACCGGTCCGGAGGCCGCATAAAGTACAAATATCATTAATAATAACTCTGCCGGACTTGAAGCAACCACGACAAAAATTAGCACTATCAGTAATACCACCACAAAGGGGACCTTGCCCTTCCAATCCACTTCTTTGAAACTGTTATACCTGAAATTACTCACCATTAATAACCCGGTAATAATGGTGATTGCCCCCATAATAATGCCGTAGTCCTGGCCCTGAAGCTGGTACTCGGTACCGGCCCAAACTACACTCGCAATCACACCGGCCGCCGCGGGACTCGCCAACCCCTGGAAATAACGCTTATCGGCAACCCCTACCTGAGTATTAAAACGGGCCAAGCGAAGTGCAGCACAGGCAACAAAAATAAATGCGGCCAGCCAGCCAAATTTCCCCATGCCCGAAAGCGCCCAGTTATACGCAACTAACCCCGGAGCGATACCGAAAGAGACCATATCCGCCATACTGTCGTATTCGGCGCCAAATTCACTCTGGGTATTGGTCATTCGGGCAACCCGCCCATCCAGCCCGTCAAAAATCATAGCAATAAAAATGGCAACGGCAGCACTGGCAAAATGCCCGTTCATGGAAGAAACTACGGCATAAAACCCGGAAAAGAGGCCGGCGGTGGTGAGCAAATTAGGTAATAAATAAATGCCCCGGGTAGGTGTGCTATCGCTTGCTTGCTTATCTGTCATGAAAGTTATCGTAAGTTAAGAAATAATAAAAAAGCTAATTTATCATAACTTATCCAGCAAAAAACAGATAAATTGATAGCGGAAAAACGATTTAAAGGTAAGAAAATTTGTAAACTTAACGGCCTGTTGTTATAAGTTTAAGGAGGATATTCACTTTTTGCCCGAAGCAGGCGCTCACAGAAGAGTTTGATGGAGAAATAATCATGCGAACGCTATGCTTAATTTTCTTATTGCTGATAATTTCCATTAAGGCTTTGGCAACCAGTGTTAAAATTTACCGCTGGGTAGATGAAAATAATATCGTCCACTTCAGTCAGCATCAGCCTCCCCACGATAATTATACCGAACTGACCATGACCGAAACTTTTGTCCCCAAAAATAACGATGCAGGCAAATTACAAATAGCAAACAAACACCAGGTGCAAGATATTTCTGCCGATTTTCAGGAAAAATGCGCCATCGCCCAGGCGAATATCGAAACCCTGACCAAGCATGATAAAGTCCAGTTTACCGATAAAGATGGCCAAACCAAGGTACTTAACCAGGAAGAGAAAGCCATTCAACTGGCCAACAGTGAAAAGCAGGCAGAAGTTTATTGCCGCCAGCAATAAACTTCTGCCTTATTAGCCCTTGTTATAAAAAGCCTGCTTTATCAGCTTTCAAACTGCTGACAAAAAATATTATGAAAAGCGTAGTTCTCCCTCAACAACATCAAGCTTGATCACCGCACCTTTTTGGAATTCCCCGCCAAGTATTTTTTGTGCCAGCGGGTTTTCAATATATTGCTGAATCGCTCTTTTTAACGGACGAGCACCATAAACAGGATCAAATCCTGCCGCGGCAATAACAGACAAGGCTTCATCAGAAAGCCTTAACTGTAGTTCCCGCTCAGCCAGCCGCTCAGATAAAGCTTTAACATGAATGGTCGCAATTTGTTTTATCTGCTGTGAACTCAGGCTATGAAAAACCACGGACTCATCAATACGGTTAATAAACTCCGGCTTAAATTGTTGACCGACATCTGCCATCACATTGGCTTTCATTTGCTGATAATCGCTTTCAGCAGTAAAACTCTGGATATGATCCGAGCCGATATTAGAGGTCATGATCACTACGGTATTTTTAAAATCGACCGTACGACCCTGACCGTCGGTTAAGCGGCCGTCATCTAAAACCTGGAGTAAAATATTAAAGACATCATGATGGGCCTTCTCCACTTCATCCAATAAGATCACCGAATAAGGCTTACGTCTGACCGCTTCGGTTAAATAACCGCCTTCTTCGTAACCGACATAACCGGGAGGAGCTCCCACCAAACGGGCGACGGAATGTTTTTCCATAAATTCAGACATGTCGATACGCACCAGGGCGTCTTCGCTATCAAACAAAAAGGTCGCCAGCGCTTTGGTAAGCTCGGTTTTCCCCACCCCGGTAGGGCCAAGGAACAAAAATGAACCTATCGGCTGGTTAGGATCCGCCAGCCCGGCCCGCGAGCGGCGAATGGCATTGGCAACGGAAACCACGGCTTCTTCCTGGCCGATCACCTGACGGTGCAATTCCTGCTCCATTTTCAACAGTTTTTCCCGCTCTTCTTCGAGCATTTTAGCCACGGGAATGCCGGTAGCCCGGCTTAAGACATCGGCAATTTCCACTTCCGTTACTTTATTGCGCAGCAAAGTCATTTCCTGCATTTCCGCCTGACTGGCCAGGTCCAGCTGCTTTTCCAATTCAGGCAAACGCCCGTATTGCAACTCAGACATCCGGTTCAGATCTCCGGCCCTTCTTGCTGCTTCAAGCTCTATTCTGGCATGTTCCAGATCGGCTTTGATCGCCTGGGTGCCGTGCAGCGCGGCTTTTTCAGTATTCCAGATTTCATCCAGCTCATCATAGCTTTTCTGGCAAGCCATCAGATCCGCCGACAGCAGTTCCCGGCGCTTTATCGTCGCTTCATCCGATTCTTTTTCCAGCGCTTTTTGCTCCAGCTTCAGCTGAATGATACGCCGCTCCAGCCGGTCTAAGTCTTCCGGTTTGGAGTCTATCTGCAAACGGATGCTCGATGCCGCTTCATCAATTAAATCTATCGCTTTATCCGGCAACTGACGATCACTGATATAACGGTGGGATAAACTGGCCGCCGCGACGATTGCCGGATCTGTGATATCTACCGAATGATGCAATTCATAACGCTCTTTAAGGCCACGTAATATCGCGATGGTATCTTCGACACTGGGCTCATCAATCAGGACTTTTTGAAAACGCCGCTCTAATGCCGCATCTTTTTCAATATATTGGCGATATTCATCTAAGGTAGTGGCACCGACACAATGAAGATCTCCCCGGGCCAGAGCAGGTTTTAACATATTGCCTGCATCCAGGGCGCCATCGGTTTTGCCTGCGCCGACCATGGTATGGAGCTCATCAATAAATAAGATCACCTGACCTTCTTCCTGCGCCAATTCGTTGAGCACAGCTTTTAACCTTTCTTCGAACTCTCCCCGGTACTTGGCTCCAGCCACCAGGGCTCCCATATCCAGTGCCAGCACCCGTTTGTCTTTAAGTCCTTCCGGCACTTCATGATCCACTATCCGTTGTGCCAGCCCTTCGGCAATCGCGGTTTTCCCCACCCCCGGATGGCCGATAAGTACAGGGTTGTTTTTGGTACGCCGCTGCAATACCTGAATGGTACGGCGAATTTCATCATCACGGCCAATAACCGGATCAAGTTTGCCTTCTTCTGCTCGCAGGGTTAAATCTATGGTAAATTTCGACAAGGCCTGGCGGACATCTTCGGCATTTTGATCTTCAACTTTCTGCCCTCCCCGGATATGCTCTATCGCAGATTTTACCCTTTCTTCGGTCGCACCGAGAGATTTTAGTATTTGTCCCAGTGCTCCTCTATCTTCCAGTGAAGCCAGGATAAAAATTTCTGATGAAATAAATTTATCACCCAGCTTTTGCGCATACTTATCGCACAAATTCAAAAGATTACCTAAAGAAGATGATAACTGGACTTCACCGCCAACCCCCTGCACCTGGGCCAATGAAGCTAATGCTGCCTCCACTTGAGAGCGTAATGAATAAATATCAATACCGGCACTCTTACACAAAGGGATCACGGTATTGCCATTTTGATTAAGCAGGGCCATCATCACATGGACAGGCTCAATAAACTGGTGATCTTTTCCCAGCGCCAGTGATTGCGCATCAGAAATAGTCACTTGAAAAGATTGGGTAAAGCGATCTAAACGCATAAAATCATCTCCTGAGATCATGTTTTATCAAGCCATTGACGGAATAACACACGTCAAACGCTGCCGGCGATAATTTGAACTTATTTTATTAATAAGGTTGAACAACAAACTTTTCAATGCCGCTTACGCAGCATTTTGATCTAAAACAAAAAGTTATTGCTATCGGTAGGGGAGTACGGGCGAACAGATTTTATCTGAAAGAGTCATTATAATCTGGTAATGAATGCTGCCATCCTTCCGGTAATAGCATTGCGGCGATAAGAATAATAACGCTGCTCCATAGCATAAGTGCAGTGATTTACAGCAGACACCTGCTGTACGCCTACACTGTTCAACTGCAATTTGGCGATCAAGGCTAAATTGCCCAGGTATTTCCCCTGCCCTGTTGACTTAAAGGCAGCGTCGAACATAGCTGATTGCCCGACAAAAGCTTGCCTGACCTCGGCTCCGACCTCAAATGCCTGCTCACCGATACAAGGGCCTAACCAGGCATAAAGCTCCGTATTCCGGCTTTGCATCTTTTGTAAAGTATTCGAAATGATCCCCGCCAGCAAAGGACGCCAGCCGCCATGGATCACCGCAACCTCCTTTCCCTGCCCGCAGGACAATAGAATAGGCAAACAGTCAGCGGTCATTACCGCCAGGGTGACATCCGGATTACGGGTAACCGCGGCATCGGCCACCAGCGGCTGTTCACTGTGACAATGAACCTCAACAACAGTATTGCCGTGAACCTGTTCCAGCCACTGAATTTGGCTGCCCTTTGGTAAGAATTCCTTAAGTGCCTGCCGGTTATTCTCAACCCGGCCAATATCATCACCGACATGCGTCCCCAGATTAAAACTGTCAAAATCAGTAACCGGAGGCTTATCCCTGTGGGGATGCTGACGAGTAGTATTAAAGGCCAGTACATTTGCTACCGGCCAGTCGGGCTGACAAAAATGAGGGTTATCAATATTCACTTTGGTTCAGTTTAGTATCTTCACGCAGCACCTTGGTAAGATAATCAAAATCTTCCGGAATATCGGCATACCAGGTCATCTGCTCCCCGGTGATCGGGTGATAAAGAGATAACATAGCCGCATGCAATGCCTGACGCTTAAAACTTCTTAATACTTCACGCAAGTCATCGGTAGCATTTTTCGGCGGTCTGGGTCTGCCGCCATAAACAGGATCTCCCACCAAAGGGTGGGTGATATGCGCCATATGTACACGAATTTGGTGGGTACGGCCGGTTTCCAGGCGCAGGCGCAACCGGGTATGCAAACGATATTTTTCCAGCACCCGGTAATGGGTCACCGAAGGACGGCCGGAAAAAGTGACCGCCATATGGGTGCGTTTAGTGGCATGACGTCCTATGGGTTCGTCCACCACGCCACCTGCGGTCATCAAACCATTGGCTATGGCTTCATATTCACGGGTAATTTCCCGGGCCTGCAAAGCTTCAACCAGGTTGGTTTGCGCGGCGATAGTTTTCGCCACCACCATCAATCCGGTGGTGTCTTTATCCAGGCGGTGGACAATACCGGCCCGGGGGACAATTTCCAGTTCAGGGCAATGATGCAGCAAGGCATTTAATACCGTACCGTCCGGGTTACCGGCGCCGGGATGGACTACCAGGCCAGCAGGTTTGTTGATAACCAGGATGTCGTCATCTTCATAGACGATGTCAAGCGGGATATCCTGGGGATCAAAACGCACTTCCGCTTCAATTTCTGCGTTTATGGCAATATGCTCCCCACCAAACATTTTTTCCCTCGCCCGGGTGATCACATCCCCGTTAACAGTGACCTGGCCGGCCAAAATCCATTCTTTTAACCGGGAACGTGAATAATCAGGAAACATTTCCGCTAATGTTTGGTCTAAACGTTTTCCCAAACACGATTCAGGAACAACTTCTTTATGTTGAATTATCTCAGCCATTAAACTCTCAATTAATTAGCACTGTGCAAGGCATGATTGCTGGGTTAGAATGCAATTGTGTATTTTACCCCTTTATGAGGGGCTTTCATATTTATTTTAACTAAAACAAAGTAGTGATATTGAAGTCTATGGAAAAACTGACAATTAAAATGATGTTATTGGCACTGGCGCTGGGGCTAGGCGGGTGTTCATCATCAGATGATAATGATATTGACAAGGTGCCGGACAAGTCGGCGCAGGCCTTATCTGCCGATGCCAGAGAAGCATTAGATAACGGTTTATATCAAAAAGCCATCCAAATTCTTTCCGCCATTGATTCGCGTTTTCCTTTTGGCCCTATTTCCCATCAGGTACAGCTGGATTTACTTTACGCTTATTACAAAAGCGGCGATGCCGCTCAGGGCGTGGCGTTAGCCGACCGCTTCCTTAGACTTAACCCCACTCATCCGAATATAGATTATGTTTATTATATGCGCGCCTTGATCAATCAGGCCACCGAAGCCAACTTATTCCAGGATTTGGCCGGCATCGACAGATCGGATCGCGATCCCACTGCCTCACGGGAAGCCTTCAATGATCTGAAAAAAGTACTCAGTGAGTATCCGGAAAGTAAATACGCCGCCGATGCCCGCAAACGTATGATAGGGATCAAATCTCGTCTGGCTAAATATGAATTAGCCGTCGCCCGCTTTTATTTAAAAAGGGAAGCCTATGCTTCCGCAGCCAACCGGGGCCGCTATATAGTCGAGTATTTCTCTCCCAGTGATGAAGTCGAGCAGGCACTGGAGATCATGATTGAATGTTACGACCAGCTTAATCTTGAAGATCTTAAGCGTAACTCTAAACAGGTTTTAGCGGTAAACTATCCCGATAATCCTCTGGTTGCCAACTAAGCCCGGTTTCAGTTTTTCTTTATCAAGCAACTGATGTTCAGTCAGTTGCTTTTTCTCAATCGTTTTCTGCTAACCAGCCAAAATATCTATGTCGCGGCAACTAGATAGCCGATTCATTTTCTTCGCCGGTACGGATACGGATCACCCGGTCAACATCGGTGACAAAAATTTTCCCGTCACCAATTTTTCCCGTTTGCGCCGTCTGGATAATCGCTTCAACACAACGCTCAACATCATCCGCTGCCACAACAATTTCCAGTTTCGCTTTCGGCAAAAAATCCACCATGTATTCAGCACCACGATAAAGCTCAGTATGACCCTTTTGCCGCCCGAAGCCTTTAACTTCAGACACCGTCATACCGGTAATACCTATTTCCCCCAACGCTTCCCTGACATCATCCATTTTAAAAGGTTTAATAATCGCTTCTATTTTTTTCATGGCCTTTTTCCAAAGTTATCTGTTGATAATTAATCTTAACATCCCTGAATCCTTGCGACCAGAAGAGCAAGCTTAGTAATCCAGCAATATTTTCATTCACTTAGTTCAGTTTCACGGTAATAGCATCATACTAAAATCATGAACTATTAACGGCGGTACTGTCCATGTTAGCCGTTAATTTGTTACACTTCCCATTAAATTTAGCTCATTGTGATGTATAACGAGGAAACTCCATGGATCAGCAGTTGATCATTGCAGAAATGAAAGTACTACCTGAAATTGATGTCGACTTCGAAATCAGGCGCCGTATCGACTTTATCAAAAAGCAGCTGGTAAACTCGGGATTAAAAAATCTGGTATTAGGTATCAGTGGCGGTGTTGATTCATCAACCTGTGGCCGCCTGGCCCAGCTTGCGGTTGATGAGCTGAATAAAGAAAAGGGAAATCACTACCAATTTATTGCCGTTCGCCTGCCGTTTGATGTTCAGGCGGATGAAGAAGATGCCCAACTGGCCCTGAGCTTTATTCAGCCAAGCCAGAGCCTGTCAACCAATATCCTTGCCGGGGCTAACGGTATTCACCAGGAAGCCGTCCAGGCCCTGACCGATAACAACCTACTCGATGCCTCGCCTGCAGCCATCGACTTTGCCAAAGGCAACGTCAAAGCCCGTACCCGTATGGTGATGCAATATCATATCGCCGCCCTGGTAGGGGCCCTGGTATTAGGCACAGATCATTCAGCAGAAAATATTACCGGTTTCTTCACTAAGTGGGGTGACGGCGCATGTGATCTGGTGCCACTGTTTGGTCTTTCCAAGCGGCAGGTCAGGCAAATAGCCAAACACCTGGGAGCGCCCGGACTCCTGGTGGATAAAGCCCCTACCGCAGATCTGGAAGAGTTATCTCCGGGGAAAAAAGACGAAGATGCACTGGGCTTAAGCTATCAACAGCTGGACGACTTCCTTGAAGGAAAAGCCGTCACAAAAGAGGTAAGTGATTTGATCATCAGCATCTATAACAAAACCCAACATAAACGTCAGCCGATCCCCACTATCTATGATTAACCCGTTAATAACAGCCAAAGTGGACAACACTTAAACTAGCAGCACGCGCCGTTAACTGTTATACCTAGTAATAAAGCAACCGCCTGGAGTTTATATGCATAGACAAAGTGGCATCACATTATTTGAATTAATGTTTACCGTGGCTATTCTGGGGATATTAACGGCTATTGCCTTGCCGAACTTCGGTAGCTTCACCGCCCAGTTACGGGTTGATAACGAAATATCAGAGTTGCACCGTTTGCTGCTGGTAGCCCGTAACAACGCCATCAACCTGGGACAAAATGTAACCGTATGCCCTTTAAATGCAAGCTCATCCTGTGACGGTGACTGGCAAGAGCAGGTCAGTGTCTTTACCGACAGCAACAATAACCAAAAATATGAAGCGACCTTAAATGAACAGCTTATCAAGGTTAAAGGGGCCGTAAGTAGTGGCGATCTGCTGCAATATTCCCGTGATGCCTTAACTTATACCCCGGCAGGCAGAACAACCGGCTTAGCCACAGGCACCTTTGACTATTGTCCGCACGGATATAATGATTTATCCCGGGGCATCGTTGTCGCCAGCTCCGGCAGGGCCTATGTCTCTTCAGACATAGATAATGACGGCAAAGACGAAAGCCGCAGCGGCAGCGAAATTACCTGCAGTTAAGCCGTTATTATTTAATAACGGCTTCGTCTTTGCCTGCGCCAACGCTTTGATGCTCCGTTAGCGTACGGTAGCGGCATCTAGCTGGTTTGCCTGGCTGCCTTTAAAGCTGCCATGTAAATCCGCACACTCTCTTACCTGATAGATTTTTTGTTTTTTCCTGCTGCCGGTCACGGTTATACGCTTTCCGGTCAGCTTTTTAATCATATTCAGGCCATCATTTTTTTTGGCATTGACAAAATGTATCACTTCCTCGCCGCCAAATAACTCCACATGGCATTTGAGTTCACTTATCTCCTCTTTGGCCGCCTGGGCTGTGCCGGCCAACATGGCAAAGGCCAATAAAAAGCTCATTTTTTTATAAAATATCATACTAGTGCTCCCAACAGCTTTCCGAAGAGGCGGTTTTCACCAAGGCTTCGTCTATAGATAAAGTCGTACAGTCGGCATCAACTTCAGCCTGGTTACCCTTTGCAGTAGCCTTAAGGTCAAAAGTCGTACCGCCGGCACCGACAATGGCGTCTATACTGTAATTTCCTGACTCCGTGATATAAGGATCTGCCGGCGCCCCCAAATCCGTCATATCTGCGGTATAAGTGCGGTTATCGGCAAAAAACTGCTCTTGTAAAAACGCTAACCGGCTCAATTCCCGCTGGGCTTCACTGCGATTGCTCCGCCCGGTCACATCGACATAAGCCGGATAAACCACAGCAGCCAAAATGGTAATAATAGCCATAGTGATCAAAACTTCTATCAAGGTCAGGCCTTTATATTTCCCACTATAATTCATCATTTGGATTCCGCCACATAAAGATAAGTACGCATGGTTTTTAAACTGATGCCATCGGGTGGATCGTCCGGATCACAATCACCATCACAGCAATCATTGACATCACATAAGGTAAGCGTGCCGGCTCCCGAGCCTTCACCGACACCGACAAATAATAAACGGCTATGGGTTTCATCATCATCTTCGGGGGGAATAATAATAGTAGGCGTATCCGGTACCCTTTCACCGACATTTAAAGTTCGCCAGTTGTAAACCTTAGTGCCAAGTGCCAGATTTACCGCATATAACAAACCGCTACCGGCATTTAACTCACAACTGTTACTGCTGCTGTTGCCCGGGGTAAAAGAGTTAAAGTAGGCGACACCGGCAATTGCCGTCGCAGCCGACATGCTCTTTTCTCCCAACCCGGCAAAGTCAATAAACCAGCCCGACTTTTGACTTACCGCCAGTGCCAGCGACTCTCTCTCCTGGCTGGTCAGGGTTTGTCCAAACGGATCGTTGGTATAATCGTATAAATTTTCTATGGTATAGGGGGCGGGAATATCTTCTGCAATATAAGACTGGGTAAAAATATCGGGATCTTTGACCATAAAAAACTTATCCTCGGTATCCCCGGATGAGGGTGTCGAACGATCACCACTGCCAATTAGTATCGCTTCGTAAGGAGTTTCCTGGCGGCTAACCACTGTAGTGGTATTCCCCTCTTCATCCGTAACCGAGGAAGATTTGGTTTCTTCAATAAAAGTCCTGACAATTGCCGGCTGGCTAAAGAAACGCCTGTCTGTCGAGTTTGTTTCTCCCCCTAATTGCGCCAGTTTAAATACAGTCCAGGGGTTTTCCGAGCTGCCGGGGGCTCCTTCCGGCATATCGACCCGCCAAAGGTTCCCACCACTATCGCCGGCATATAAACGATCGATCAAGCCATCACCATCACTGTCGAGAGTGCCGATAGCCGCCGGTATACTGTCTGAAATACCGGTAAACTGGGTATTGACTCCGCTGCTTGCAGCAGGCGTCAAACTCCACTTTAGGGTGCCCGTCTTCGCATCCACCATATAAATTGCACGCCCGACACTATCGCTGCCACCGACACCACCATTGTCTTTAGAGATGGCATACCCACCGCCAAAAATCAATACCGGCTGCGGTACACCTGACGAGGTATTAAGTTTTGAATAGCCCAGCTGCGGCTGCGACCAGGACTGTCCCAGCTCGCTAAAACCGGCACTGCCGGCATCAAGGTGCCATAATAGTTTAGGAGTATCGGGCAGGGTAATGTCTAAACCGTAATATGAAGAGCCGCCCCGGCGCAGGCCAAAGAAAACCCAAGCCTTATCGCCATTACTACTGCTGATGGAACCATCGCCGTTTTTATCAAGCAGATAGACAACGGGAGAACCGTCGATACCATAAATTTTACCACTTGAGGCATTATTTTCCCGCAAAGAGTTAATATTCGGGAAAAACTCTTTCGGCATAAATGCCCAGCTTTCATCAACGCTGTCGCCGTTATCATCAAACATGTGCAATACGCCGGCATTGGTACCTAGCAAGATCCTGACATCCTGGTTATTACTGGAACCACCATAATTCACTACCAAAGGTTTGGAGTGAAGCGGGTCGGAAAAAACATCAAAACGGATATCGCTTGTTAGCCCATCAAGGTCGCTGTCATCAACATCCATCCCCTTAGACCAGTTGATGGTATCATCAATGTCCTGCTCACTGACATTAAGCACAGCGGCTAAATTTGTACTACCGCCAAAATGATTTTCACTATTGCTGCGGTTAAAAGGCAATAAAGCCCCGGAACTACCGAGATCGCTGTAAATCACCCGATCGGTTTTTCCTCTCAACATTTCAGCCACTCCGCCGGCTTCAACATCCTCACCGTCCGCTTTTGCCGATGTGCTCCAAAAGGTTTTTGCTGTTGTCAGTATATTGCCGTTACTGCCAATCGCCACTTTATCTTCCCGGTCAACCAAACCTGAAGCCGTCACCTTTAATTTTTTCAGGTTGCCCTGCCAGCGGGGTCCCTGGGCAGGTAAAAACATCGCATAATAAACCGAGTCCAAGGTCTCGGTACGATCAAAATTATTAGAAGCAACTGAAGGAGCGGTAAAGCTGGTATTGACGCTTAAAATTTCCAACAAAGCAGATTGCAGCGAAGCTAACAGATCATTGGGATCCGTCGCAGGATAATATTGACCGCCTCCCAATTCTGCCGCTCTACTGAGCAGTTCTTCAGCGCTTTCGGCATCTTTACCAAAACCGACGGTAAATAATGTCGATATTTGATCGCCGTCCATGCTGTCATTAACATCGTTATTGTGCATCCACTGCGCCAACGCCGGCAAATAATTGTTTTGAAACAGGCCCCCCATACCGGGCAAGCCACTGATATTACCGTCAGCCGCCCTGTCTTCAGTCGGTTCGCCATCGGTAATTAATATCACAAAGACTTCATTGCTGCAGCCGCGATAAGGGCTGATATAGCTGCCGGAACTCTCGATAGAAGTATCCCTGGGAGGAGTATTACCTTTATAAGTCGCACCATTATTTGAATCATTGTCGCCAAAATCAACCGACTTGCCTCCTAAATAGCGAGACACTTCATATAAACTTTCACACAAAGGCGTGTTGGTTTCACCGTCAATTTCCAGGTTAATCAGATCAACCAAGTTTTGTCTTACTGTGGCAGTCATTTCCTGAATGCCCATAACGATACGGCCGCCATCCCGGGTATTTTCTCCGGGAAAATTATAGTTAAAGATTTGTAAGCCAAAATCCACCGAAGGTGCTGACTCGATCAGATCGGTAACGGTATCCTTCGCTATTTGCAAACGGGTTAAATCAACATTATCGATAATCTCACTCTGACTCCAGCGCAAATAATTATCACTGTACAAAGTCACCACAGAGCCTGCACCGAATGCGGTATTGGAGGCATTGACATCCGCGGTATAATACACTGGATTTTGTTTCGTCCCCAAACCATCTACCGGATAACCGTCGGGCAAAGCTTCGATGTTACCGCCATTTTTTTCAACGCCGGCATTATCCGGGTCTTGCAACTGAATATCATCGAAACAGTCTAGAACCTGAATATTGGCGCCGTTGTTATCCGGCAATTCCTGCCAACTGCCGTTTTGTCCCTGAAAACTGTACTCTCTGATATAACCTGTATAGCGGCCCACTGTGGCCAGTTTTTCTCTGGCGGTATCACAACTGTTGATGTCCGCAAGAAAGCGACGGGTTTCACTCGGGCTGTCCGGCACAGGTGCGCCGACATCAGGCCCGTCCTGTTTATCAAAATAAATAAAATCTTCCGACAAACTGTTATAGCCGCCAATTGCAGGGTAAGTGGTATTGGGGTCATAAGGGGATTTGACATTTTCTATGGTATTCATGCTGCCGGAATTATCAAAAATAATCAGCACCTGAGGTTTTTTACCAACTCTTTGTGACTGATCGCCAATATAGAGTTCAATGTCTTCACCATAAGAGTGAACACAAAACAAATACACTAAAGCCGATAACATCCATTTTTTCATCACACTTTCCCCACGCTAGGATTAACATCACGGAATAAAATCAAGCAAATATGCCTTTACACTGCTAAGCGTAACCTGCAACGGTTAAAACAACCCCGGCATTGTGTTGACCACAATGTCAGCTTACGGCAGTACTTCCTGGGCGACACCAGAATTTATCTGCACGGCACTGTTGTTATTGCGCCCGTATAATCTGTTTACCTGTATCCTTAAGACATTGCATTTTAATACCTGCGCCGAAGACGCCGATTGGGAATGGGGGCAATCAACCACTAAGTTATTGGTATTGGCGACTGAGATTTGAGCCGTAGTATTATCGGCAGTCACCGCAGGATTTAGCGGGAAAACTCCCAAGGGATAAGCAAAGTCATTAATGCCGTCGGTTTGCGTCACCTGGTTAAAAATAACTTCATCCAGTGAGCTGATAGCCTCCTGGGTGGCAACCACTTTTAACTGACTCGCGCCTGACATCTTAATATCCACCGAGGTATTTTGCATTAATGCTGCAGCAACCGCTGTCAGCGCAATCAGGAACACCAGGGAGACAATTAATACCACCCCTTGCTGTTTTTTTAAGGCCATGTGTCTACCCTCGCATTAGGCAATGTTATCGTCGAACTGAATAACATACGCCGATAGTTATCGCCACTGCCGCCATTAATAAAGTTCACCGCTAAATCCCCCAAGTAATAGGTATTGAGGTTTTCGTAGCTGTCATCCGGTAAAATACTGCGGGCCAGCACAAAAATTTTCACCGCCAATATCCGGATATCCGATTCATTGTCCCAATAGGTATCAAGCATATTGCCTGCGGCAATAAAGGCATTGACAATGCCGTCATTATCACTGTCTACTCCATACATAAACCGTATCATCTCGATACCATCAATGACCTGGTTAAAAAAAACTGGCGGTAGAGTACCGTTTCTCAGCTGTCCCTGCATAAGTGCAGGCACGGTATTTCCGCCCTGGCTATATTCACTGATATAATAAATATGATGTTGATATTCCCAGATTTGCGCATCATTAATGGTGGGGATAGCCGCATCCCCGGCAAAAATAGCCCCGGAGTTGGCATTGGCAATCAAATAATAGCGATCTGCGCTGACACTCGCCGCTGCCACTGGAGCAGAAACAACCCGCTTAATTTGTAACAAATCGGAACCAGTTTTGGCATCGTCGATACAACCCATAGTGGTCGCACTTATCAGGGATGTTCCCCATAATGCCCTGAAGTGTCCGACAGCCAGCGGGAAGCTGGCATTGTTAACACCGTCCCCCACACAGTCACCGGCAATAGCTGCTGGCGAAGAGACTAGCAATCCGGTAGATAAACTCTCCGGCAACTCGCCCCAAAACCCTTGCCTGAGCAAATCATCGGTGAGTAAATTTATCGCAAAACGGCCATTTTCCTGCAATTCACCATAAGTCGTGGTTTCTGACGTCGTTGCCCGGATCCCGACAAAAACACTCAATACCCCGGCAAATAACACCAGGCCGGTTGCCAGTGAAATAAATAACTCAATCAGGCTGAATCCTTGTTGTTTTTTAATCATAAAAACCCCTAAAAAATAAAAGCCTGAATGACTATTTGCCGCCTTTTCTTATTGCTAGTGCCACAAGCAGCTGCAAAAGTACTATTGGCAGCACCTGCATCTGTTGACTCAAAGCGCCCTTCCCAACTGACAACCACAGTGACGCTGTTATTGTTATGAGAGATACAGCCGGTAGCGCCAAGCAGGCCACCAAGGTTGCTTGTGCCACTTTTAACTTCCGAGCCTAATAAGGTTTGCTCCCACTCATAGAGATCATTGGCCACCATTTCCAAAGGGGTACACAAACTTGCTGTTGAATTACACCTGCTGGCAGGAGCCGAGCCGCCCGCACCGTAAGTACCTTCATAATTTTCCAGAAATAATCCAGAGGACTGGTTGATGCGCATACGTTCAATGATGTCTTGCGCCAAAGAAGAAGCCAGCGATCTTTGCATGGCATCAAAGCTGCCTTTTTTGGCGCTGGCCTGGGTGGCAACGGCACCGATAATGCCGGTTACCAGAATGAATAAGGCAATCAGTACTTCAATGAAGGTCATACCGCCATGTTTGGAAATCTTAGGTTTAGCAGTCATAGCGCATCCTTATACCTTATCTTTGCAGGGCCCGGATCCCGCCAGGCTATAATAAAGAATAGAATAAAAAGCAGAAAGGAGGTAAGTTCGGCATACGCCGAATACCTGAAAATATCGCTATATGTGTTAAAAATCACAAAAGTGAACAGCATTAACCCATACCTTTTCTAGTACTGCCGGTGCGACTTCCACAGCGAACCGGCAGCTGATTTATTAGTAAAGTATAGGCTGGAACTTTTTCTGGAAAAAAGTTGAATTGTATAAATTTTTGCCTACCCCTTATGGGGTAAGCCTAGCTTAATTCGGCAGGAACCGCAAATACGATATTTTCTTCCCGACCCGGGTGTTCGATAACCTCATGGCCACCATAACCTTTTAGTGCATCTATCACTTGTTGCACCAGAATATCAGGCGCAGAGGCACCTGCGGTCACCCCGACCTTAGCAGCAGAAGACAGCCAATTGACATCAATATCATCTGCGGTATCAATCAAATAAGATGTCGTGCCCATTTTATCCGCCAGCTCCCGCAAGCGGTTGGAGTTAGAGCTGTTTTTCGCACCAACTACCAGCAACAAATCAACCTGTCCGGCAATGGACCTGACCGCATCCTGGCGGTTTTGAGTGGCATAACAGATATCATCTTTTCGCGGCCCTTTAATTGCCGGAAACTTTGCCTGTAAGGCGTCAATAACATCACTGGTATCATCAACCGACAAGGTAGTCTGGCTGCAGAAATACAATTCATCCGGATTTTTCACCTTCAGGTTTTGCACATCTTCAGCGGATTCTACCAGGTAGATCCCTCCCTGCTCGCTTTCATACTGGCCCATGGTGCCTTCGACTTCCGGATGCCCGGCATGGCCGATTAACACACACTCGATATTTTTCCGGCTGGTCCTGGAAACTTCCATATGCACTTTTGTCACCAATGGACAAGTGGCATCAAAAACTTTCAATCCGCGGCGCTTAGCCTCGTTGCGAACCGCTTTTGAAACCCCGTGGGCGCTGAAAATAACCGTACTGTCGTCCGGAACTTCATTGAGTTCATCAACGAAAATGGCGCCCCTTTCTTTAAGGCCGTTCACGACAAACTTGTTATGAACCACTTCATGGCGCACATAAATAGGGGCATCAAACAGGTCCAGGGCCCGATCAACGATACTGATGGCGCGGTCGACACCGGCACAAAAGCCGCGTGGATTAGCTAAAATAATTTCCATAAATTACCTCGCTATTGAATTTCAACAAGATCAATGACAAAAGTCACCTCTTGTCCGGCTAACGGGTGATTAAAATCTATGGTCACCGAAGAACCGGAAACTTCACGGATCATCCCGGGTAATTCCACATTTCCCGGCTGGGTAAAGGTAATAATATTGCCTACTTTCGCCGGGGCCTCTTCGCTGAACTTACTGATATCCATATAATGGATATTATCCGGATTCACTTCACCAAAGGCATCTTTCGCCTGCAGGGTAAACTCTTTACTTTCACCGGCAGCAAGCCCCAATAACTGGGCTTCAAAGGCAGGAGAGATGCTTTCGTCTCCCATGATGATTTTTGCCGGTTTGTTATTGACCTTAGTGCTGTCCGCCGCAGAGCCGTCAGCCAGCTTCATGGTGATATGCACCACTAAAATCGAGTCTTTTTCAACAACTTGAGCCATTAAATTTTATCCGCTTTACTAAAATTACTTATTGATACTACCGGCGACATTTTCTTTGTCTGAGCCTTTAAAAGAATCCAAAACCATTAATGCCGCGCCGACAAAAATGGCAGAATCAGCGACATTAAAGGCAGGCCAGTGATAACTTCCGACATAAAAATCTAAAAAGTCAATCACATAGCCAAGCAATACCCGATCAAATAAGTTGCCCAGGGCGCCGCTTAACATTAACGCAAAAGCGATGCTTAAAGACTTATTTTCTTTTGGGGTTTTGGCCAGCCAGATCACAAAGATCACACTGGCAACCGTGGCAATGGCGGCAAAAAACCAGCGCTGCCACCCGGCCTGATCGGCAAGAAAACTAAAAGCAGCCCCCAGGTTATGGACATAAGTGATGTTAAAAAACGCCGTCACTTTAATGGACTGATATAAATCCATGCTGCCGGCTACCCAGTATTTAGTGACCTGGTCAATGACCAGGAACACCAATGTTAACCAGATCCAGCGAATGCCTGAATCGGCAAAATTCACTTTCATAAAACTACTCATTGACCCTTAAGCAAATTCCCGCACTTCACCATCGCCTTCGACGTTGGTAATACAGCGGCCACAAAGATCATTATACTGCTCATTGCTGCCAACATCATCAGTATAATGCCAGCAACGCTCACACTTGCTGCCGTTTGACGGAGTAACGCTGAGCCATAAACCTTCGATTTCGGTGGCAACGGCATTTTCCGGCGCACTTTCAACCTGTTCGACACTGGCTTTTGAGGTGATAAGAACAAAGCGCAGTTCTTCACCCAGCAGCTTAATCTTATCGGCTAAGTCTGCGGTTGCATAAAGTTTAACTTCAGCTTCCAGAGCCTTACCGACAATTTTATCTTTACGGGCCAGTTCAAGCGCTTTGTTGACTTCACTGCGCACCAGTAACAGCTCGTTCCAGTAATCATTGTTTAGCTCTACATCCTGGGGCAATTTAGCCAGGCCATCGAACCAGACACCGGTGAAGACGAACTCATCGCGCTCACCGTCTGCTGCTTGCGGCAGTGCCTGCCAGATTTCCTGCGCGGTAAAGGACAACACAGGCGCCATCCAGCGGGTCATGGCTTCGGCGATCAGGTACATGGCGGTCTGACAAGAACGACGGGCAACACTGTTATCTTTCGCGGTATACTGACGATCTTTGATGATATCCAGGTAGAACCCACCCAACTCAGTGGTACAGAAGTTCATTAACTTATGGACCACCTGATGAAATTCATACTCATTGTAGGCGGCAACAATTTCATCTTGCAGCTGAGCCGCTTTATCCACCACCCAGCGATCCAGTGCTACCATATCTTCAAAAGCGACCGAATGCTGCTTAGGATCAAAACCATTGATATTGGCCAGCAGGAAGCGCGAGGTATTACGGATCCGGCGATAAGCATCCGCCTGGCGTTTGAAAATCTCGTCGGAAACGGTAATTTCCTGGGTATAGTTCACCGATGCCACCCATAAGCGCAGGATATCCGCACCGAGTTTATTGGTGATTTGCGCCGGGGTAATCACATTGCCCAAAGACTTAGACATCTTGTGACCGTTAACATCCACGGTAAAGCCGTGGGTTAATACCTGCTTGTAAGGCGCTTTGCCTGTCATGGCAACCGATGACATCATAGAAGACATAAACCAGCCCCTGTGCTGATCTGAGCCTTCCAGGTATAAATCCGCCTGCGCGTCAAATTCTTCACGGGCGTCAACCACGGAATAATGGGTGGTCCCGGAATCAAACCAGACATCTAAAGTATCCGGCACTTTAATATATTCGCCGGCATCATCGCCGATAAGCTCGCTGGCTTCCAAGTCAAACCAGGCCTGTATACCCGACTGTTCCACCTTTTGCGCCACAGTTTCAATCAACTCGATGCTGCGCGGGTGTAAAGCGCCGGTATCCTTATGGATAAACAGGGCAATCGGCACCCCCCAGGTACGCTGGCGGGAAATACACCAGTCAGGACGGCCTTCTACCATAGATTCGATACGGCTTTGCCCCCAATCAGGGATCCACTGGGTATTTTCGATTTCATTTAAAGACGCCTGCCGCAAGGCTTTATTGTCCATGCTGATAAACCACTGCGGCGTGGCACGGAAAATAATCGGCGTTTTATGACGCCAGCAATGAGGATAAGAATGCTCATAGGCATGATGATGCAATAAGGCATTATGCTCTTTTAACGCTTCGATGACGCTGTCATTGGCCTTAAAGACATGCTGCCCGGCGAATAACGGGGTATCTTCAAGATAAACACCGTTGGCACCAACCGGGTTGGCCACTTCAAGGTCATATTCCTTACCGACCACAAAATCGTCAACACCGTGTCCCGGTGCGGTATGAACACAACCGGTACCCGAATCTGTGGTAACGTGCTCACCGCAAATCACCGGCACATTAAAGTCATAAAACGGATGTTTCAGCTCGGTGCGATCCAGCTCTTTACCCAGGCAAAAGCCTAAGGCATGGTATTTATCGATACCAAATCTGTCCATGCAGGACTGCACCAGATCCGATGCCAGGATCAGGCGCTGTTTGCCCTGCTCGGTTTCACACTGTACCAGGGTGTACTCCACTGCGGGGTGCACTGAAACGGCGCGGTTGGCAGGTAAAGTCCATGGGGTGGTGGTCCAGATCACTATGCCGATTTCACCTTCACCGACATGACCTTCAGGATGTGAGAACTTATCGGCAATCCCTTCATCAACCAGGGTAAATTTAACGTCTATGGCAGGTGACTGCTTATCTTTGTATTCCACTTCCGCTTCCGCCAGCGCAGAACCACAATCGGTACACCAGTGCACAGGCTTGAACCCTTGCTGCAGGTGGCCATTTTCGGCAATCTTACCCAGGGCGCGGATGATATTGGCTTCGGTTTTGAAATCCATGGTCAGGTAAGGCTTTTCCCAATCGGCAAAAACACCTAAGCGTTTAAAATCTTCCCGCTGGCCGTTAACCTGCTTGATGGCATATTCGCGACATTTTTCCCTGAACTGGGCCGGCGTCACCTTATGGCCGGGTTTGCCGACCTTCTTTTCCACCATTAATTCAATCGGCAGACCGTGACAATCCCAACCCGGGACAAAAGGAGAATTAAAGTCGGAAAGGGTCTTAGACTTAACAATAATATCTTTGAGGATCTTGTTTACTGAATGGCCCAAATGAATATCACCATTTGCATATGGAGGACCATCATGCAAAATGAATGATTTCTTTCCCTTTTTAGCGGCGCGGATCTTGCCGTACAGGTCTTTTCCTGCCCAGTCCTTAAGCATTTGGGGTTCGCGGTTTGCCATATTGCCTTTCATCGGGAAAGGAGTATCTGGCAGATTCAGGGTATGTTTATAATCGCTCATTTAAATCATTATCCGTTATCATGGGTGTTAACGTAGCCGTTAACCGATTCAGTATCTAAATTGTTTAAATAAGTACGCGCCTGCGCACTATCTTTGCTGATTTGCGTGGTTAATTCACTCAGGGAAGCAAACTTCATCTCATTTCTGAGTTTATGTAACATCACCACTTCTATGCTTTGTCCGTACAAATCAGCGTTAAAATCAAAAATATGGACTTCCAGTTGCTGTCTTATACCGGAAACCGTCGGCCTTGAGCCAATATTGGCAACACCGTAATAAACGCCAAAAGCCGTTTTTACCTGCACCACGTAAACACCGCACACAGGAGAAACCCGGCGTTTAAGCAAGACATTGGCCGTCGGATAACCTAACTGGCGCCCGCGTTTATCGCCGTGAAAAACGCGGCCGAAAATAGAATAAGGGCGTCCCAGCATACGGCGGGCTTCTGCAAAGTCATCCCGCTCCAGCGCCTGACGTATTTCAGTGCTGCTGATGCGGCAATCGGCCAGTTTATAACTGGCGGTATCGGAAACACCAAAACCGAATTCCCGCCCGGCACCGCACAACATGTCAAAATTTCCGGCCCGGTTTTTACCAAAATGAAAATCATCGCCGATAATCAGGTGCTTTATGCCCAGCCGTTTGACCAGTAACTGCTCTATAAAATCTTCCGCGCTCAGGCTGGCAAATTTGTGGTTAAAATTCACACAAATCAAACGTTCTACACCGAGCTCTTGCAATAACAGGTATTTATCGATTAAACGGCTGAGCCTGGCCGGTGCTGTTTGTGGCGCGAAAAGCTCTCTCGGCTGGGGTTCAAACACCATTACCGCCGATGCACAATTTAGCGCCCTGGCTTTTTCCACCAGCGCACAGATCACCCGCCGGTGCCCCAAGTGGACACCATCAAAATTACCTATCGTCAATACGCAACCATGATCTTCTGGCTGAATATTGTGTAACCCCCGAACTAACTGCATCTAGCCGTGAAACCTTAAGCCCTGTTATATACCCGAAAGTATAAGAAGAATAAAAAACCGACGAATTATATATTAGTCGGCAACAAGAATCAGCATATGAACGTCATTTAATGCATTTATTCACAACCAGGTGACGATTTCGCCAGAGCCTGTACCTTAAAATCTTTAAAGCGTACGCCAAAAACAACAATCGCGATAAAATAACTGGCCATGCCGGCAAGGATACAAAACAGCAGTTTTAATACTTGCTGATAAAAGTCCATCGCCAGCCAGGCATCAAAACCCGGAGATAAATAATAAACCACACCAGCCATCACACCGGCTGCCAGCATCAGGCGCAAGACAAAAAAGCCTGACCTGACAGATAAACGGTATACCGACTGGCGTTTTAATCCCTGATAGAGCAAAAAGGCATTAAGGGTCGCCGATAACGTGGTGGCCAGTGCCAAACCGACATAACCTAAAAAAGGCGCCAGCGTCAGGTTAAAGGCCATATTGGCCACCATGGCAATAATGCCGATTTTCACCGGCGTTTTGGTATCCTGACGGGCGTAATACCCGGGGGCCAGCACCTTGATATACATAAAGCTGAGCAAACCCGACAAATAAGCAAACAGGGCAAAGGAAACCTGCTCAACATCCACCTGGGTAAACTCCCCGCGCATAAACAGGATCATGATAATAGGTTGCGCCAGCACCATCAGCCCCGCCAGGGCCGGCCAGCCAAACAGGCTGACCACCTTAATCGACCAGTCCAGAGTATCGCTAAACTCCCCATGGTTTTTGCGCGCATGCAAGCCGGATAAGCTGGGTAAGATCACGGTGGCGATACCAATACCAAATAAGCCCAACGGAAATTCCAGCAAACGATCGGCATAATAGAGCCAACTGACCGAACCTGTGATTAAAAAGCTGGCAATAACGGTATCAAGCAACAAATTAATCTGGGTCACAGAAACCCCGAACAAAGCCGGCACGATCAGTTTACGAATTTTAGTCACCCCTGTTGAGTGCCAGGCCCATTGTGGTCTTACCAAAACCCCGGCCTTGTACAAAAACGGCAACTGGAAAAGAAACTGCACCAAGCCGCCGGCAAAGACCCCCCAGGCCAGGGCATAAGCAGCATTCTCCACATGCGGGCTAAGAAAAATCGTCATGGTGATGATACAGACATTGAGCAGGACAGGGGTAAAGGCGGATACCGCAAATTTCCCCAGGGTATTGAGCACCGCGCCGGCAAGGGCGGTCAGGCTGACAAACCACAAATAGGGAAAAGTGATCTTTAATAAAACAGCGGCCAAATCAAACTTACCGGCATCAGCACCGCCGCTGAGCCATTCACTGAACCAGCCGGGCATAAAGAGGATCACCACCAGGGGAGAAGCAATTACCCCAACCAAGGTGACCAGGGTCACCAAAACTCCCAAAGTCCCCGAGACCTGGGCAATGAGTTTACGGGTTTCGTTCGTGCCCGCTTGTTCATCTTTTGCCTGATATTCGCTCAGTACCGGCACAAATGCCTGGGCAAAAGCCCCTTCGGCAAATAAACGGCGTAAAAAATTAGGAATTTTATTGGCAAAGAAAAAAACATCGGCACTGGCGCCCGTGCCCATGATATTCGCCGTGACCACATCGCGCACTAAACCCAATATCCGGGAAATTAAGGTCATAAAACTGACAATAAGTCCGGATTTGATCAATTTTTTACTCAAAACTCATCCTATCTTATTATTCTATAAATAAATCATTTAACGCCGGTTAGTTAGCGCGAAATATGATGAAAATGCCTGGTAACTTGCCTGCAAAACAGAAACTGCGGTTAACATCGCCGCCTTATCTCTGCTAAAATGGGAAACTGTCAAAGGCCGGCTAGAAAAACATGCATTATGCTACGCCCTTCTGCCGAGTCAACAGAAAGTGGCGGCTAAATGACTTATGTAATTTTATACGTGAAAAGATTTGACAAAACACCAAAAAAAAGGCATATTTCTCCGCCTTAAATTTAGGCTATATTTATTCATATTTTAGGAGTTCACCTTGGCTAACTCAAAGTCCGCTAAGAAACGCGCGGTACAATCAGAAAAGCGCCGTCAACACAATGCAAGTCGTCGCTCTATGATGCGCACTTTAGTTAAAAAAGTAATCGCTGCAATCGAAGCCGGTGACAAAGAAACGGCAACAAAAGAATTTGCTGCTGCTACTCCGATCCTTGATCGTTACGCAAGCAAAGGTCTTATTCACAAAAACAAAGCGGCACGTAGCAAAAGTCGTCTTAACGCAGCTATCAAAGCGCTTTAATGTTTTTATGAAACCATTTAAAAAACCGGCTTCTGCCGGTTTTTTTATGCCTAAAATTCCTCTTTCTCCACGATAGGCTTGCACTGGCCCCGGTTTTTTTCTAGTCTCTACCGGGTATTTTTAACAGGATGATTCAAATGAAATTTTCAAAAGTTGCGGCGGTGGTTGTTGCCGCGGTAGGCCTTTTAAGCGCCTGTAGTGACAACATCACCCCACAACAACAAAAAAGTGCCAGCTTATTACCCGAATATCAGAATAAACTGGATATCTACAAAACCGTTACCCTCAAAGCCGATCTCAGCCACTTATCTGCCAACCAGAAGAAGATGCTGTCTCTGCTGATTGATGCGTCTAAAATCATGGACGGGCTTTTCTGGCAGCAGGCTTACGGGCAAGACAAGGAAGCATTCCTTGCCGGCATCGAAGATGAAAAAACCCGCCGCTTTGCACAAATCAATTATGGCCCCTGGGATCGTCTCAACGGCGACAAACCTTTTATGGCCAATACCGCGGAAAAAGCCCTGGGCGCACAATTTTATCCTCAGGATATCAGCAAGAGCGAACTGGAAAGTGCCGGTTTAAAGGACGAAAAAGGCCTGTACTCTTTGATCCGCCGTGATAGCAAGGGCCAACTCACCGCCATCAGCTACTCCGAGGCCTATGCCGATGAACTCAACCGCGCCGGCGCTATTTTAGAAGAAGCGGCCACCCTGGCCGAAGATAAAGAATTTGCCAATTACCTGCGTATGAGGGCCGAGGCACTGCGCAGCGATAACTACCAGCCATCCGATTTTGCCTGGATGGATATGAAAAATAACCCTATCGATGTCGTGATAGGGCCAATCGAAACCTATGAAGATCAGATGTACGGTTACCGCGCCGCTTTTGAGTCCTATGTCTTGATCAAAGATCAAAGCTGGAGTGAGAAGCTGGCCAAGTTCGCCTCACACCTGCCGGCGCTGCAAAAAGGTTTACCTGTTTCGAAAAAATACAAGCAGGAAATGCCGGGCTCGGATGCCGATCTTAACGCCTATGATGTCATTTATTATGCCGGACACTCAAATGCCGGTGGTAAAACCATCGCCATTAACCTGCCCAATGACGAGCAGGTGCAGCTGGAGAAAGGCACCCGACGCCTGCAGTTAAAAAATGCCATGCGCGCCAAATTTGACGCGATTATGGGCCCTATCGCCGAAACCCTGATAGTACCCGAACAACGCAGCAATGTAACCTTTACCGCTTTCTTCGCCAATACCATGTTCCACGAGGTTGCCCATGGCCTGGGCATTAAAAATACCCTTAATGATAAAGGTACGGTTCGCCAGGCCCTGAAAGAACATGCCTCGGCATTAGAAGAAGGCAAAGCCGATATCCTCGGCCTTTATATGGTCAGACAACTGCTAGAAAATGGGGCGATCACCGAAGGTACCCTGGAAGAGTACTACACCACCTTCCTGGCGGGCATCTTCCGCTCGGTTAGATTTGGCGCCAGCTCCGCCCACGGTAAAGCGAATATGGTGCGCTTTAATTACTTTAAAGAGCAAGGGGCTTTTGACCGCAACGAGCAGGGTTTATACCGGGTCAATATGGAGAAAATGACCGCGGCGATCAATTCCTTATCTGAGCTGATCCTCACCATACAGGGTGACGGCGATTATCAGGGCGTAGATAAGCTGGTAAAAGAGCAAGGTATTATTAACCCTGTGCTGGCGGGCGATCTGGCCCGTTTAGAAGCTGCCAGCATCCCGGTTGATATTGTTTTCAACCAAGGAAAACAAGTACTTGGCCTTTAAGCTAAACTAAGCAACCCTTAGTAACAGCCACTACAAGCCTTAGTGGTGGCTGACTTTCTATCCCCCTGCCCTCTCGACATTTTCCCGCCGGATAAAAATATTTGCTGATATCGCCAATAAGCCATTGATTTTAACTGTTCATTGTTTATAAAGTAACCAATAGTCCTCACCTACAGTTCAGGGATTAACAGTGAAAACATATGATTTCATCATAGTCGGCGCAGGATCTGCCGGATGCGTTTTAGCCGAGCGGTTATCCGCCTGCGGCAAATACAAGGTTTGTGTGCTCGAAGCCGGCCCGAAAGACAACCACTGGAGTATCCACCTGCCCATAGGCGTTATTGGCCTGATGACCAATCATTCCCTGAACTGGCAATACAAATCCGACCGCGAAGCCAGCTTAAACCGGCGCCGGGTCTTTAACCCCAGGGGCAAGACCCTCGGCGGCAGCAGTTCCATCAACGCCATGTTATATATCCGGGGACAAAAGCAAGATTACGATCACTGGGCCGAACTGGGTAACAGCGGCTGGGGATATGATGATGTGCTGCCGTATTTTAAAGCCATGCAGCATCAGGAGCGGGGCCAGGACGACTATCACGGCACCGGCGGGCCGCTCAATGTTGCCGATTCACGTTCAAAACTGCCGGTCAACGATGATTTTATCCTGGCGGCGCAGCAGGCAGGATTTCCCCTCAACCCCGACTTTAACGGCCCAAGCCAGGAAGGCATAGGTTATTACCAGGTCACGCAAAAAAACGGCTACCGCTGCAGCGCCGCCACCGCCTTCCTCACCCCGCACCTGAAGCGGAAAAACCTGACGGTCTTAACCAATGTCCAGGTAGAAAAACTGCAGTTATCGGGCAAACAGGTAACCGGGATCAGCTATTTATCCAAGGGCAGGCGCTACCAGCTCAGAGCAACAAAAGAAGTCATTTTAAGCGCCGGAGCCTTTAACTCGCCGCAACTGTTGATGTTATCCGGCATAGGGCCCGAAAATGAGCTAAAACAGCATAACATCGAAGTCAAACATGCCCTTGAAGGGGTCGGACAAAACCTGCAAGATCATGTCGATGTCCTGGTGGTCAACCGCCACAACCGCTATGACTTGCTCTCTTTCAGGCCCGGAGCCATCTTGTGGGCCATCAAGGAAAGCTGGAAATTTATCACCAAGCGCAGCGGTTTATTGACTTCTTCGGTGTGTGAATCCGGCGGTTTTATCAAATCCCACCCCAATATCTCCCGTCCCGACCTGCAGTTTCATTTTATCCCCGGGGCCATGGACGATCACGGCCGCAACAGCAAGATGCTCTTTAACTATGGCATTGCCCTGCATGTATGCCTGTTAAGGCCAAAAAGCCGCGGCAAGGTCGGTTTATTCGGCAACAAGGCTTACCTGCACCCCAGGATTGAACTGAAAATGCTCGATAACAAATACGATCTCGAGAAAATGACGGCTGCGGTAAAAATTGCCCGCGAAGTGCTTGACCAGCCTCCCTTAAGCGACAATAACGGCCAGGAACTTATTCCCGGCAGCCACTGCCAAAGTGATGACGATATCAAGACTTTTTTGCAACAAAAAGCCAATACCATATACCACCCCGTGGGTACCTGTAAAATGGGCCAGGACGAGCTGGCTGTAGTCGACGCCTCGTTAAGAGTCCATGGTTTACAAGGACTAAGGGTTGTTGATGCCTCAATTATGCCTACCATTATCAGCGGCAATACCAATGCGCCAACCATGATGATAGCGGCAAAAGCGGCAGATATGATACTCGATAATTATTCGTAATCATTGTCTGGCTTAAAAATAACTGCAGGCGGTATGAATAATAGTGAAAGTTATCTTTCCCGGTCCGGGTCAATCTGGGTACGAATCAACCAGAGCCCGAACCATAAGATGATCAAAAACCTACTTTTCCTTATTTTCGCCTTGTCCATGGCAACTTTTGTCCAGGCTGGCGAACTTGCCCCGTCATGGCAATTAACCACCCAGGACGGAAAAACCATCTCCCTTGAACAATATAAAAACAAGCCGGTTATCCTGCACTTTTGGGCCACCTGGTGCCCTTATTGTAAAAGGTTGCAACCTAAATTGAACGAACTGCAAAAGAAATACCAGACAAGCGGCATAGAAATCCTTGCTATCAGCTTTAACGAGGATGAAGGTGCCAGGCCACAAGATGAGATTTATGCCCGGGGATATGACTTTATCACCGCGGTACGGGGCGAGGCGGTCGCCAGCTTATATGGGGTAAGGGGCACACCGACAACCTTTTTTATCAAGCGCTCGGGGGAAGTTATTTATCGCAGCAGCAGCTCAGATATTACCAATCCCAAGCTTGAACTGGCGGTTGAGGAAATCATTAAAAACTAATCCTCCGCTACTGTCAGGCAATAACCCCAACCCTCTATCCTGCAAGCATAAAAAAGGGAAGCAACTGCTTCCCTTCTTCAACCATCCGATATTATTAACGAAAATTAAAAAGCAAATTCATCTTCAGTTAATGCCATCATGCTGTCGGCACCGTTGGCCAGGCAGCTGGCGTGTCCCTGTGCACGCGGTAGGATGCGTTGGAAATAGAAGCGGGCGGTTTTAATCTTCGCCTGGTAGAAATCCTTGTCATCATCGCTTGCTTTAAGTTTTTCCAGGGCTTTTTCCGCCATTTGCCCCCAGAAATAAGCCAGGGTGAAATATCCTGAAAACATCAAATAATCCACCGATGCCGCGCCGATCTCATCGGCATTGGCCATGGCTTTCTTACCGACAGCCCCGGTAATTTCCTGCAACTGGGCGGCGTAAGCCATAACAGGCTTGATAAACTCTGCCATATCGGCGTCAGCAGCATTTCGCTGGCAAAATTCAGTGATGTCCTGAGCAAAAGGTTTCAGGATCTCCCCCTGGGTGCCTAATACTTTGCGCGCCAATAAGTCTAACGCCTGTACCCCGGTAGTACCTTCATACAAACAGCTGATCTTGGTATCGCGCATCAGCTGCTCCATACCCCATTCCTTGATGAAGCCATGGCCACCAAAGACTTGTACGCCGTGACTGGTACACTCCAGGCCGGTTTCCGTTAAAAAGGCTTTAGCAATCGGGGTTAACAGCGCCAATTTTGACTCGGCTACCGCCCTGACTTCAGGATCTTTTTCCGCATGGCAAATATCCACCAGCTGAGATAAATAACCGTTTAACGCCCGTCCGCCTTCGGCAATGGATTTTTGCGTCAATAACATACGGCGCACATCCGGATGGACAATAATGGCATCCGCCGGACCGTCAGGGTTTTTCACGCCAGAAAGGGAGCGCATCTGTAACCTGTCTTTGGCATAAGCCAAAGCGCCCTGGAAAGAAGCTTCCGCCGCGGCGACACCTTCATTAGCGACCCCTAAACGGGCGGCATTCATAAAGGTAAACATGCAGTGCAATCCGCGGTTCGGGGCACCGATCAAATAACCTTTGGCACCGTCGAAGTTAATCACACAAGTGGCATTGGCGTTAATCCCCATCTTATGCTCGATAGAACCACAGCTGACTCCGTTATTCTCGCCGACACTGCCGTCTTCATTGATCGCCAGCTTAGGCACGACAAACAAAGAAATACCTTTGCTGCCTTCAGGGGCGCCGGGCAGTCTGGCAATCACGATATGGATAATATTTTCAGACAAGTCATGCTCGCCGGCAGAAATAAAGATTTTGGTACCGGTTAAGGAATAGCTGCCATCCTCATTCGGCTCCGCCTTAGTGCGCAACATGCCCAGGTCGGTACCACAATGAGGTTCGGTCAAACACATGGTGCCGGTCCAGCGTCCTTCTACCAGGTTTGGCATAAAAGTTTGTTTCTGCTCGTCGGTGCCGTGGGCCTCAAGAGTTGCCAGCGCGCCGTGGCTTAACCCCGGGTACATGGCAAAACTGTGGTTGGCGGAGGAAAGCAACTCACCGATAGTGGTATTGAGGGAATGGGGCAACCCCTGACCGCCGAACTCTTCTGCCTGAGACAGAGTCGGCCAACCGCCATCGACATACTGCTGATAGGCATCTTTAAAACCATCCGGCGTGGTCACCGCACCGTCTTTCCAGGTACAGCCTTGCTCATCGCCGATTTGGTTGAGCGGTGCAATCACCTGTTCGGTAAACTTACTGGCTTCAGCCAGGATAGCATCGATCATTTCAATGCTGGCATCCTGGTAGCCTAAATTCTGGTAATGGGTTTCGCAGTCTAACAACTCCTGCATAACAAACTTAATATCACGGATAGGCGCTTTATATTCAGGCATTTAATCTCTCCAACCATTAACTTTTAACGTTTTGTGCCGACCAACTGGTAAGTGGTCTGACTTGTTGTTTAACTAGATTAAATCATGTTATCCATAATTTGAAAAGCATAAAGTGCAGCTGATTATTTTTTTACCACTAAAACAAACAATTCCATAACAGCGCCGGATATTGCGCTTTTATTTATTTCACCTTGTCTGGCGTGCATTTCAACGCATCCGCCCTTTGCTTACTTGTACCTTGGCCGCGACTGGCATAGAATCGGGCCTAAGCAAGTCTTGTTAACTATGTGTGAACAAGGTAAAAAGTATTTTAAGTTATTTATAAGACAATAATATTTCGGGGAATTTTAATGAAAACTCGTGTTTTAGCGCCGATAGCCCTGGCTATCGCACTTGCCGGCTGTCAGTCAGACAACGCCAGTCAGGTGCAGGCTCCACTTGCAGCAGAGCAAAATATCAATATGGACAATCCGTTTTTCAGTGACTTTACTACACCCTACGGCATCCCTCCTTTTGAAAAAATCAAGAAAAGCCATTATTTACCGGCTTTTGAGCACGGCATTACCCTCAGCCGCAATGAAATCAATGCCATCGCCAATAACAGCGCTGCCCCGACCTTCGAAAACACAGTAGAAGCCATGGAAAAAGCCGGTGACTTTTTAAACACGGTCAGCAATGTCTTTTACGGCTTAACCGGCTCTATGTCCGATGCTGAAATGCGCGCCATCAACAAGGAAATCTCCCCGAAATTATCGGCTCTAGGCGATGATATCAGCCTTAATCCGGCGCTTTTTCAGCGGGTTAAAGCCGTTTATCAGCAAAAAGATCAGTTAAACCTCAGAGCCGATCAAAAAACCTTATTGGAAACCACCTATAAAGGCTTTATCCGCGGCGGTGCCAACTTAAATGAAGCAGATAAAAATACCCTGCGTCAGTTAAATGAAAAACTCAGCAAACTATCGCTAAAATTTGGCGAAAACCTGCTGCACGAAACCAACAGCTTTGAAATGGTTATCGATAACAAGGCCGACCTGGACGGCTTGCCGGAAGATATCATCGCTGCCGCCGCCGTTACCGCGACAGAAAGAGGCCATGACGGCAAATGGGTATTTACCACCCACAGACCCAGTAAGAACCCGTTTTTAACCTATTCAACCAACCGTAAATTACGGGAAACCATCTACAAAGGTTATACCGAGCGCGGCAATAACGATGATGAATACGATAATAAAAAAATCGCCTCCGAGCTTGCCAGCCTCAGATATCAAAAAGCCAAATTGCTCGGTTATAAAACCCATGCAAATTTCGTGTTAGACAATGCTACCGCGAAAACACCGGAAAATGTTTTCAAGCTGCTGGATAAGGTCTGGCCCGCCGCATTAAAGCAGGCGAAGCTGGAAGCGGCCGATATGCAAAAAATGATCGATGCCGAAGGCGGTAATTTCGAGCTGGCCGCCTGGGACTGGTGGTATTATGCCGAGAAGATCCGTAAAGCACGCTACGATCTGGACGCCGCAGCAACTAAGCCTTATTTCTCGCTCGAGTCCACCTTAAAAGGGGTATTCTTTACCGCCGAGAAACTTTGGGGCGTTACCTTTAAAGAAAGAAGTGACCTGCCTAAATACCATGAAGATGTCCGCACCTTTGAAGTCTACGATAAAGACGGCAGCTATGTCGGCATTTTTATGACAGATCACTTTGTCCGTGAAAGCAAGCGCGGCGGTGCCTGGATGAGCAGCTTCCGCAAGCAATACCGCATGTATGGCGAAGATGTGACGCCAATCATCTATAACGTGTTAAATTACCCGCGCCCGGTAGGCGATAACCCGACCCTGCTGACCTTTGACCAGGCATCTACCCTGTTCCACGAATTTGGCCATGCGATCCAGGGACTGCTTTCTGACGGTTATTACCGCTCGCAAACCGGTACCGCCCTGCCGCGTGATTATGTTGAATATCCTTCCCAGGTCATGGAAAACTGGATGACAGAGCCTGAAGTCCTGTCAAACTTTGCCCGTCACTACCAAACCGGTGAAGTTATTCCTATGGAGCTGGTAGAGAAAATCCAGGCCGCAGGTAAATTTAACCAGGGCTTTGCCACCACTGAATACTTAGCCGCTGCCCTGCTGGATATGAACTGGCACACCCTGGAAACCGCCGAGTTGCAGGACGCCGCCAAGTTTGAAAAAGATATCATCAGCAAAATCGGCCTGATCGATACCATAGCGCCGCGTTACCGCACCGGTTATTTCTCTCATATCTTCGCCGGCGGCTATTCATCCGGTTATTACGGCTACCTGTGGTCAAATACCTATGATGCCGATACCTGGTTAGCCTTTAAGGAAAACGGTATCTTCGACCATACTACCGCTGAACTGTACCGCAAACATGTACTGGAAACCGGGGGTAAGGAAGATCCGGCCATGATGTATCGCCGCTTCCGCGGACAAGATCCTAAAGTTGAGCCGTTGCTGGAACGTCGCGGTTTAACCGGTAAGTAATTACTGGTTAACGACTAAAAACAGCCCTGCTCTTATTCTTCCTGCTTATATAAAGGAAAGCGCAGGGCAAAAACTTCCATGTACAAAAAAGCCCTGTTTAACAGGGCTTTTTTATTAGTGTCAATTTATGCTGAAATATTCAATGACCGAAATAAGTGTCTTTAACCTAGTATTAAACCTGGCCCAGCATATAAGCAAACACCGCTGAAAAGGCCGTTTCCTGGTAGTTTCTTAAACCGGTATCGCGAAAATCGATATCTATCTGGCTTTTTTGCAACGCTGTCTTGATAAAGCTGCCGGAAAGAATTTC
This sequence comes from Thalassomonas actiniarum, assembly GCF_000948975.2. Lineage (GTDB taxonomy): Bacteria > Pseudomonadota > Gammaproteobacteria > Enterobacterales > Alteromonadaceae > Thalassomonas > Thalassomonas actiniarum. The sequence goes on from NZ_CP059735.1 coordinate 5,094,690, forward strand.
CACCTCAAGCTCATCAATTAACTGGATGGCCGCTTCAAGTTTAAAGCCCACAGGACCACCGGCAAACTTTCCTTTGAGGGCGCGGCCTTTGATCACCACCTTGTCGACATGATAATCCGCCATTAATTTAGCAAAAGTAAACTGAAATTTTTTCACTTGCTCGGCATCGGCGGCATCTTCGATACTGACCTTTTGCACCCTGACTTTCGGAATATCAAATAACCCGTTTTGTAATGACATAATACAAACAATTGCATCATTACCTTTTAATTCAACACCACATACTTTCATGGAAAAAACCTCATTATTTTTGCGGCGGCTAGTATAAAGGGGCAACCGGCGAATAGCAAAGTTATTACACTTTAAAGGCATCCACCGAGGCATCGAGTTTCTCGGCCAGATCCGCCACCTGCTTGATATAATCCTGGGTTGAGGAAGATTTATCGCTGCTTTGCTGGCTGTATTCCACCACATCACCGATGCTGCTGTTAATATTATTGCTGAGATCGTTTTGCAGGGTCGCCGACTGGGCAATTTCGCTGCTCATGCTGTGCATTTCGGCGATGGCTTCGGTGATCATCACCAAAGTATTAAGCAACTGGTCGGTATGCTGCTGGCACTTGTTGGCTTCATCCTTACCATTGGCAATATCCGCCACCGCGCTGGCGGTTTTCTTTTGCAGCGACTGGATCATGGTATCAATTTCTCCCGCCGACTCCTGGGTGCGGCTGGCCAGCATACGTACCTCATCGGCAACCACGGCAAATCCCCGTCCGGCTTCTCCGGCGCGCGCCGCTTCTATTGCGGCATTTAATGCCAGTAAATTGGTTTGATCGGAAATACTGCGAATGGTCTCCAGTATGCTGCTGATATTGGTGGACTCCTGCTGCAGCACCAGCATAACCTCCGAGGTCAAGTCCAGGGTATTGACCAAAGTGCCCATATGCTCATTGGTGGTATTGGCTATGCCTTTAAGTTCATCGCTTTGCTGCAGGGCGCTGTCCATTTTCTGCTCGGCGTTATTGGCTTTTGCCAGGATATCATCGGCGCTTAACCCCAGCTCATCGGTTACCGAGGTGACTTCCACCACAGTCTCCTTCTGTCTGAGCAAGCTCTGGGTAACATCTTCCACTTCTTTGCTGCTTTGCTCGGCCGCGGTATTTAAGACCCGGGTATTATCACCGATATCGGCAATCAATTTGCGCAGATCCGCCACCACACGATTAACATTTTTTGATAACTCGCCAAATTCATCATCGGAACGTACCTTAAGTTGCCGCGATAAATCCCCCTGGGCAATATAAGACAGCACCCGGTTAATACCCCGCAGCGGACCTATCATGGCGCGCACCGTAGCAAAAGCAATCGCTACCCCGATCACAAGCAATAACACCAAAATCCACAGGGTGATGTTTTGCCCGGTCTCGACATTATCAAACACCGCCAGCTGCAACTGACTCAGGTTTTTATCCACCGACGCTAACAGCTCATCTATCGCCTTGACCGCCTGCTCGATTTCCTGCTCCGATTGCAGCAGGGCCTGGTTAAGTAAGGCAATTTGCTCCAGCTGGCGAACTTTGAGTTCAAACAGGTTATTTTCGCCGGCCAGCTTCTCTTTCGAGCTGTTGAACTCCTCGACAAACTGTTCGATTAAGCCGCCGGTATCATATTCTTCGCCAAGACGAACCAAAAAAACCAGTTGTTGGGTTATATTGCCGATCGCAATCTGTATGGTTTCTTCTGCCTCGGTGACTTCTTCGGCATTTTCCAGTGAGATAATAAGCTTGGTCGCTTCGGTAAGGTTGATGGTATAACCTTCCGTTTGTCCTGCGGCGCCGATAATTCTGTCGATCTGTTGCTGTTTTTCCTCGTCTTCCAGATAAGATAAATCCACCAGCAAGGCACTGGCTTCATTTAAATGGTTATCCAAAACCCTTTGCTGGTTCATCAAATCCATCGTGAGCTTAAGCTCTCCTTCACGGGCGGCAAACATCTTGGCAACCGAATCGGTATAACTTTGGTAATAAGTATTAAAATCCCGTAAGAACTTTTTATTTTTAGCCTCAGATAACATCCCGGTTAAAGGTTTGTACTGCTCTGCAAGCTGTCTGCCCTGTGATTCGAAGCGGGCCTTGAGTTGATCTAATTCTAAAGTGGTGGAGGTAGTGGCGATTAATGCCGATAACTTGGCCTGTTTTAATAACTGGATTTGCATGGCATTGCTATGCCCTAAAACCGGGATCGCAACCTCATCCACCTGGTGGGTGGAGTCACCGATTTCGGTTAGCATGCCAATCGAGCTGATGCTGGAAACTAACAAAGAAATTAAAATAAAGGTAAAACCAAGTATTACTTTATGGGCCACTTTGAGGATCATAATACTGTCTGCCTGCTTAAACGTCCGACCAGTTAACGCATGATATTCAAATTAGCTGTTGATTGACAAGATAAAAATTGTTATCTCAGCAAATAATTCACGGGGAAAATTCAGCTAAAACGAATAAAATCAAGCCCTGCATGCCGATGGACTGATCCGGATAAAACTTCACCTCCCTGAGTAAAGTTTCTCATTTGCTCGTCATTAACTATAGAACACACAATACGAAACATATCGTAACAAAAAACACGCCTGACCATAGCAACCAGGTTCAACCGGTAACAGTCTGAAAATTTAAGCTTAAAAATCAACAGCAAACATAAAAATCAGTCACAAATAGCCGTACCACTGCTGAGCTTTTGCAAAAGCCAGCTCCACATCTGGCTGAAATATGCCTCCAACGTGCTTGCACGTTTCCGTTATCCTATGATAATTCTAGCTTTCTCTCATAAATCACCCGGGAAATAACATGTTTTATAAAAAGAAAAACAGTCTGGCCCAGGCCATAGCCGGCGGTAACCAGGCAACTACTGCCAGCTACGCCGCCATCAGCTCCCTTGCCTTAGTTTTGGCAGCCGGCGCTTTCACCAGCACTTCGGCCCTGGCCGCACAGGAGCAGGCAGAAGCAGATGTCGAACGCATTATCGTCACCGGTACCCGTCGTAATGACCGTACCATTTCTGAAAGCACGGTACCGATTGATGTCATCAATGTTGAAGACATGGCCACCACAGGCCAACTGGAAGTCAGCCAGGTATTAAGTTCCCTGATCCCCAGCTTTAACTACCCCCATGCCGCCGTCGCCGACGGCACCGACCATGCCCGCCCCGCCGTACTTCGCGGCCTGGCACCGGATCATACCCTGGTACTGGTTAACGGCAAACGCCGCCACAGCTCGGCACTGCTTAATTTAAACGGCACCGTCGGCCGCGGCTCTACCGCGGTGGATTTAAATACCATCCCGACCTCGGCAATTAAAAGCATAGAAATCCTGCGTGACGGCGCCGCGGCGCAATATGGCTCAGACGCTATCGCCGGGGTGATCAATATTATTTTAAAAGACCAGGAAGGCGGCAGCATCAGCGCCACCTACGGCCAGTATGAAACCGAAATGGCCGGTTCGTTGAAATTAACCGGCATGGGCACCACACTTGATGAAGACGGAAGAACCATTCTCGATCCTGTCACAGATGGCGAGCGCAGCCGCAGTGACGGCGGCATTACCACCCTTGCCGGCGACTGGGGCACCAGTTTAGGCAATGAGGGCTTTATCCATTTAGCCTTTGAAACCCGCAACCGCCAGGGCACAGATCGCTCAGGTTTTGATCCGCGCGAACAATATGCCCGGGATGAAAATGACCAGCTGGATCCGCGTGAATTCACTTTTGACCGTTACAACCACAAATTCGGTAAGGCAGACATTGACGATCTGGCGCTGTTCTATAACTTTGGCTGGTATCTCAGCGAACAAACCGAACTCTATTCTTTCGGCTCGTATGGCAAACGCGACGGCCTCTCCGGCGGTTTTTACCGACGCGCCAACGACAGCCGCAACGTAACTGAAATCTACCCCGACGGTTTCCTGCCCCATATCGCCACTGAGGTGAAAGATCACTCCCTGGCACTGGGGGTACGCGGAGAATACAATGACTGGGACTGGGATTTGAGCAGCAATTACGGCAAGAATGATTTTAGTTTCGGTGTCGAAAACAGCCTTAATACCTCCATGGGCAGCGATAGCCCGACAGAATTTGATAACGGCAGCCTGGTTTACGAGCAAACCCTGGTTAATTTCAGCGCCAACAACAGCTTTGACTTTGGCCTGCCCAACGATGTTTTTGTTGCCCTGGGGGCGGAATACCGTCATGAAAACTACCAGATAAAAGCCGGTGAAGAAGCCTCTTATATTACCGTGTTAGATGAAAACGGCGATCCGGTCGGCCCGGGGGGCGCCCAGGTACTGGCCGGATTCGCGCCAGAGAGTGAAGTGGACCGCAGCCGCCATAATGTCGCCCTGTTTGTCGAGTTCGATACCGATCTCTCCGATCACCTCAATACTTCCTACGCCGCCCGCTATGAAGACTACAGCGATTTTGGTTCATCCTTTAACCATAAGATCGCCGCCCGCTATGAAGTCAGCGATGCCCTGGCATTTCGCGGCGCGATCAGCACAGGTTTTAAAGCCCCGTCATTAGCCCAGACCAGCTATACATCTGTCGCCACGGTTTTTGAAAACGGTGTACCCAATGAAGTCGGTATTTTCCCGGTTGACCATAGTGCAGCCCGGGCACTGGGCGCTGAGCAGTTAGAAGCGGAAGAGTCGGTCAATGCCACTTTAGGTTTTGTCTATCAGCTGGACAACTTCAACTTAACCGTAGATGCCTACCGCATCACCATTGATGACCGCATCGTCTTATCGGAAAACCTCAGCGGTGATGCCGTCGAAGCCATTTTAGTCGCCGCCGGTGAGCTCAACACCCAGCGCGCCCGCTTCTTTACCAATGCCATAGACACCACCACTAAAGGCATAGATATAGTCGCCACCTATGATCTTGACCTGAATAACTATGGTGTATTAGCCTTAAGCGCCGCGTTGAACTTCAACGACACCGAAGTCACTCACCTTAAAGCGAACCCCGAAGAGTTGAACTCACTGGGGGATGATTATGTGCTGTTTTCCGACCGGGAAATCGCCCGCTTTGAAAAAGGCACGCCAAAGGATAAATATAACCTGGCCGCCACCTGGACAATGGATGACTTAACCGCCACCTTGCGCGCCACCCGTTACGGTGAAGTTACCGATGCTTCGAGCGATCCGGACAACCATGAGGTCTTAGATGCCAAATGGATCACGGATCTGGATGTCAGTTATCAGCTCACCGATGACTTGCAACTGGCGGTCGGGGCCAACAACCTGTTTGACCAATATCCGCAGGATACCGTCAGCAATATCGGCAGCACTACCTTTAACCAGATATTCCCTTATTCGGGCTTCTCTGCTTATGGTATCGACGGCCGCTTTATCTACGGCCGGGTCAGTTATAGCTTTTAACCATAGCAAAAATTAAGCGCCGGTTTTAACCCGGCGCCGACAAGTCATATGCCGCCATCAGCCCAGCCTGAGCACAGCTAATGGCCGGCACATTAACAGCTAACGCAAACAGCTCTCCCGCTTTCATTGCCCCTGAAACATTAAGAAACACCTTTTCCTCTAAAATCCCCCTTCTGCAGCCCTGATAATATTGAAAAAGCCTGCCAATTCAAGGCACACTGGGTTAGATAATTAAGACTAAAATAACAATGAAAAATTTTACCGGGGAATATCATGTCTTTTAACAAATCTTTGCTCTCCTTAGCACTCTCTGCGGGCATACTCAGCGGCTGCTCAGTTGACAGCACCAGCCAGTCAACTGCCGCAGAAAGTGTCGCTCAAAACACACAAAACATGGCGGAAAAACTCAGCGAGTCGGAAAAAGCCAACAAACTATTCGATGCTATCTTTATGGAAGAGGTCAACCGCAACCCCTTGTATCAAACTTACATCGGCTTAAAAACCAATTATGATAAATGGCATGATTTATCCGAAGAAAACGCCTATAAAGAGCTGGAATTTACCAAAAAGGATTTAGCGCGCATCCAGGCCCTCGATACCGACAAACTCGATGCCCAAACCAGGCTTAACTACCAGTTGCTTGAGCAGGAGCTCAAAGACACTATCAGCGACTTCAAATGGCGCCACCACAACTACCCGGTGAACCAGATGCACGGTATCCATGCCCAGCTGCCCGCCGTCATGATTAACATGCACAGCATAGACAATACCCAGCAGGCCCGGGATTATATCAGCCGCCTGCACGGCACCGAAAAACTGTTGAAACAGTTAATTGAACAACTGCGCATCCGCGAGCATAAAGGCATTATTCCGCCGAAATTTGTTTTTGGCCATGTTATCCGCGATTCGAAAAACCTGTTAACCGGCGCACCGTTTGATAACAGCGCCCCCAGCATTTTACTGAATGACTTTACCGGCAAAGTCAACAAACTCGATATCAGCGAGCAGGAGAAAGCTGCGCTTATCAAAGACGCCAACAACGCCCTGCTGACCGGCTACCAGTCAGGCTACCAGGCCTTAATCGATTACCTGGTCAAGCTCGAATCCAAAGCCGATACCCGGGACGGCGCCTGGAAACTGCCCGACGGCGAAAGCTTTTATAACCGCGCCCTGCAAAACACCACCACTACAGATCTCACCGCCAGTGAGATCCACCAGATAGGCTTAAACGAGGTCAAACGCATTCACCAGGAAATGTCGGTGATCATGAAAAAAGTCGGCTTTAAAGGCACACTCAATGAGTTCTTTGACTTTATGCGCCACGATCCGCAATTTTATTATGCCAACGATGAAGCCGGCCGCAGCCGCTACCTCAAAGAAGCCACAGCGATTATCGACAACATGAAGACCGAGCTGGATAAGTTATTTATCAAGTTACCCAAAGCCGACTTAGTGGTGAAAAAGGTCGAAGCCTTCAGGGAAAAGTCCGCCGGTAAGGCCTTTTACCAGCAACCGGCCCCGGATGGCTCCCGCCCGGGTTATTATTATGCCAACCTGTACGACATGGCGGCAATGCCGGTGTATCAGATGGAAGCCCTGGCTTTTCACGAGGGCATCCCCGGGCACCATATGCAAAACGCCTTAAAACTCGAACAGGAAGATATGCCGATGTTCCGTAAATTCGGCGACTACACCGCCTATGGCGAAGGCTGGGGGCTATATTCCGAATTCCTGCCCAAGGAAATCGGCTTTTACCAGGATCCCTACTCGGACTTTGGCCGCTTAGCCATGGAATTATGGCGCGCCTGCCGCCTGGTGGTAGATACCGGCATCCACGAGAAAAAATGGACCCGGGCCCAGGGCATAGAATATTACGCCAGCAACACCCCCAATGCCCAATCCGACGTGATAAAAATGGTGGAACGCCATGTGGTCATGCCGTCCCAGGCTACCGCCTATAAGATCGGCATGTTAAAAATCCTCGAACTGCGGGAAAAAGCCAAACAAGCTTTGGGCAACAAGTTCGATATCCGGGAGTTTCATGACGTGGTCTTAAGCCGGGGTGAGCTGCCGCTTAATGTGCTTGAAACCATGATAGATAACTACATCAGCGACAGGCAAGCGAAAGCCTAACACTTGCGATAACCGCCAAACCCGTTTACTAAAATCTAGCCCTGATCTGGTATCAGGGCTTTTTTATTTCTCCTCAAAACTACGAAAAACACCGTAAACAACCACTATCAAAATCAACAAAAAACAATTTCTAACATTTTTGTCACAAATACAATACAAAGTTAACTAGAGATAACAATACAACGCAGGTAAAATCCTCAGCTTTTCCCGGAGGTTATCCTATTGTCCACAATAAAATGTAAATGGGCTGTTTTTTGTGATGAAACTACGAAGCTCGCCGTAACCTGGTTATTGGCCGTTACCATGCTAATGGCTTTTAGACTCTTCTTTATTGATTATTTTGGTAACCAGTTAAGCGGCTCCACCAGCCTCTCGGATATTTTTACCGCCTTAATAACCGGCTTTACATTTGACTCCGCCATGAGCGGCGTGTTTTTGGTGCTGCCTTTTTTAACTATGGCCTTGTTATTACCGCTAAAATATTTCAAAACCATAGCGGTAATACGCTGCAGTTTCTCAAGCCTGTTTTTTATCATCAACTTGTTGTTATGTGTGATCACCATCACCTATTTCCAGGAATATAACGAGCAGTTCAACCATTTTGTGATCGAAGCCCTGTACGATGACCAGTCGGCAATAGCCTCAACTATCATAGGGCAATACAATCCTTCCATCAGCCTGCTGATTTATTTTGCCTGGCTCACTTTATCGCTGTTTTTATTGCGTTATATCCACAAAAACGTCAGTGCGCCAAATTTTATCAAACAGATGCAAAACCCCGGCTTAAAAATAGGCTTGGCCCTGCTGGCTTTTATCCTGCTGGCTGTGGCCACCCGGGGCTCGCTCAGCACCCGCCCGGCCATGCGAAAATGGGCGGAAGTAACCCCGGATACCTTCTTAAATAAAACCATCATTACCCCGGGTCGCTCGCTGGTATATGCGCTTAAGGACTACCGGGCCCTGCAGCAGCAAGGGGAAAACAACCCTTTCACCGGCGAACTCGATATCCTCACCGTGGCGCAGCAAACCTTTGGCGATCATGCCGGTTCGGGGCAGTTAACCGACTACCTGAAAAAACAGGCGGGCGGTGCGGTTATCGACACGCCCGAACATATCTTTTTAGTGGTGATGGAAAGTTATGACGCCTGGCCGCTGCTGCAGCAATATGCCCCCTTGCACCTGACCGACCAGGTAAAAACCCTAGGCAACAAAGGTCTGCATTTTAAGCGCTTTCTGCCGGCATCCAGCAGCACCATGAATTCGTTATCGTCGATTTTATCCGGTATCCCCTTTACCGGCGTGAATGTCAGCCAGCGCGGCGCCGTGGGCGGCCCCAGTATCTCTTCGGTCTTTACCACCATGGAAAACCTGGGTTATCAAACCAACTTCTTTTACGGCGGCCTGGCTTCCTGGCAAAATATCGGCAATTATGTGAAAAACCAGGGGGTCGATAATGTCTTTACCGCCGTCCACGCCGGCGGTAAAAGCAGCGCCGGTATCTGGGGCATAGACGATGACCAGCTATTTGACTTAGTACAGGAAAAAATCAGCGGGCAAAAGAAAAGTTTTAGCGTGATCATGACCACCACCTATCACGGCCCCTTTTCCATGGATGTATTGGCACGCGGTTATCCCTATCAGGATAACCGCGACTACCCAGATGAAATTAAAAAGCTCGATGACGGCTCCATCGACGCCAATACCCTGGGGCACTTGTGGTTTGCCGATAAAGCGGTGGGGGACTTTGTCCGCCAGGCAGAAAAAAACTGGCCCAGCTCTCTCTTTGCCCTGACCGGAGATCACTACGGCCGCCGCTATTTCCATGCCAAGCCAAGCTTATATGAGATCTCCGCCGTGCCTTTTATTTTATACGGAAAGAATATCACCCCGGAGTTAATCGACACCCAAGTTGCCGGTAACCATTTGGATATGGTGCCCACCATGATAGAACTGATCGCCCCGAAAGGTTTTTCCTATTTCAGCTTTGGCGATGCCCTGCAGCACAAAACCGCAAATGACTTTACTTTTGCCAATCAGAAGATCATGAGCACAGAGGCACTTTGGACAATACCTAAGGGCGGCACTATCAAATCGGGACAAACGAATAGCCAGGAAAAAGAGCAACAGCAATCTTTAGGGTTAGTGGTAGATAACTATGAAAATCTGATGGGACTGGCCTGGTATTACATTATGGAAGGAGCCCAGTTAATCAAGGGAAAATAAGGATAAATACTGCCTTTAAAGACTTCCCAAAAATAAAAAAGGCGATAACCATATCGCCTTTTGTATGAACCAATAAGCTCAAGCGTCGCTTGGCAGCTAACGCTATTTGATCACGACATTCGGCGAACGCTTAACCACTTCATCATTAAGCTCTATGCCGATACCGGGCACTTCCGTCACCTGGAAGAAACCGTCTTTCGGCTGGGGATCCTGCAAACATAACTCCCGGTTCCAGTCTTTAATGGCATAAGTATGATGCTCATGGATTAAAAAGTTCGGGATAGCCGTTTCCAGATGCAGGGAGGCCGCAGTCGCTACCGGGCCGCCACATACATGGGCCTGGATGCGGACATCATAAACATCGGCATAATCGCAGACTTTTTTCGCTTCGGTAAAACCGCCGCACAAGCCGATATCCGGCTGCAACACGTCAATACTCTGATCTTCAAAGTAAGGGCGTACGCCCCAACGGTTATACAAACGTTCGCCGCCGGCAATCGGTACATTCACCTTATCCGCCACTTTTTTATGCACCGCGGAATTAAGATAATTTACCGGCTCTTCGTAATACAGGCAGCCTATTTCTTCTACTATCGGCCCCATTTGTATTGCCGTGGCCGCCCCCAGCAAGGAGTGGCATTCAAAAATAATATCGACATCTTCACCAACGGCATCGCGGATCGCCTGCAGCCTGTCTTTAAATAACCTCAACTCAGGTTTGGTAAAGAGTTTGGTACGGTCAAAATGAGAATTACCGTCTTTGTCATAAACAATAGGATCGACTTTTACCGCATCATAGCCCTGGGCAATGGCTTTTTCCGCCGCACGGCCGTAATCTTCCGGCTGTACCAGACGATTTACCTGGCTGTCCCAGTCAAACTGCAACTGGCTGGCATAGGTGCGTAATTTATCGTTGACCTTGCCGCCGAGCAGTTGGTAAACCGGCACACCCAGCGCCTTACCTTTGATGTCCCAAAGGGCGGTATCTATGGCGCTCATGGCGGCGTAAATCACCGGACCGCCGCCTAAGCCCCAAAAGCTTTCCCGCAGCATTCTGGACCATAACAGTTCGGTTTGAAACGGGTTAAAGCCAATCAAAATGGCCTCGCTGATTTCCTTGATCATGGCCGCGGCGGCGCTGTGGCCCCAGTCGTAGGCCAGACCCGCTTCACCAACGCCGGTTAACCCTTCATCTGTGGTGATACGGATAAAGACCGGATTCCAGGCTTCGCGTTTCGGACATTCAATATCAAAGACTTCTACTTGGGTGATTTTCATAATATTCCTTAGCTATCAACCGGCACTGAAACCAGTCAATAAGAATTAAACTAATAGGCCGCCTTAGCGGGCAAAATGGGGGTCGGTGCGGTAGACCTTACGCAACATTGCCGGCCAGGACTTTTGCCCGCCGGTCAGGCCGGTATGGACAATATTGGCCTGGGCACGGATGCCGTCGACAATCTCCTGATCTACCAAAACCGCCGGCTGGCCGGAGCCTTGAATTTGCAATTGGATCTGGCAGGCACGGGTGAGATCGTACATATGCATAAAGGCATCACCTATGGTTTTCCCTACCGTCAAACCGCCGTGGTTGCGCAGTAGCATAAAATTCTTCATGCCTAAGTCCTGCTGCAAACGTAATTTTTCCGCCGGATTCACCGCCAGCCCTTCATACTCGTGATAGCTCATCGATGCCAGGGCAAACATAGCGTACTGGCTCAAAGGCAACAGGCCCTGCTCTAAGCTGGCCACCGCTATGGTTTCGTTGGTATGCAGGTGCAATACGCACATGGCGTCGTGACGAACTTCATGAATGGCGCTGTGAATAGTAAAACCCGCCGGATTGATTTCAAACGGACAATTCTCGTCGATGATATTGCCCTGGAAATCAATTTTGACCAGGTTAGAGGCGGTGATTTCGTCAAAAGCCAGACCAAAGGCGTTGATCAGCAAATGTTCACTGTCGGGAATACGCGCCGAAATATGGGTATAAATAAGATCGTCCCAGCCATGCATGGCCACCAGGCGGTAACAGGCAGCTAAATCTACCCGGGTTTGCCACTCGGCATCCGAAACCTTACCTTTTAAATCCAACTGGGGAATATCAAACATTTTCTCTCCTTTAACACTGATCCCGGCCATTCATCCCGGGCCTGGTGATCAGTAAAAACTATCTACAGAAGCTTATCTGCAAAAACTTGATGCCAAAGCGTGTAAAGCTCGACAAAATAAAGTAAATTTAACCTGCTTGGCGTTGCAGATAAAGTACCGGTAAAGCACAAAATAAACTAACTTAGTTCACTCTTGATTAAAACAGCTAATTACGCCCTATGTGTATATTATTTTTTGCCCTGAAACAACACCCGAAATATCCGGTGATCATCTGCGCTAACCGGGATGAGTTTCATCAAAGGCCGACCCGGCAAATGTTTCGCTGGCAACAGCCTGATATCCTGGCAGGCCAGGACTTACAAGCAGGGGGCAGCTGGCTGGGATTGACCCCACAGGGACACTTTTCTGCCCTGACCAATTACCGCCAGGGGCTGACCGGGGGCAAAAGCAAAGGCGATGAGCAAAAATCCCGTGGCGAGTTGGTACTAACGGCTTTATCAGAGCTGGATAAAAACACCAGTCCGGCAGACAAATTTCCGGTTATGGATAACCCGCAGTCCAGCGACGGCAATGGCTTTTTTTCATCCCTGAGCAGCCATGCCCAAGATTACCAGGGCTTTAACCTGGTCTATGGCCCGTTAGATAAGCTGTTTTGTTATGACAGCATCAATAACAAATACCATCTGTTAACCCCGGGTTTTCACAGCATCTGCAACGGCGCTTTAGATGATATCTGGCCGAAAATGGCCCTGGGACAGGCAGCTTTAGCCAAGGCAATCGGGGAAGACCGGGGACAAAGCCGAGCAGATTTAATCAAGCAGCTGTTTCAGCTGATGACCAACCCCCAGGAAGCACAGAGCCATGAGCTGCCCGATACCGGCATGCCCCTGGCGATTGAACAAATGCTCAGTGCCATATTTATCGTTTCCCCTGAATACGGCACCCGCTCTACCACTATTATCACCCTGGACAACCACGGAGAAATCTTAATTGACGATTGCAGCTATAACCCCCGGGGAGAAAGCAGCAAACAGCAAAGCTTTAACTTATCCCAGGTATTTTCAGCCCCTTAAACAAGCTAAACCAGGGCTTTGATCAGCCCGGCAATGAGCATCACAAACACCAGTATCGGGAGAATTTTGGCATATTTGGCCTGTTGCTCTGCTTCCATGGGTTTGCCAAAACGTTCCCCCAAAATAACCATCAGGGCAATCCCGCCAAACACCGCCGCCAATATCATCAATAACGTCATCTTTTTCCAACCCTCAACTGAATTTGCTGCTTCACTGTTTTGCCTATGATAACAGTAATTTCTTTCTTTTATTACTATCGCTTTTTCCTATAATTAATCACTACCATTTATCGCAAAATAAAGTAACATAGCCACCTTTAATGACCCTTTAATAGGAATGTTTTCTTTATATGGTTCAATCCGCTGATTTTATTGAAAAACGCCGTTTCCTTATCCGCCTGGGCAAGGCGCTCCATAAATTTGGCACCCCGGCTTACCGCCTTGAAGCCCATCTGCAAAATGTTGCCGGTTTTTTAGAAATACAGGCCTCCTTTATTATTACCCCCACCGCCCTGACATTTGTCTTATCCGGTGATGAAGACAGCCAGGAATACAACCATGTGGTCAGGGTAAAACCCGGCGAGCTCGATTTGGGGGCACTGGCGCGTACCGACGAATTAGTGGATGAATTAAGTTCAGGGCAGCGCAGCTTATGCGAAGCCACTTTACGCCTGGATGAAATCGCGGAAAAACCTTCCCCTTACGGTACTTTCCTGACCTTTTTGGCTTTTGGCGCCTCCAGCGGGGCGTTTGCCATGTTAATGCATACCAGCTGGAACGATGTCTTCTGGTCTACCTGGCTCGGGTTTGTCGTTTTTGGTTTTGTCAAATGGTCGGAGCGCTCACGCCGGGTCACGGAAATGCTTGAACCGCTTTCCGCCATCGTTACCGCCATGCTGGCCTCCGCCATCACCCTGGTCGATCCCGGTATCAATATGCCGCTGGTGATCCTCTCCAGTATTATCGTGTTTATTCCCGGACTGGCGCTGACTCTGGGCCTGTCAGAACTGGCGGCACGGCATTTGATCTCAGGCACCGCACGTATCATGGATGCCATCATGTCGCTGTTTAAGCTTTATTTTGGTGCGGTATTGGGCATGGCCCTGGGGAACTTGTTCTGGGGTACGGCAGAGTTCGTCCGCCCGGAAACCACCCCGGTATGGACTGCCTGGCTGGCGGTCACTATTTTATCCGCCAGCTTAGTGATCCTGTTTAAATCACGCAAAAAAGATGCGCCCTGGGGCATTATTTCCGGTTATGTCGCCTTTGGCGCCAGTATCTGGGGCAGTCTCTATTTAGGCGGCGCCCTGGGGGCTTTTGCCGGCGCCTTTATTTTAGGTATCTACAGTAACCTGTTTTCCCGCATCACCCATTTACCGTCGAGCATAGTAAAAATTCTCGGCCTGGTAGTACTGGTACCCGGCAGCAAGGTTTATATCGGCTTGAACAGCCTGGTCTCCGGCCAGGTGATGTTAAACGCCACCGATATTGGCTCACAAACCTTTTTGATCTTTATGTCGCTGGTCGCCGGATTGATTTTTTCCAATGTCGCCCTGCCATCGAAAAAAACCTTATAACAACCTTAAGGTTACCGCTCTTAGAAAGTGGCGGTAACCTTCCTTAAATAAAACAATTTTTTAAATCAGAAAACGGTAACTGCCACCGGCTATATTTTGACATGCCCGGGCTTGACTGTTAGATTGCCCGCATGAAAACAACATCTGATAAGACCAAATCCAGCTATCACCACGGCAACCTGCAAAGCACCCTGATCTTTGCCGCCACCGAGATGATCCACAGCGACGGCGTAGAAAACCTGTCGTTAAGAAAGCTGGCGGAGCGTGTCGGGGTTTCCCGTACCGCCCCCTACCATCATTTTAAAGATAAAAATGAATTGTTATGCGCCGTCGCCGCCCAGGGCTTTATTGCCTGGCGGGAAATCGCCGAGCAGATCTTTAATGATGACAGCTTATCGCCCCGGGAGTGCTACCGCCAGTTTATCTCCCGCTATATCGGCTTTGCCGCCGAAAACCCGGCCTTATATGACTTAATGTTTGGCGGCACCATCTGGAAAGGGGCCAAAAGCACTCAGACCTTACGGGATATCGCCTACCCCAACTTCCAGTATCAGGTGGAAATGACCAAGATCTGGCAGCAAAAAGGCCTGATGCCCGAAGGTGAAAATACCCTGAGACTGGCCCAGGTCACCTGGGGCACCATGCATGGTATCGCCAGGTTATTGATTGACGGTATTTATGCCGACGCAGGCAGTATTGAAGAAATGTGCGAGTGCGCGTTAAACCTGTTCCTGTCCCATATGCAACCACAAGCGTAATTTTTACTTTTGCCATAAACGGTTAAGGCTGACAACCCCGGCTCCCCCCCTGTAAACCGGTTAACAGCTGTTACCCAAATGTAAAAATATCCTGACGCTAAATTGTCATAAAATGTTAATACCATGTGTCCCATACTGGCGTTTAAGGGCTATAAGCCTTACTATCTGCTGCATGACATTATCAAGCAGTGCGGTTTGTCAGGCATTTTTGGTGCTTATCCGGCAAATATCACTGAGATAACTTTTATTTACACAGGAAATTAAGCTCCCCATGAAAACTATAATAACAAGTGCTTTATGCTCTTCTTTGTTGTTAGTAGCCGGTTGTAACACCACAGAAGACACAAATTCAACAAATACTGCAATGCAAAAGACCGCTTTAGCCTCGGGCATTGAAAAAGCAAATATGGACATGAGCGTCCGTCCCCAGGACAACTTTTATCAATATATCAACGGTGGCTGGTTAAAATCGCATGATATCCCCAGCAATAAAACCACTATCGGTTCTTTTTATGATCTGCGCGATAAAGCCGATGATGATGTTAAAGCCATCATCGAAGAGCTGGCCGATGCTAAAAGTTTGAAAAACGGCAGCGACGAGCAAAAAGTTGCCGACTTGTTCCGTTCTTATATGGATACCGCAGAGCGCGATGCTTTGGCTATTAAACCCATTCAGCATATTCTGGATGTGATCAACAATATCGGCGACAAAGATCAGCTGGCCAGCTTCTTTGCCAAATACGATGCCCTTGGCATCGCCAACCCGCTGGGTTTTTATATCAGCATCGACGCCAAAAACTCCAGCCGCTATGCCAGCCATATCTGGCAAAGCGGTTTAGGTTTACCGGACAGAGATTATTATTTTAATGAAGCAGAGCGTTTTGTTAAATTACGCAGCGGTTACCTGACCCATATTGAAAACATGTACAAGCTTGCCGGTCTTACTGACGGTCAGACAGCGGCAAAAACCATTATGAACCTGGAAAGCCAGCTGGCCGAGCATCACTGGACCCGGGTTGAAAGCCGTAACAGCGAAAAGCGTTATAACAAGTTTGCCACCGCTGATTTATCCGGCCTTACAGATGGCTTTAACTGGCAGGCTTACCTGGCAGCCATGGGGGTTGCCGGTGAAAAAGACATCATCATCAATCAGCCTGACTTCGTTAAAGCTTTCGGCACCATCTTTGCCGAAACCTCGCTTGAAGACTGGAAAAGCTATTTAACTTTCCATACCTTAAGCAGCTTCGCCTCTTACCTGGGCCAGGATATCGTTAACGAAGACTTTGACTTTTTCTCCAAGCAGCTTAACGGCCGCCAGGAGCAGCGTCCATTGTGGAAACGCGGCGTGGCAGTGGTTAACAACAACTTAGGTGAAGTCATAGGTAAAGTGTACGTGGGCCGTCATTTCACCCCAGAAGCGAAATCTCGCATGAGCACTTTGGTTGAGAATTTACGCAGCTCCTACGGCCAGAGCATCGACGAGCTGGAGTGGATGTCTAAAAAGACCCAGAAAGCCGCCCATGTGAAATTAGCCGCCTTTACCCCGAAAATCGGTTACCCGGACAAATGGGAAGATTACTCTTCACTGACCATCAAAGGCGACGACTTAGTCGGCAATATCATCCGCTCTCGTACCGTAAGCAGCCAAAAACAACTGGAAAAACTCGGCGGCCCGATCCGCAAATGGGAATGGGGCATGACACCGCAAACGGTTAATGCTTATTACAGCCCGACCCGCAACGAAATCGTCTTCCCTGCCGCTATTTTACAGCCGCCGTTCTTTAATATGGCTGCCGACGATGCGGTAAACTACGGTGGTATCGGCGCGGTGATCGGTCACGAAATGGGCCATGGTTTTGATGATCAGGGCAGCAAATACGATGCCGAAGGTAATCTGCGTAACTGGTGGTCAGAGCAGGATTTAGCCGAATTTTCCAAGCGTACCAAATCGCTTGTTGACCAGTACCAGGGTTATAAAGTCTTTGACGATTTACACGTCAACGGCGAATTAACCTTAGGTGAGAACATCGGCGACCTTTCCGGTGTCACTATCGCTTATAAAGCCTATAAGGCCTCTTTAAACGGTAAAGAAGCCCCTGTGATTGACGGTTTAACCGGCGACCAGCGCTTCTTCATGGGTTATGCGCAAATCTGGCGCAGCAAAATGGTTGAAAAAACCATGCGTAACCGCGTAGCCACCGACCCGCATTCACCGGGTGAGTTCCGCGCCTTGGGTTCATTGTCGAATATGAATGAATTCTATGAAGCCTTTGACGTTAAAGAAGGCGATGCCATGTACTTGGCACCAGAGCAACGCGTGAAAATCTGGTAAATCAGGTAATATTTACAACTTATCTGTCTAAGGGAGCTTCGGCTCCCTTTTTTATTTTTAAAATAAACCTTGTTCTTAAGACAGCCAACTCGGTTCGAACTTCTGCTGCTGTTATGCCCTCCTGCACTCCCTTAACCTTCAGCCGCTAATCTTGGGTCTTTAACAATTCCATATAAGAAATGACAGTTCTTTACATTAAAATTAGCTATTCTGTTTGACTAATATCTCGCCATACGATTTAATTAATCACATGATTAATTAAATACTGATAACCGAATGTCAGATAAGAGAAACCAGACAAGCAGCAAAGGCCGCCCGGTCGACAGCAAAAAGCAAGCATTGCAAAAGCAAAAATTACTCGATGCCGCATTAGCCCTGTTAAGTGAAAAAAACTTCAGCGAAATCACCATACGTGAATTAGCTAAAGTGGCCGGAGTGAACTCCGCTATGGTCAGTTATTACTTTGATAACAAAGAAGGTTTATTTATTGCCTTATTAGAGCAGCTCTCGGATAAAGAATTTAGCCGCCTCGGCAATTTACGCCAGGAAAAGGAGCCGATAAAAGCTGTGATCACTTTTATGCTTGGCATGATCAATCAAAACCCGGGATTGATGAAACTGGTACACAGTGAAGCCATGTCCCCGGATTCAACCTTAGGGGCCGCCATGATCGAACGCTTTCCCAAACGCATGGCGGCTCTTTTACCCGATCTTATCGCTGCTCAGCAGGCGCAGGGAAAAATACGTCCTGACATTAACCCCAAGTATGCCGCCTTTTCTTTGATCAGCTTAATCGTCACCCCTTTTATCGTTACCCCGATACGGGAGCAGGCATGGCAAATCACAACCCCGGAACTCAACACCCCACAATGGACTGAGCATATTTATCAACTTTTTATATTCGGAATGACTAAAGGGCCAGCCCAATGAAAGCATTGCTAAAATCCTTCTTAAAGACAAAGTTTGCCTTACCCGCGATACTCGCCGCCGGTATTGCCTTAATGATGTTGATCGTTAAACTGCAGCCGCAAATGAAACACGATCCCCGGGCCCGGCCTTCGGTGCCGGTAGATACCGTGACCGTAGCCGAGCATATGATCCGTCCCGCCATCACCGGCTTTGGCACGGTTGAGCCGGATCTGACCCTGCAAGCCAAAGCGGAAGTTTCCGGGCGCATCACCTATATTCACCCGGAATTAAAAATCGGTGAAATTCTGGCTAAAAACACTGTGCTGCTGCGCATCGACGACAGGGATTACCAGCTCAATTTAAAGCAGGCACAGGCGGATCTGTTGTCCAGCCAGGCCAGTTTAAAGGAAATGGAACTGACGGTAGAAAACAACAAGCTGGATCTGAAACTGGCCAACGAAAAACTTAAAGTTCGGAAAAAAGAACTGGCCCGCCTGGAAAAGCTGCGCAAGTCCGGCGCCGTTTCCCTGTCGACCTTAGACGCCGAAAGACAAAACATGCTGCAGCAACAGCAGGAAGTGCAGCAGCTAAAAAATACCCAGATCACCCTGCCCTCGGATATCGAAGTCTTACAGGCGAAGATTGAAATTTCACAGGCACAGTTAGAGCAAAGTAAGCGCGATCTGGCCCGCACCGAAATCCGCCTGCCTTTTAACGGCCGCATCAATGCGGTAAGCGCCGAGCTCGATCAGTACGTCAGCACCAACACCCTGTTATTCGAGGCTTACGGCATAGATAAAATGATAGTCAATGCCCAGTTTTCCCTGCAGCAGTTTAGCCAGATTGCCGCCAGCTTTGACCGCAGCCAACTCAATTACGAAGACTTATTGTCAGACAGGACAATGAGTGACATCTTCAGCTCCCTCGGCCTGAGCGCCACCTTGTATGCTGCCGGTAACGAGTCTCTGAGCTGGCAGGCAAAAGTAGAGCGTCTGTCCGGCAGCATAGATTCCCAAACCCGCACCCTGGGGGTCGTGGTCAGTGTTGAAGGCGTTTATAAAAATATAGATCCCGGCGTCAAGCCCCCCTTGCTGGCAGGCAACTATATGAAAGTGAACCTGCACGGCGCACAAAAGCAATTTGTGATCGCCCCCAGGTTTGCCCTGCACCAGGGACAAATTTACCGCGTGGGTAAGGCAGATACCCTGGAGCGTCTCGATCTCAACAAAGTCCAGCTGCAGGGAGAGCTGGCCCTGTTTACCGATACCCTTAAACCGGGAGACAAGATCATTACCTCGGATGTTTTCCCCGCAGTACAGGGCATGAGCCTGTCTCCGGTCAATGACCAGGCCCTGCAACAGCAACTGGATACCTGGGTGAGGAAAGCGCAATGATACGTTATTTTACCGCCCATCCTACGGCGGCCAACTTATTGATGCTGCTGCTGATATTTATGGGCATCAGCGTCTTACCGGATATCAAGCGGGAAACCTTCCCGGAAGTCAAAGCCTACTCGCTGCAGGTCAATGTCCCCTATCCGGGAGCAACGCCTGTGGATGTCGAGCAGGGGATCTGTTTGCCGCTCGAAGATGCTCTTGACGGCATCAGCTTTATCGAGGAAAAAGTCTGTGAAGCCAGGCAAAATCTCGGCTTAATGACAATAAAAATGCTCGAACAGGGGGATTTTGTTAAATTCACCGATGATGTTAAAACTGCCATCGACGGCATCAACGAATTTCCCGATAACGCCGAAGAACCAGTGGTGACGGAAAAAGGCCGTACCCAGCATGTGATTTCCATCGCCTTAACCGCAGACTTGCCGAGATCTGAACTTAAAACCCTGGCGGAAAACCTCAAGCAGCGCATCCTGCAGCACCCCCAAATCCCGCTGGTGAAGATCAGCGGTTTTTCCGAGCGCCAGCTCAGGGTGCAGGTTTCCCAGGAGAACCTGCGCAGTTACGGTCTGGATCTGCAGCAGCTGGTAAGCCTTATCAGCAAACAGGATCTTGACTTGCCGCTGGGTTCGATTGAAACCGAAAACAGCGAAACCCAGCTACGTTTTAGCGACGAAAGACGCAGCGCCCTGGATCTTGCCCAGCTGGTGATCTTAACCGGTGAACAAGGCAATGAAGTCCGGCTCGGGGAAATCGCCACCATAATCGACACCTTTGAACTGGCTGAAGACAAGGTAGAGTTTAACGGCCGCCCCGCCGCCCTGCTGAAAATTGAAAAAAATACCATAGACGACAGTTTGGATGTGCTGGCGGCGGTGGAAGAGATCATCAACACAGAATCCGCCCGCCTGCCTGATGGTGTTTCCCTCGATATTACCCAGGATGCCACCAGCATAGTCAAAGATCGCATCAATATGCTGCTCACCAATGCCTGGCAGGGACTGCTGCTGGTATTTGCCACTATGTGGCTGTTCTTTACCGTGCGTTATGCCTTCTGGGTGGTGATGGGGCTGCCGGTCTCATTTTTAGCCAGTGCCTTTGTACTCGGCCATATGGGCATCACCATCAATATGATTTCCATGGTCGCCCTGTTGCTGGCGCTGGGTATCTTAATGGATGATGCCATCGTCATTGCCGAGTCTATAGGCACCCAGCTGAAAAAAGGTTTAAAACCCATGGAGGCAGCAATAAAGGGCACCAAAATCGTGGCCCGTGGGGTTGCCTCTTCCTATGCCACCACTTTGTGTATTTTTATCGGCCTGGTTTTTCTCCAGGGAGATCTGGGGCAGATCCTTAAAGTGATCCCTATCGTGCTAATTTCGGTGATTTCCGTTTCCCTGATCGAAGCATTTTTTATCTTACCCAACCATTTGCACCACTCCCTCGCCCATGGCGAAAAGCAAAAACCGTCCAGGTTCCGTGTTAAGTTCGAGCAGAAATTCGAACACTTAAGGACCCGCACTTATGTGCTGGTGGAAAAAATCATTCATTACCGCTATGCCTTTATCGGCGCCGTACTGGCCTTTTTCCTGTTATCGGTAAGCATGCTTGCCTCGGGCATATTACAGTTTTCCGCTTTTCCCAATGTTGAAGGGGACAGGCTGCAGGCACAAATATTAATGCCGGCGGGCACGCCGTTAAAGCAAACCGAGCGTGTGGTTGAGCAGCTGTTAACGGCGCTTGATAAAACCTCGCAGGAACTCCAGGCAGATGAAGATCATACCTTAGTCAAATCATTTGCCGTGAGTTTCAACCAGAACTCGGATGCGTTCGAATCAGGTCCTCATCTGGCCACCATAGATGTCGACTTGCTGTCGGCAGAAATACGCAATACCAAGATGCAGCATTTTATCAACCGCTGGCGGCAAAGCAGCGGTATTATCCCGGACGCCCTGACCTTATCCTTTAAAGAGCCGAGCATAGGCCCAAGCGGCAGGGCTATCCAGATACGCCTGACCGGCAATGATCTCAACGAGCTGGCAAAAGCCTCGTTTGAACTGCAAACCTGGCTGTCCGGTTATCCCGGGGTTAACAACCTGTTGGACGATCTCAGACCCGGCAAGCCTGAATTTACCCTGAAATTAAAGGACGGCGCCTATAACTTAGGCATAGATGCCCGGACCATAGCCAACCAGGTCAGAAGCGCCTTCCAGGGCAACAAGGTACTGGAAACCAATGTCGATCTGGAAACCTTCGAAATTACCGTAATGTTAACCCCCGAGTCCCGGGATGAATTTGCCGATTTCGATAATTTCCCGATCATACACCCCACCAGCGGCGCCATTATCCCCTTGTCGGCGGTGGCCAAGATCACCGCTACCCGCGGCTATTCACGCATCGGCCGCTACAACAACCAAAGGGCGGTCACCGTCTACGGGGATATCGACGGCACAGTCAACAACACCCAAAAAGTGATGAAAGATCTGACCAAACGCTGGCTGCCTGATTTCCAGCAAAGATATCCGGATATTAAGCTGAGCCAGGAAGGGGAAACCAAGAACTCTGCCATTACCCAGCAATCCATGGTGCAGTCGTTTGTTTTTGGTATCTTAGGAGTGTTTTTACTGCTTTCCTTCCAGTTCCGCAGTTATATCGAACCTGTGATCGTGTTGGTGGCAATTCCGCTGGCAATGATAGGCACCATCTGGGGCCACTTGCTTATGGGGCTAAGTTTTACCATGCCTTCGATGCTAGGTTTTGTTTCCCTGGCGGGTATTGTCGTTAACGACTCGATATTGCTGGTGGAGTTTGTCAAAAAACGGGTGGAAGAAGGATATTCGGTACACCAGGCGGCAGCCAAAGCCAGCTACGACAGGTTCCGGGCGGTATTCTTAACCTCAGTCACCACTATCGCCGGGATGACACCGCTGTTGTTTGAAACAAGCCTCCAGGCGCAGATATTGATCCCGCTGGCCACCAGTATCGTCTTCGGTATTGCCACCTCCACTTTGCTGGTGCTGTTTGTGTTGCCTTGCCTGTACACCATACTGGAAGATTTTGGTTTGGCTAAATCAAAAAAAGAGCAGCATTTGGATGAGGTCGCGGCAGATGCCGTCACTTAGCATTAGCTGAACATTCACTAAGCAAGCGCCGAAGAAAAAGCCAAGTTTCGTACCGTTCAAGCCGCCGCAACCTTTGCCGGCGGCTTTTTTAATGTCTCCAGATTTATTTAGCCATCTAAACCGCTAAAGCTTGCCAGTGATAAAAATAACCAGTACACTGCCGCCCTAAGATGGTGTTTTCTTTAGGCTTCGATTGTTCTTTTTCCAAAGTGAAGCCGCATAAAGCAAACTTAATAGGGAACGTGGTGCCTGTCTTAAGGTCTTTACTTTAAAACATTAATCCACGGCTGTACCCGCAACTGTAAACAGGGCTGATAATACAAACCACTGGCAAAAGCCGGGAAGGGTATTGTCGGGTTATCCCTAAAGCCAGGAAACCTGCCATTGAAAACTTATAAACTAAAGGTGCGGGCCTACACCTTGAGTGACAATTCATTGACTTTTCAGTGCTATTTGTACTCTCTTCCTGCACCTGCTAGCTTAAAACATTAGATTCAAGGCCGGGGCAAAAGATGTTAAGCCAGACAATTGATCACACAATATCGGCAGGTACAAGTTAATGCCGGCCCTGATTAACCTGGACAAGCTTGGCTGGGCAGTCGGCGATAAGCACATCCTCAAAGATATCTCGCTGGCAGTGGATAAAGGCGAGGTATTGGGTATTATCGGCCCCAACGGCGCCGGTAAAACCAGTTTACTCAATTGCCTGCTCAACCAGCAAAAAGACTTTACCGGCTCGGTAAACTTTAAAGGCAAAAATATCAGCACTTACGCCCCTCGGGAACTGGCGAAATCTTTTGCCCTGGTGGCACAAAAAACAGCCCCGGTCTTTAACCTTTCGGTATCCGATATCGTGCGCATGGGTTTATTGCCCCATAAAACCCTGTTTAGCCTGGACAATGATTTTGATAAACATCAAATTGAGCTGGCGCTGGAAAAAGTCGGCTTAGCGAATAAAATCCATGATGCCTTTAATACCCTATCCGGCGGTGAGCAGCAGCGGGTATTGATCGCCCGGGCCTTAGTGCAAAGGGCCGAGGTCTTGGTTTTGGATGAACCCACCAACCACCTGGATGTCTATTACCAGCACCAGATATTAGACTTGGTAAAAAACTTAAATATCACTGTGGTAATGACGGTGCATGATTTGAACCTGGCCGCACAATATTGCCGCCGTTTACTCTTGCTCGACCAGGGTCAGGTTATTGCCGATGGTCCCCCTGAAAAAGTACTGGGCAGTTCACTGTTAACACAAGTCTTCCGCCTTAACTGCCAGCAGGAGTTAGATCCCGTAACCGGAAAAACCCGGGTTTATTTTCACTTGCCCAAACACAGTACTAAGGCAAGGAATACGGGAGAAGCAAACCAATGAGCCAGGCCCGGTTGAACCGCATACCGATAAAGTTATGCTTACTGACATTATTATGCCTGAGCAGTATCGGCGCCGCCCTCACCTTTGGCCCGGTTGATATCGGGGCGCAGCAATTGCTTACCTGCTTCACAGCCTCCTGCCCGACACCTGTGATCGATATGGTGGTCTACCAGGTTCGGGTGCCCCGCATCCTGGTGGGCTTAGTTGCCGGTATGGGCCTGGCCATAGCCGGGGCTATTTTACAAAATACCACCCGCAATCCGCTGGCAGACCCTTACCTGTTCGGCATAGTCTCAGGTGCGGGCCTGGGCGCCACTATCGCCAGCATCACCCTGGCTAACATGCTGACCCTGGCACTGCCGCTGGCGGCATTTCTCGGCGCTTTATTTGCCGTCATCATAGTGGTGTTAATTGCCAAAGCCCTGCAGCGCATGGAGCAGCTGTTGTTGGCGGGGGTCGCGGTTTCTTTTATGCTCGCTTCCATCAGCCAGTTCCTGCTTTACCTGGGGGAGCCCTTTGCCACCAATAGGGTGTTATTCTGGTTAATGGGCAGCCTGGCCCGGGTCGAGCTGACAAATTTCTATGTAATAAGCGCGGTTTTAGTGTTTGCCCTGGTGGTCATTCTCGCCTTTCATCGTCATATCGATGCCCTGTTGCTCGGCGATGAAAGCGCCGCCAGCTTAGGAGTCAATGCCGACAAACTCAGGTTGATGATGCTGGCCCTGTGCGCGGCATTAACCGCCACTATCGTCGCCTACTGCGGCGGTATAGGTTTTGTCGGTTTGATGATCCCCCATATCGTCAGGCAAATCCTCGGCGTCACGACTATCCCTTTGATTTTAGGTTCAATGCTTATCGGCGGTACCTTTATTCTCTGGGTCGATATTATTGCCCGCACCGCGCTGGAAAATGTCGAAATTCCCATCGGCATCATTACCTCCGCCACCGGCAGTATTTTCTTTTTATTGATCATGTACCGAACCCGAAAAAATTAGCAAAAATGACCCATAGTTATTAGCAAGGTTATTGAAGAAACAACAGCAGGAAAACGTTATGGCTACTTCAAACGATAAAGCACAACAGCATCAGCAAAGGATGCAGCGCACCAAGGAAAAGGTGGATGCGAAAATCGACAGCGCCCAGCAGGAAAAAGGCTTATTTATCGTGATCACAGGCAACGGCAAGGGCAAGTCGACTTCCGGCTTTGGCACGGTTGCACGCGCGGTAGGCCATGGTTTAAATGCCGCCGTAGTGCAATACATCAAAGGCAGCTGGGCCTGCGGCGAACGGGAATTGCTGGCTAATGCCGGGGTGGAATTTCATGTTATGGGCACGGGGTTTACCTGGAATACCCAGGATAAAACCAGCGACATTGCTGCAGCCAGCAAGGTATGGCAGGAAAGTAAACGTTTACTCAATGATCCCCATATCGACCTGGTATTGCTGGATGAACTGACCTATATGCTCACCTATAAATACCTGGATCTGGATGAAGTGGTCGAAGCCATCCGCAATCGTCCGAAAATGCAGCATGTGATCGTCACCGGCCGCGCCTGCCACAGAGCGTTGACGGATTTGGCCGATACCGTCAGCGAAGTACGCTCGGTCAAACACGCCTTTGATGCCGGGGTAAAAGCACAAAAAGGAATTGACTGGTAATGACCTTGTTCAAAGCGGTATCCGTAAAAGTTTCCCGGGTGATAACCCTGGCAACCATGTTATTGACGAGTTCTTCCCTTGCCGCCAAGCCACAGGAGGCAAAAAACACACCATTACCAAAAATTATCGCCCTCTCTCCCCATATCGTTGAGATGCTTTATGATGTCGGCGCAGGCGAACAAATCATCGCCACCACAGACTTTGCCGACTATCCCGAACAGGCCAAAAACATTCCCAGCATAGGCAATTATATCCGGCTGCAGCTGGAAAAAGTGATCGCCCTGCAGCCTGACTTAATCATTGCCTGGAAAAGCGGCACCCCCAGCGATGACCTGGCCAGGTTAAGCCAACTCGGCTTTAAGGTGGTGTATTCCGAGCCGAAAACCTTTCGCGATATTGCCAAAGAGTTGCGCCGGTTCGCCGATTTATCCGGCCACAGCGCGCAGGGCCAGCAAGTAGCCGAGGAATTTCTTAAGCAGCTTGGCGATATTAAAGACCGTTACCGGGATAAACCAACCATCACCGCCTTTTATGAATTATGGTCAAGGCCGCTCACCACAATAGCCAGGGGCAGCTGGCCGCAGCAACACCTGAATATCTGCCGCGCCGAAAACCCGTTTAAACAGGTAAGCAGCCCGTACCCCCAGGTCAATATCGAGCAGGTATTAAAAACCCCGATACAAGTCATCATCCAGCCGCTGTCGGTCAACCAAAAAGACAAAGAAGGCTTTAACTGGCATGACTGGCCGACGATACAGGCGGTGAGTGAAAACAATATAATCACCCCGGATGCCGACGCCCTGCACCGCATGACGCGCCGCAGTTTGCTGGCCCTGGATAAACTGTGCCTGGATATCGACAAGGCACGACAATCTTATTTATCCGGCATATAAACAGGAAAACGAACGACATTAAGCGCCCGGGAATACCAACCCGGGCATCAATCTGATATCAGGTGCTGCTGCCAGGACACCGGCTTATTTTTCAAATCAGCCAGCTTGGCCGCAGTGAAACGGGAAACAGGTGTAATACCTTTGGTATGAATCCTGTACTGCCCCCGCAACGGTAATTCACTTTACTTTACCGGCAAAGTGATAAGTCCGGAGACCGGCCAGGTATCGTTAATCACATCAAGCACGGTGGGTGCTTCATTGAGGAAAATATGAAAAAAACCATACTTGCATTAAGCGTTGCCAGCGCATTGACATCAACGCTTGCTGTTGCAGCAGCCGATAGCAGTTCAGCCAAGAGCGGCATTTCGGTGGATGAAACCCTGGTGGTGACGGCAAACCGCATCCGGCAAAACAGCGCCGATATCTTAAGCAGTGTCAAAGTCATCACCCGGGAAGAGATAGATTTATCGCCGGCCCTTTCCATCGCCGAACTGATCAACGATGTCAACGGCTTTCAATTATCCCAAAACGGCGGTATTGCCCAGACAACCGGCATCTTCAGCCGGGGCACCAATGCCGGCCATACCTTAGTGGTTATCGACGGGCAACGTATCGGCTCTGCCACCTTAGGCCTGGTAGAATTTGCCAATATTTCAACTGACCAGATAGAAAGAGTAGAAATCATCAAAGGCCCGAGGGCATCCCTGTGGGGCTCTGATGCCATCGGCGGCGTGATCCAGATTTTTACCCGGCAGTTAAACGCCGGAGAGCTGGCCCTTGATTTGTCTGTTGGCAACCAGTCACAACAACAAGGCAGTTTAAGCAGTGCTTTTAGCCATGGCGACGGCAAAACCACCGTCACTTTATCCGCAAAATCCGCCGAAGGTTATGATGTTCTGGACAACGCTGAGCCGGATGACGACGGCTATCACAGAGAAGATATTTCCATCATCGGCACCCAGAATATTAACCCACAATGGCGGGTAAACTGGCTGGCAAAATATAACCAGGGACAAAGCGATTATGACAGCGCCTTTGGCGGCAACAATAAAAGCGAGCTGGAAACCAAACAATGGCATTTAGCCGCCGTTCAGGACACAGGGCTCTGGTATCAGGAATTCTCCTGGGGACAGCAAATCGATGAATCCATCAATTTTATTGAAGGCGGCAACAAAAAAGACGGCAGCTTTTTTGAAACCAAACGCCTGCAGGCCAACTGGCTTGGCAGCTACCAGGTTTCTCAGGCATTAACCACCACCTTAGGAGTGGACTTAACCCGGGAAGAAGTCGATACCAAAGCAAGAGCAAACAATCAACCGGGATACGATAAAACCGAGCGTGATAAAAAGGCGTTATACGGCCATATCGCCTACGATGAAGAAACTATCCTGCTTGACGGTGCACTGCGTTACGATGACATTGAAGGCATAGACAATAAATTTACCTATAATGCCAGTGCCGGATTACGCTTTGGCGACCAGTCACTGATCAGCATCAACTTAGGCCGGGGCTTTAAAGAGCCAAGCTTTAACGACCTCTACTACCCGGAAGATGCCTTTTCTTACGGCAATCCCGAGTTAAAAGCGGAAACCTCCAACAGCGCCGAAATTTTACTTAAAACCAGTGTTGCCGATATCCAGACCGAGCTGAGTGTCTATAAAACCAAAATTGATGATTTGATCGAATGGGTGCCGGATGAAAACTTTAAATACAATCCGTTAAATATTCATAAGGCCACCATCAAAGGGGTCGAATTAAATTTGGCAGCGGATCTGTTCGGTTTCACACAATCCCTGCAACTGGGCTACCTGGATGCGGTTAATGACGGCACTAACAAGCCGCTGATCCGCAGGGCGAAACATACCGCCCGTTATCAAATCAGCCGGGATTTTGATAACCTGAACCTGCTTGCCAGCGTCGATTATCAAGGGAAACGAGAAGATACCGAATGGCCAAGTACAACAGAATTGCCCAGTCATACCCTGGTAAACCTCAGCGCCGCCTATAGCTTTAACAGCCAGTGGAAGTTAACGTTAAAAGCCAATAACCTGTTCGACAGAGATTATGTCACCAATAATCATTATGTCGGCCAACCGGCGCAATATTTATTGACCCTGAACTATCGCCAGTAATTAGTGCGAACTACTTTTTACCGTTCAAAACGTTAAACCCGAAGCCGCCAGGCTTAGGGGATTAACGCAAAAAGCCCGCGATGCGGGCTTTTTATTGCTATGAAATATGCTTGGTGCTTACTCAGGTTTCCTCCCTTAATTAAGGTTAATCTGCAAATGTAATTTTTTCAGATCGCCGACAAAATCACTGCTATCCACGTTTTTACTCTCAACTTCCTGCTGCTTTGCCTGCTGATAGTAACGGATATAATCCTGGTAATCCGAACTGCTCATGCTGCGGATAAGTTCAATATCGGTGAGCTGGACATCGGTATCATCATTGATAACATCTTCATAGCCAGACAAAGGCACCGAACTTGGCAAAACGCCCTCATCCGGGCCATAACTGGTCCATTTGACCGGAAATAAACCGATACCGGCATCATAAGCGGCATAGGTATAAGTGATCACCGCCAGCGGATAATTGCCCGCCCCGCTGTAATCGTAACTGCCGTCACTGCCCAGCTCGGAAAAGTTTTCATCATCGACATCGGGCTTATTCTCGGAAACTTCCACTTCAAATGACTGGCTATAATCACTGGAGATCTTTTGATGGCTGGCCTCGGTTAAGGTGGTCCCGAAAAAGGTATCTTTTAACTGGTACACACGACTGGTCTGGCTGAAATAATCCGCTTCGCTGCTATACAAATGGCTGTTGAATAAAATCAGACTGCTATCGCCTTCTGCGACCGTAAGCGGAAAATGCTTACTGCCCTGGATAATTTGCGCCGAGAACATCAGCTGCTGCTCATTTTCCAGCGCTATTTCATCGGCAACCTCTACCGCAGAAAACTCCCACAACAAGTCTTCGTTGGCATCGAAATTATCATGGATATCCGCAGCCCCTATGGCATCTCCGGCGTTATCTGTACCCAGCACCATAAATGACTGCACCGGCCAGGCTTCACCGCTAATGCGGCAGGCTTCAACATCCCGGTATAAAGTCGTTTGCTCGTCCACTTCCTCAAAGCCGGCATAAGGCAATGAACTGGCCACCAGTTCCCGGGTGGTGAACGACCTGTGCCTTAATTCCACATCCTGGGTCACACATTCACAACTGCTGTTATCCAACTGTTGATCATAACGTCCGTAATATTTTGCCGCTACCGAGCTGTCTGCCTGATAAAAACTGGTGATATCCAGCCCTTGGTGTTCATCTCCCTGCTGGTTTTTCGCCACCAGGGTATAGTTAATATTAGCCGTTGTGACATTAAAACTGATCACCCCGTTTTCATCCGGCAAATATTTTTCCAGCAATTGCCAGTTATCATCCTGTAACAATAATTCCACCTGGGTAAAAGCTGACTCCTTACCGCATTTATTGGTGATAAGCGAGGTCAGGGAGAAGGTTTGTTCCACCGGCTCAACCGGGGTTTTATCTTCATCTGAGTCTGAACTGCCGCAGCCCCCAAGCAGGGACAGCAATGAAAAAGCAAGTAAATATCGGTTATTGATCATAGGTTTCTTTGCACGGGAAATTGCTTGATGACAAAGATTATAAGATCGGAACCAAGAAGATGAAAAGTGAAAACCGCCGTAAAACACCAAGGATAACACTTTGATTACAAAATAATTTTCAAGATATACATAAGTATACCCGACAGTTACATTTAACTACATTATTTACACTTGTCAGAAAATTGCTAAGGCAAGTTACCCCCTGGGCTCAGCCGATAAAGAAAATACCCGCCAAAATCAACAGGGCAAAAAAGACGGTTTCCATCGTCATCAGAAAAACCGGTTTCCAGCCCACAGACACCACCTGTTTTAACGAGGTTTTCACGCCAATTGCCACCATAGACACCACCAGGGCACCGCCGGAAATGCTTTTGATCATTTCCACCAGGGGGGCAGGAATAAAACCTAAATTGTTCACCAGCGCCAGGATAAAAAACGCGATTAAAAATCCCGGAATAAAGCTGGTGACACCGCCACTTAAACGCGAACTTTTCTCTTTAAAAGCAAAAAATATCATCACCACTATCGGCAAAAGCAAGGCCACCCGCAGCAATTTAATGTAAGTGGCAATATCCCCGGCTTCGGTGGAAACGGAGTAACCCGCCCCGACCACCTGGGCAACATCGTGAATGGCGCCGCCGATAAAAACCCCTGCCTGTTCATCGCTAAGTCCAAGAAAGTCAGTAACCAGGGGATAGGTCAACATGGCCAGGGTACCTAGCGCGGTAATGCTGATCACCGTCAGGGCAAAGAATTTCTCCTGATGGGCTTTTTTCGGCAAGACAGTGGAAATGGCCGCGGCCGCAGAAACCCCGCATACCGCCACCGCCCCACCGGAAAGTACCCCGAAGACTTTAGGCAACCCCAGCAAACGTGCCAGGAAAACACCGAAAAAAATAGTGACCAGCATACTGCCAACAACGATCAGCGGCGGCATCACCCCCAGTGAAACAATATCGGCAAAGGCGATGCGTACTCCCAGCAAGGCCACGGCAAAACGTAAAACGGCTTTACTGCAAAAGTCTATACCTACCTGGTGTCTTTTAGAGTCATATAAAAAATGCAGCGCCAAACCAAGCAAAAGGGCAAATAACATCACAGGTGCCTGGTAACGATGCGCCAGGGCATTGGCGGCAATGGCAATAATGGCGCAGACAAAGATCCCGGCATAATGGGATTTAACAAAAGCTAACATAGTGACAGTTACCGGCAAATGATTTGGCTAACATGAATTAGCCTTAGTGTATCACGGGAAAATAGAGTTTTAACAAGAGATTAAACACAAGCTAAAGTGCAACTTATCTCAGGACGATACACATGTACAACCCCTGCTCCAGCATATCCATATGCCCGCAGGATTGCTTGCAGGATGTAAGTACTTAGCTTATGCCGGGAGCACATAAGCTGAAATACATCCGTGTATAAAAAAGGCGTGGGAGATGTGCCCACGCCGTTTTTGCTTATGATCATTGTAATTAAGACAAAAAACCTTGCCCGGATATTAATTGGGCTTAGTGCAATTGTGCGCTGTGGCGGATTTTTCAATATCCACAACCTGGGCTTGCCCCTCCTGATCTATGATGAAATTAAAACATGTCAGGGTATCGCAATAATAACAATAGCCCTTGGCTACCATCAGGCAACGTTCTGCCGATAAGGTAGAAATAGACCCGTGGATATCATCAGGCCGGATAAGCTGCCCACAATTGCCACACTGTCCGTTAAGGCCGTTAAACACTAATCCGTTAGTAAAGGTGTACGGTAATTGCTGACTAATCGGTTGACTCTGACTCCATTCAAATTGCTCTATTTGAAGTGGTTTGTTCATACAACTACTACCTAAACTACATCGCAGATTTACGACCCTCTTAGTATAGAACAGGAACTGGATTTTGATGGCATAGCTTATATGGCTGCAAAAGTGAAGTTTAAGCCTGCTTTATCTTTCCCGGCAGGAACAAAAAACAATGTCAGCTCTTTATCAGCCAAATCTTATGATAAATAATCAATTTCTAACTATTTGATTGGTGTTTAAACAAGCCCGATGCCCTTAAGATAAGATTTACTATAATAAGATAAAAATTAACTTTCGCTTATTATGAAGCCTTACCTAAATAACTTCCTGTTCAGTCTTGGCCTGGTGAGCATTTTATTCCATCACGCTAAAGTTCATGGAGAAACAATAAAGGCCATCTTACTTTCCGAGGCTAATCCCCCATATACCATCAGACAGAACGGCGAGTTTGGCGGTATCCATATCGATATTTTTTCCCGCTTATCTGCACTCACCGAGCACACCTTTACCATGCTTGCCTACACTCCGCCCCGGGCGGTAAAAGAATTTGATTTGGGCCGTGTCGATGTAGAGCCGGGCATCAACGAACTCTGGCGCCAATCCAGCCCGGTAAAAGCCTTGTATAGCATTGCTTATGCAAGCTCCACGGATCTTTTGGTCTTTAAAAAGCAAAACCGCCTGGCATTTTCAACACCGGCAGATCTCACCGGAAAAACCATAGGTGTGATCCGCAGTTATGCCTATCCCAAATATGAAGATGCTTTTAACTCAGGCGCCATCAAGCGGGTCGATGGCTTGTCAGAACTACATCTGCTGAAATTATTACAGGCAGACAGGGTAAAATATATCTTTATAGGCGCACAAAGCTATTATTATCATCAGAAACACCATCCGCAATATCGGGAATTTGAAGTCGGCGGGGTAATTAACCAGGTGGAGGTGAAAATGAGGCTCCACCCAAATAAGGCCTACCTGCTACCGCAATTAAATGATGCCCTCGGAATAATGATACGCCGGGGAGAAATTAAGGCGATTTATAACAAGTATCAATAAAACAATGACAGGAACAGCTGGCACTACAGCTTCTTTTATAATTTCACCGGTTATTATTGCAAAAATTTACTCGACGCCCATCGAAGTAACTGAACATCACTTTTGATCATTTGCTTATGCAGTTCATAAACAAAGTCCTGATAGCGGGCATCAGCTTCACGCATGGTACAGACGACTTCACCCTTGGTATTTTTAATCAAGCCATGATGATTAAATAAAGGAAAATCATCATCGGTATTATAAGCACGAAAATAATCATCTTCTAACGCCTCTCCCGCAGCATTTCTTACGGGATTACCCCAAAAAATATTCCAGCGCTTGCCTTTACAGCCTGTAATCCCGCGATCAAGCCCTGACAGAGTAACTTCAGCCAGCTCATCACGAATTTGTTGCGGGCTCATGATTTGGGCTTGCTTAATCTTATGGCATTCGCGGCTAAAGCCTGAGTTAACATAGGCTATTAACCTTGCTTCATCCGGCGGGATCAGGTCAATCTCATCCTTAATCATCTCGGTTAAGCCTTTACCGCTAACATAATTTTTCTCCTGCATATAATCGGTATACTTTTCAAAATCCCCCATGATTTCAACGATAGTCGGGCCATGATAAACAGGCACAACATGGGCCGGTACTCCAGTATCTTCTAATAAATGCATTATAGCCCCCAAAAACAATACTTTATGTTCCCACTTTTTATGGTTGATAAAATGTTCGTTAGCTTCAAGCCACAACCTGTCATAAGACTTATGTATAAGTCCCTGTTGTGTTTTTTCCGGTTGTTTTTTATTGGGGTTATAAAAGTGCCAGTTATCAATGCGGTTAAGTAAAGTAAAATAGCCCCTCTCTCCCGCTATTCCTTTATCCTCTCGAGTTAATGCGGAGCGACCTTCATCCATGGCGACATTAGCCCGTAAAATCCTTTTTTTAATCTCATCATGCCGGCGAAATGCTGAATCTTCGGGAAAACAGCGCTCAAAAGCGACGAATGACAGTTTACTGATGGGCAAGTGCCCGGTTACCGGCACCAAAGCAGAAACAACAGGCGAAAATAGCCCTATTGCTATTGTCAGCACAGTGTTTATCAATTTATTTCGCAAATTCAACATCCAGTGCACCATAATAGAAAATGACAGACAATTCCCGTCTGTCATTTCTTTCAGTATTAATTTGCCTCTGTCATCACAAAATATATCAGGGGCTAAGTAACATGAAGAAGGGCAATTAAGCCTTAACCGGAAGGCATCGCCAGAATAGCAGGAATATCCAGGGCATCCTGATAAATCACCAAAGCGGTTTCCTGTTTCATTCTCGCATATACCGCCATGCGATCGGCCAGCTCATTGCCTTCAATATTGGCATGCCCTTTTACATGACTGATAAAGAGCTGAGATTTCAGTTGTTCATACAGGGCAAAGCTGCGCTGAATTATCTCCAGATTTTTAATTTCCTCTCCCTTGCCCCGGGTCCAGCCCTTCGCTTTCCAGCCTTTGGCCCATTTGGTGATACAATCGATGGAATACTTGGAATCGGATAATATCTCTACCGTTTTTCCTTGCTCGATATAAGCTTGCGCCAATAACATAGACTCCAGGATACCGCCCAACTCTGCGGTATTATTGGTGCCCATAGGGTGGTATAAGCCGTATCTCAGCTGGGTTAATACCGAATTTTCATAAACGGCAAGCCCTGTGCCCGACTTACCCGGATTAGGCGAACAGGCGCCATCGCAATAAATTTGTACCTGCGCCGATTTGTTTTGGCTCTGGCCTTGATAGCCGGGTCCCTGAGCTTCTTTTTTGCCACTTCCTGTCCCCGATGCCTTACCCTTTGCCAATGATCTTTTCATCAAGGCCTTGGTATAAGATTGGGCAAATGCGGCTTCTGCTTCGGCTAAAGAAGGGAACCCCATGTATTGGGCGTCTGAGCGACCGTCAATTAAAGCTTTGGTTTCTCCCCAGGAAGTAAAGATCCCTGTTTTGGCTCCTTTCCAGACAACGTAAAATTTCTTACTCATTATTTTTTTCTGATCTTGGCTTGAATAAGCGGATGATAAAGGGCTTTGCTGCACTAACCAAGAAAAATCATCCCTGGCAGCAATAATCACCAGGATCGGGCTTTACCATTGAGTAATATTTGTTATGGTAATCAAGATGAATCAAGGGAGGGATAATATGCAAAAGATCACCGGACAACTCAACAACCGCTTTTCAGCCGGCATTTTTACCGGTTTGTTTATATTGGTTTTATCGGCACAGGCCATGGCCGGTAGCACAGGTGTATTAGCAGAGAGCACCGCCAATAACATTTTGATAAAATCTGTACAGCCCTTCCACTTTTTCTATACCCGGATTGAAACAGAAAAACACCAGCTGGCCGATAAAATAAAAACCAAGGCCATGGACATGAGTATCAAATTGGCCAAACGTTCCAACGCCAAAATCGATGGCCCGTTAATACTGAGTTACCGCTCAGGTGAACAACAAAGCAAACAGCAAATAGCGGCCGACATCGGCTTCCCGGTATCGAAAAGAACCAAGCGCCTGCCCCCTTATAAATACCGCAAAGCCAAGGCCTTTGATTGCGCTTCATTAACTTTTACCGGCAAGGCCGCACAGCTGGAGCAGCAATGGCAACAGCTATACCTGTTTAGCCGGGAGCAACAGCTAAGCCTTAACGGGGAAAGCCGCATGTTACTGTTATCCAGTGAGGCAGACGGCAACATCCATGTTGAACTGCAGTTAGGGATCATCAGGGCCCGGGCAGCGCAGGAAAAAGAAAGCCATCGCAGCACAGGCAGCATCACCGCCCGGTTATGATAAAACACGACAAAGGGAAATAATTTCACTGTTGAATAGGTAATTTACTTGTTTATTCAATAGTAAAGATAATAAAGTATGCCCATAAAAAGAATCTCATTGCAAAATAGGAAATGACAATGCCGAGTATCAGCAAAAAACTTCTTGTCTGGAGCACAGCGGCCCTGCTGCTGGTCAACCTGGGGGCATGTAGCGATAAAGATCAGGCGCTTAAAAAAGCCGATAAGTTAATCGCCAGCCAACAAATCGATAAAAGCCAGGATGACTGGAAAACCAAACTTAAGCAGCCGGAAATGATGGAGTTCACCCAGGGCAAGAGTTATATCTGGGATCTGGAAACCAACCAGGGCAAGTTATCCATTAAACTCAACCCCGAGGTGGCGCCTATGCATGTCAGCAGCACCATCTATTTAACCCAGCTGGGTTTTTACGACGGCTTAACCTTTCACCGGGTGATCCCCGGATTTATGGCACAAGGGGGCGATCCTTTAGGCAATGGCCGCGGTAACCCGGGTTATAAATACGACGGCGAATTCTCCGATAGCGTTTCCCATGACAAGCCGGGCATTTTAAGCATGGCCAACGCCGGGCCGGGTACCGACGGCAGCCAGTTTTTCATCACCTTTAAACCGACGCCTTTCCTTGACGGCAAGCACACAATTTTTGGTGAAGTGATCGAAGGCTTAGATACCACCTTGACCAAGCTGGAAAAATTAGGCAGTCGCCGCGGTAAACCTACCGAGCCGTTAATGATCAACAAGGCCAGTATCCGCGTACTGTAAACTATAAAATAAGCCAGAGCCTGCTGTTATCCTGCCGTTATAACAACAGGCTCTTTTTTCAACGTATGAAGCTCATCAGGTCGCCTCTCATCGAAAAAAGCTCAATAACGGGAAGATCCACTCATGAGCTACCAGAGCATAAGCGAACACTTAACCAAACTGGCCAACCCCGATATCGCCGCCCACTCGCAGCGCTTTTTTAAAACCGCCAAGGGAGAATACGGTTATGGCGATAAATTTCTCGGCATCCGGGTACCTGTGCTGCGCCAGCAGGTAAAACACTTTAAAAAAGTCCCCCTTAAGACGGCTGAGCAGGTATTATCCTCTCCTTACCACGAAATCAGGCTGTTTGCTTTATTGCTGCTGGTTTACCGGTTCAAGCGGGCAAACGAAACTGAGCGCGAAGCCATTTACCGGCTTTACCTGAGCAATACCCAACATATTAATAACTGGGATCTGGTGGATACCTCCGCCCATGTCATTGTCGGCGGCTACCTGCTAAACCGGGATAAAACACCGTTAACACAACTGGCAAATTCGCAAGTTTTGTGGGAGCGCAGGATCGCCATCATCGCCACCTTGCACTTTATCAAATATGAGCAATATCAGCCGACCCTGGCCATAGCCGAGATATTACTGAATGACGATCACGACCTGATCCACAAAGCAGTAGGCTGGATGCTCAGAGAGCTGGGCAAACGTGACCTGACCCTGGAACAGAAGTTTTTACAACAACATTACCAGAAAATGCCCAGGACCATGCTCAGGTATAGCATTGAAAAGTTTACCAAAGAGCAACGGGATAAATACCTGCATGGCCTTGTCTGAGCTGAAGCACAAATAGAGGATGAAATTTTACTCAGGTTTTACCCGCTACTGCCGATAACAAGCCATATGAACAGGAGTCCATTATGGCTATCCATACGCTTGCAGTATCCCAACAGCAGCAGTATCAGCATACCCAAACCAGCGGCCGCACCCTGAGCAGAACCGGGCCACAAACATCAGCAATACCACCACGGCCAACGCAGGAAGAAAGCGAAAGCCCCGCTCAACCCCAGACGATACCCGACGAGTTTCCCATTGCCATCAATACCGCCAACCCGCCGGCCTCAGCAGAGACCATTTATACCCGGCCACTCAGTCCACGTCTGGAATCAATCAAGCTTATTCTCGCCGCCTATTTTGGTAAAGAACTGGATCTGGAAGAATACCTTTTTGATTTCTCCACCCCACCGGGTTCAGGGCAAGGTAATGCCCTGAACCCGGATCAGGCCATTAATGCCGCCAATAACGGCGCTGAATTTGTGATGGTAGACAATCAAGTCTTCAGGGCCGGGGAACAGGTGCAGGTTGAAGAGTGGTTTACCCGGGAGCAAAGCTTAAGCTACCAAATGCAGGGACAATTCCAGCTTGATGACAAGCAAATATCCCTGAGTTATGAATTTAACATCAGCAGTGAAAGCACACGTTACCGCCGTTTTGCTACCCGGGCAGGCAATCTGCAAGATCCCCTGCTGGTACAGTTCGGCAACCAAAGCCTGGGACATGTTCAGGGCGGGCAGGCATTTGACATCAATAGCGATAATACCCTGGATAATCTACCGATATTTTCCGGTGATGTCGGTTACCTGGTCTTTGATCAAAATGCCAATGGCCGCGCCGATGACGGCAGCGAACTCTTTGGTCCTGCCAGCGGCAACGGTTTTCATGAACTAGCCGCCTTTGACAGCAACCAAAACGGTTTTATCGACAAAGACGATGAACATTTTGAACAATTCTATTTATGGCAACCCAAAGGAGAGAGCGAAGGAGAAGCTGAAGTTGAGCCGGGAGCACAGCAGCGCTGGTTATCTCTGGGTGATGCCGGAATTGCGGCAATAAACCTGTCAGCCATCGACACCCCCTACAGCTTCTATGATGAAAATGATCAAGTAGAGGCACAAATGAGGCGTTCGAGTTTTGCCATCGGTGAAAACGGCCGGGGTTACGGCGTACACCAGGTAGATGTACGTATATAACATCCTGCTCCTGTTCATCCATGCATAAAAAAAGGAGCCTGAGTCCCTAAGACACAGGCTCCTTACCAGGAAATCAATTTAACAGCTAAAACTCCCTAAAAATAGCGCTCCACCGTCAGCTGCAGGTGGTCGTCATCCTTTATGCTGTAAAGGGCATCAAAAGGGTCGTTGCTCTGAAATAAACGTATATCGAGATTAACCTTATAATCTTCGCCAAAACGCCGGGTGGCTTCCATGACAAAGCTGACCGCATTATGTTCAAGGTCAGCCCCCATACCAAAAAGGATTTCGCTGCTTTGTACATCATTAAAAGCAAGCCGGCTGCCGATAAACAAGTCATTTTGCATTGCCGCACCGGTCGACCTTAAGTCGGCTTCACCACGGGAATCCCAGCCGTATTCCAGCAATAAGCCGACATCGGCCACAGTATCCATCACCCCGACATAGGTATATTCAAAACCCGCCTGGGCAGCCCAGAAATTATCGGCTTCTGTATGACGGTAAATACTTTCAAACTTCCATAACCAGTCTTCTATCGTGGCCTGGACATCCAGCCCCAGCTGATCCATTTGCTGGTAATAGGGGGTCAACTCGGTTTGGCCGTTTTCCCCGCGATTATCTTCAGATAAGATGAACACAGGTTCACGGTTGGTGCCGTGAAACCAGTAGCTGCCGATATCAAAATTCCCCAGGGTATGGCTCCAGCGCACGGCAAAATCCAGGTGCTGCTGCCCGGCAGACGATTCATATTCGGCGTCGTCACCGTTTATCACCACGGGGCCGCGTAAACGTCCGTCACTTGAGGCGAAGGTACGCTCACGAAAGCCCGGCAGCAGATAAAGATCCACTATACCCCAGTCTTCAACCAGGGATAAGTTAACCATCAACTGGCCTAGCTTGTCTTCACCGTCAACATCTTCAATGCTGTCACTCTGGTTGATGACATCTACCAGGTGCTGGAATTCGGTCACCCCCCAGAATTCTTTGCGGATCCCGGCTCTAAGCTCCCAGTCATCGCCGGCATGAATATAAGAGAACTCCCTGATATCACCGTGGCTGCGCTCATCATCCTGATTATCTAACCGGTAATAGGGCTTAAAGGTCAGGCTGTCGTCACCATTGTTCCAACTCCAGTAAAATTCCGGTTCGGCAAATACCGAAAACTGACTATTGTCAAATTGTCCGCTATATAGGCTGTCCTCAAGAAAATAACGGGCATCCATCCCCACTTTACCGCTAAGCTCAAATTCCTCACCAAGCACGTTAGTGCTTGCCGCCAGGGTGATTGATACCGCTGTGGCCGTCAGCCATTTAGCCGCCATATTAACGTACCCGTTTTAAAGAGTTTTTATTAAAGTCACCGTCGGTTAAACCGGTTTTAAAGGCATAGTTATCCCATTTCAACTCAGTACTTTTACCGTTTTGGTGATTGACCATTTCCATGCTCCGGGCGCGCCAGTGCTTATTCAGGTACTGCTGATAGCCCTTGTAGGTCAAGGTTTTTAACAAAGAGTTTTTACGGTCATAAAAATCTATCTTTTGTATCAAATAGTCTTTTTTATCGATCCAGACGATACGACGGGTATAACCTGAATTCTCGTCCACCGGGAGTTGCTCAACCTTAAAGCTGTCCAGGCCGTTGGCTATTTCATCCCCTAAATACTTATAGGTATATTTTTCGATTTCAAATGAGCTTAAATCCTCAAAAGCAAATTCAGATCCCATAAAAGGACCGGACTTATTACGGGAAGAAATACGCTTGACCCGCTTTAATGCCGGCAGGTATAACCATTGGTCATCGGCGGCCACCGGGTGGGAGAAACTCAAAAAAGCCGTGCCTTTAACATCCCGGGGTTTATTAAAAATGGTCAGGCTCTTATCGCCGTCGTTGGCCACTTCCATGCTTCTCATCTTAATTTCCCGCACACTTTCCTGTCCCTGCTTATTACGCAGCAACATCAGCATATCTGCGGTGCTGTCGCTCCAGCCGAGATCCCGCTCTTTAGACTCTTTAGAAATTGCCAGGCCCTGCTCTTGCGGGCTTTGTGCCAGCGCCATGCTGCTCAGCAGCGTTAAGGCTGTCGCGGCAAATACCGCGGCTATTTTATTTTTCTTTAACAAGGTATGAGTCAACATAATTTACTCCTGAACTTTTTTCGCTTTGGAATTATCAATCGCCATCAACAGCGGCGGTAAAAATAAGAAATCAACGACAAGGGCTATAAAGATGGTCGTTGCAGTTAACAAGCCCATATCGGCATTCATTTTAAAAGTTGACTGCGCCAGCACGCTAAACCCGGCCACCAGTACAAAAGTTGTGATCCATAAGGCACGGCCAACATTATCAAAGGCATAATGCACGGCTTTTTTACTGTCGAGGTTTTTATCACGACGGGCATGTAAATACTTACTTAAGAAATGCACGGTATCATCAACCACGATACCTAAGGTCATACCGATCACCACAGACATGCCAAGACCCACCTGGCCGTCGTAAAGCCCCCATAAACCAAAACCAACGGCGGCGGGGATCATGTTAGGCAATAAACTAATGGCACCGTAACGCCAGCTACGCAGGGCAACCCCCAGCAACACAGAAATCAGCACCAATGCCAAGCTAGTTCCCAGCAACATGCTGAAAATATTACGCTGACCGATATGGGCAAACATCAGGCTCGGGCTGGCAACATCCATTTTATACTGGGGCGCATGCTCGGCAAACCAGGCATTAATTTCCCCTTCAAGGGTTACCAGCTCGTTACTGGTCAGGTTTTTAAAGGTGGCAATAATACGGGTGGCAGACTTATCGACATCCAGCTGGTTATTAAGGTCCAGGCCATATGGCAGGGACATTTCATATAACAGCAGGTATTGCGCCGACATTTCCTGACTGTCCGGTAATTTATACCAGCTCGGATCGTCTGCGTGCATGTTCTTATTTAACCGCTTTAAGGTATCGGTAATGGTATTAACATGATCGGTTACCGGCAGCTGACGCAACCAGTCGCTAAAATCCGAAATCGTCCGTAAATATTCAGGATCGTTGATACCGCTCGGAGTCTGCGTTTGCACCGAAACTTCCATCAGCATCATGCCGGACAGGTTGTCCGACATAAAGTCGGTTGATGCCCTAAACGGCACGCTTTCATCAAAGTATTTAACAAAATCGTCGTTTAATTCATTGTTGGGAATAAAAAACGCCGAAGCGATAATGATGGCGCTGGTCAGCGGCAATAATAAACGACGCCTGTTGATCACTAAGTCGGCAAGCGACGCCATTTTATCTTTACGGCCATTTTTCTGTTGTTTCACTTTCACCGGCAATACCGTCAGCAAGGCCGGGAAGATGGTCATAGAAAAAACAAAAGCAAGCATAACGCCAATGGCTACCAGGTTGCCCAAATCACGAAACGGCGGTGAATCGGAAAAGTTCATGCTTAAAAAACCGATAGCCGTGGTGGCACTGGTTAAGAAAATCGGCTGCAGGTTAATGCGTAAACTCGTGGCAATGGCGCTGCGCTTATCCGCTCCCTGGCGCATCTCGTAAAACATAGAGGTGAGAATATGAATACAATCTGCCACTGCCAACGTCAGGATCATGGTCGGCGCCGAAGAAGAAGGCCCGCTCAGATAAAAACCCAACCAGCCGGCCAGGCCCATGGTCGTTACGATACTGACGGCGATGACCAGGATAGTGGCAAAGGTGCCGGTAATCGTTCTCAGTAAGAAGCCGATAGTGATGATCACCACTAAAAACATCAGCGGGATCAAGGTCGCACTATCGTTTAACGAAGCTTCACCAAAGGCACTGTTCATCATCACCATACCGGACAAATAAACTTCGGTGCCTGGATTATCCGCCAGGAACTTGGCTTTGATCTCCCGGACAAAAGTCGCCACTTCCGGTACTTCTGCGATCGGATCTATGCCGGGTAGCTGTACGGTAACATTAACCACGGAAACATGGCCGCTGGGTGAGATGATCTTGTTGACCAGCAGAGGTTCGTTCAGGGCAACCTCCTTGATTTTCGCCAGTTTAGCCGGAGTTAACCTTTGCGGGTTCATCACCAGATCTTCAACGATCATGTCGTCTTCTTCGGCGAAGGTATACTG
Organism: Thalassomonas actiniarum; assembly: GCF_000948975.2. Taxonomy (GTDB): domain Bacteria; phylum Pseudomonadota; class Gammaproteobacteria; order Enterobacterales; family Alteromonadaceae; genus Thalassomonas; species Thalassomonas actiniarum. Next base: position 5,137,884 of record NZ_CP059735.1, read on the forward strand.
AAAGTTAGTAACCGAATCTACCCGGGTAGAATAAGGCACCTGCCAGCTTTCTTTGGTCAGCTGTTTTAGCGCCGCCAGGTGCTCGGCAGTAAAAATAGTATCTCCTTTGGGCACCACAATAAAAGAGACACTGTCGCTTTTACTGTAAACCTTTTGCATGGTTTCAAATGCCATTAACTGGGGATTTTCTTCACCGAAAAATATCCGGTAATCATTTTTAAAAACCAGCTTCTGAGCCCCGCCTGCCGCGGTAACCACCAATGCCAGACAAACTAAAATCACCCATATAGGATGTTTGCCGACAAAGTTGAAAAACTTCTCTCTCATTGCCCTCTCCATTGTGACGAATCGTCACTATACTCTGTAAAAAAAACGGCTTTTACACCGCGTTATTCTTTGTTTTTCACATGTAAGGCTTGTACGAATTTCGTACAAAATATTATCTTAACTCGTACCGCTTGTCATGTGAAAAATGCTATTAAAAATTAAGTTCACGCCCCAGGGCTTTTATCCTCGCCAACTCCTCGCCAAAGACTTCTTCCAAGGCTTTTTTCAGGCTGGCTTTATAATCTTTTTCAAAACTCAGCGGCGCCCACTGCATACCGTCGAGCAATAAGTTATTCTGGTTGAACAGCTCCCGCTCCACCACAAGTCCCATACGGCCACTGCATGACTCCAGTTCATCCGCCAGCAAAGAGATCACTCCGTATCCCAGCGACCAGTTGGAAAAACAAATTTGTTGCATATCCATGTGAGGGGGCAAGGTAAAACTCTGGTCGGCAATAGCCTCTTCAATCAGGCCAAAAAAGATCCCCATCAGCTTCATTTCCAGCTGTTCCTGCTCTTGCACCCGTTTTTGTGTGGACTTCTCATAAACATTGGGGCTTTTTGCACAAATAGCCGATTGAAACAAGGCAGGATGTAAAATGGCATAGATCAGGTAAGAAAAGTTGATCAGCAACATACGCTCACGGGCACAGCCGGGATACTGAGAAGCCCGGAAAAATAAATCAGACATAATAGTGATGGCTTGGTTACCTATCGCCAGCAACAAGTCTTCTTTACCGGTAAAGTGTTTGTATACTGTGCCTTTGGAATAAGAGACTTCTGCCACCACCTTATCCATGGTGACATTGGCCACCCCCAGGCGGGCAATTAAGGCAATAGCCGCATCAATAATTTCTTGCTCCCGGGCCTGCAAGCTGTGTTCATCTAATATTTTTGGTGCCATAAAGGATCTTTTACCATGTTGTCGTCATTTTTGATTACCGATATATAAATGACGATTCGTCAGTGACGTTTCGTCGATAATAAATTTATGATGAAATAATGTCAATCACAAGATAATAAAAAACTCCCCTATCTCCCGTATTAAATTTTGCTTTACGGCTAATAGATTGATTAATAAAACGACTTTTTTAGCGGTTTATCTCCCCCGTTAAAACAGCCTTTTTCTTTAAGGTGAAAATCCCCTTACCCTTGCTTATCACCGCTTTTCCCCGTATGCTACGCGGCTTTTTTGCAAACCGGAGAGGAAAAAATGTTAGGTTTTGATTACGGTACTTCGAACTGCGCCCTGGGGATCATGTCGGGCGATAAACCTGAGCTCATCTCATTAGCCGATCACGGCACCTATATGCCTTCCTCATTATATGCCCCCAGCAGGGAAGTGATTGTTAACTGGTTACAGCAACAGTTAAGCCCGGATGCTAAAGCAGAGTTTTCCGGTTTAAGGCGCTTCCAGTTACAAAAAGGCCAGAGCATGTTACGCGAGCTGGCGCTCGATGATATTCCCGGCGATTTATTTTTTGGCAAGCAGGCACTTGCCCGCTACCTCGAAGACCCGTCGGAAGGCTATTATATCAAGTCCCCTAAATCTTTTCTCGGCGCCAGCGGCCTCAAACCCCAGCAAATCGCCCTGTTCGAAGATATCGTCGCGGCGATGATGACCCATGTGAAGCAATTGGCGGAGCAGGCTCTTCAGCAGGACTTGCACCAGGTGGTGATCGGCCGGCCGGTAAATTTCCAGGGATTAAAAGGCGAAGAAAGCAATAAGCAGGCAATTGATGTGCTCACCAATGCCGCCAAACGGGTCGGTTACCGGGATATAGAATTCCAGTTCGAACCCATTGCCGCCGGGTTTGAGTTTGAGGCTAGCCTTGAGCGGGAAACCCGGGTATTAGTCGTGGATATCGGCGGCGGGACCACCGACTGCTCTATGCAGCTGATGGGCCCACAGCTGATGCCAAACCTGGACAGGAGTCCGCATTTACTCGGCCACAGCGGGCAACGTATCGGCGGAAATGATTTTGATATCCAGCTGGCGCTTAAAGGCATTATGCCGCAGCTGGGCATGGACAGCTTACTTAAAAGCGGCAAGCCTATGCCGGTTAACAGCTACCGTGAAGCCGTGGCCATCAACAATATCAATGCCCAGACAGAATTTTACAGCGGAGCTAACGGCCGCTTCCTGCAGCAGCTGAAACGTGACGCCGAACAACCCGAGCTGGTCGAACACTTGATACAAGTACATCAGGAAAAACTCAGTTACCAATTAGTCAACAGCGCCGAGCAGGCAAAAATAGCCCTGAGCGACTGTGATAACGACAAAATTGCGCTGGACTATCTCAATAACCGAAACAAGGATGAAACCGCTGATGTCAGCCGGCTACTGCTACTCGATGCTGCCAAGCGGGAACTGGGCAGCATATGTGAATTAATGCAAGATACTGTGAAACAGGCCGGTTGTCAGCCGGATGCCATTTTTGTCACCGGCGGTACGGCAAAGTCCCCGGTGTTAAGAGAACATTTACAAGCCCAATACCCCGACAGCCAGTTTATTATCGGAGATAATTTTGGCAGTGTGACCGCAGGTCTCACCCGCTGGTCCCAAAGAATATTTTCTTAAAGATAAGATCATTTAAAAAAGCTTCCCTATAGCAACTTATGGGGAAGCAAGTTTACGCTTTGCCGCTGTCCTGCCGGCACAGGCTATGCCTCTTGCCCTCAGCCACCTTGTTAATATTTTGTTCTTTATTGGTAAAGCAGATGAGAATCAAAAAATATACTGTTTTTGTGTTTTTTCCACACAACTTTTACAATTTCTAACATTTTCATAAACTTAAACGCTAGCATATTTCGTACGAAATACTTAGTATGCACCCGTCATTTTTAACACTGACAATGTCAGACTACAATCAGGAATGCATTTATGAAATTATTACCTATTGCCGCCTTGTTATTAACCGGCACTTCCCTTTTAGCCAGCACCGGAGTCCACGCTGAGGATTACCAGTCTTTTTCTTCCGTTTCATACAGTGACTTAGATACCAAATATAACGACAGCGATGCTTTTTCCCTCGACACCCGTTATTACTTCGACAAAAAGTCAACTTTAGGGCCGCTGGATGAGTTCGAATATATCAATAAAACCAGCAATGTATTTGGCAGTTTCGTCGATACCGATTTCAACAAAACTTTCACCTTAGGCGGCGAAGCCTTTATCGACAAGCTATTAGTCGGTGCGACCTATCACTATAGCGACTTTGACCATGGCGGTAGCGACGATACTTATAGCCTGAGCTTAGGTTATTTGATCTCTGATGATTTTTTAGTCAAGGTCGTTAAAGATGACAATAACGACGAATATCTGTTTTCTGCCTCATATAACCATCAGATTAATGACAGTGATTATATCGGTTTTACTTACTCTACCGATGATGATACTGATGTTCAGACCCTGTCATCAAAATACTTCACCGATTTGGGGCAAGGCCGTTACCTGACTGCAGAAGTCTCTTTCAGTGATATTGACGATGCCGACAATGACCTGGCAGGCCGTGTGGAATATTTCTTCAACAGCCACACCTCAATGGCAGCCAGCTACAATGACGACGATGACTACTCTGTCGGCGCCAAGCATTACTTCAACAAAAACTACGCCTTAGGCGCCAGTTACCAAAGCAATACCGACAGTGACATCGATTACGACCTGTACACTATCGACTTTACTGCTCAGTTCTAACAGCAAAACGCTTGATGGTTACGCCGATATGGCATAAAGAAAAAGCCAGTTATCCCGGATAACTGGCTTAAATCATTAACGGCTTCCCGGCTTAACCCGGCTGTTTATTTTCAGGACCAGCCCGGATATAAGCCAGTCCTCATTAAACCAGGAAAAATCTTTGCTTAACGGCGAATCCCACCGCCAGCACAAGACTCAGAGCCGACAATCCTCATATAAGACGTTACCGTTCCTGTGGTATAGCTGCTATTAGTACACTGGTTAACAACCCTCTCTCCGACAACCGTTGAATAGCTGGCATCCGAATAGAAAGCAAATTCTAAAATAGAAAATGCGGCATAGGCATAAGACGCGCCAAAAATGGTTGCACCGGTCAAGCCGATTGAAATAAGTTTTTTTAAAGATGTTTGCATAGGTTAACCCTTTTATTGTTATTAACATTAACCAGGATTAGAAAACGAAGGTCCGGTCTTTCCGACCGGGTTCGCTACCACAACTCACCTGAAAATTAACATTAATATAACAACTTAACTTTGTAAACCTTCTATTTAAAACAAACTATAAAAAAGCCAGTCCTGGATAAGACTGGCTGAATACACAACAAGTGTTTATGCGTTTTAGTTAAAACTCATTGCCACCGCACATTTCCATACCAACAAGTCTTACATAAGAAGTGACTTGGCCACTCGAATAAGTGGTTCCACGACATTGGTTAACCACTTTTTCGCCAACAGGCGTTGAATAACTTGCATCAGAATAATAAACGAATTCTTTAATATAGCCGGAACTTGCTGCATAGGCATAAGAAGCTGCTGAAAGTGTAATACCTGTTAACGCGATGGCTGCAATTTTCTTTAAATTTGATTTCATTGTTATTCCTTTTATTTTTTTAGAAAATTTAAAGGCTTGATGACTGTCAAACCTTTAAATCACCCTAATGCAGTTGCCAACCATTGTAAATAAAAATTACATTTTATTTACAATAAGGAAGCAAGAAGACACCTTATTATCTTCCTGTTTGCTGGAAAAAAACCTCCCTTACCTGCTCGACAATTTCTGGCGGTGTCTTCAGGCTAAAAGCCATGCAATTATCGGCAACCGTATCTGTATCCATCTCAAAAACCGGCGTCACCCGCTCAAAGTTATAACCTATGTCCTGTAACCTCATTTGCATGGTATGACTGGATTCAACAATAAAATCCACCCTTTTCTCGATCAGCTTACGCAAATTAATGTCGTAGTTAGGCGTGATGTCCAGTTGTTTATTTTCTTTAAAACCATGCTCAAGCAAATATTGATAGCCATACTCTTCTTTGGTGATCCCTATGGTATATTGCTTAAGATCTTCCAAGGTCTTGACCTTAATATCTTTTCTACTGGACAAAGCATAAAAATACATGGGATGTGTCGGCAATAACGGGCAAAGCCATTGAAATTTTGACTCCCGCTCTTTGGAGCGGTATATGGAATAGATCAAAACATTCTTTTGCGTAAGCGCCATCTTATAGGCGCGTACCCAGGGATAAAGATTAATGCGGTATTCAAGCCCCGCTTTATCCAGCACAGTGCGGACTTTCTCTGTCGCTATCCCGCCGACAGTGCCATCGGGTAATAGGAAACTATAAGGGGGCCAGTCTTCGGTAACAACTTCAAGGGGTTCCCGGGCACAGGCGGCTGAAATAAATTGCAGGGAAAAAATGACTATAAAGGCGCTATTTTTTAACATCTATCCCCCGCAGGTGAAGCCGTATCATCAACCTAAATGCACAAGCAATTATTTATAACCTTATTTTTACCCGTCAACAAGGATAAAAACCGAGATAAGCGAAAATCAGGCTCCCTGTCCCATCGGCTGATTATAAGATGTTGAGGTGCCGGAATTTTTTGCATTGGCCAACTCAAGCAGCAGTTGCCCTAAATTCACCTGCTCACTGGTCATAAAAGACGATGACTCCAGCTTATCCTTAACCACTTTCTCCCCGGAAGACTTGGGCAGTAAAGAAGTTTCACTGTTATATTGCCACAGGCTGAGTGAAGGAAAATTAAATTGCTCAGAAATTTTAGACGGATACAAAAGTACACTGGCAAAAACCAGCATACTGATCAATAAAATAACCATAAGAGATTGATATGGGGAGAACTTTTCTGAAAGGTTGGCTCTGTTTTTTTTACGCTGATCATCAGTTGCGTCCATCTTTCCCCCCTTTAAATAAAACAAAAAATTAACAACACAGTCTGCAAGATCGGGATGGTTCCAATCCACAATAAAGAAAATAATAACACCCTGGCGGGTACTTGTTAATATCCTGTAATGCCTTGTAATGTTTTGTAATGTTTTGTAATGTTTTGTAATGTTTTGTATTAGATTAAAGGGGAATAACATCATTCCTCAAAGCAATAAATTCTCCCTTGCCAATTAAGGAACCGGCTCACCATTTCGGGCTTCAAGCAAGCGATACCAATCTTCCCGGCTGTAATCCAATTCCAGAGAATGCTTGGCGGCAAGAATACGCTCAGGCGTAGTGGAGCCGATAATAGGGAAAATTTGCGCCGGATGTTTCAATAACCAGGCCAGGATCACCTGCCACGACTGACATTGATATTTTTCCACTTGCAGGGTTAACTCATTTTCGATCCTTTGCTCATCTGCGGCGCTGAAAGTATTGCCCCAGGCCGAATAAGCCACACCGCCAAGGGGACACCAGGCAACCGGAGTTATCCCCAACTGCTGACACTGATCTAGGGTGCCGTCGGTAAAGCTGTTGATATTATGGATATTAATTTCAACCTGATTTACCATCAGCGGCAAAGGCAATGCCGATTGCAATAAACTGACCTGGGACGGCGTAAAGTTGCTGACGCCGAAATGTTTCACCTTGCCTGCACTGTGGAGCTGCATCAAGGTATCCGCCACCTCTGCGGCATTAAATAAATAATCCGGGCGGTGCAGTAAAAACATATCCAATGTCTCTATTTCCAGCCGCTTGAGAATACCGTCGACACTATTTACTAAATAATCCCGGCTAAAATCATAACATTTGGGATCGCCAGGGTTTGGGGTATCCTCAATACGAATGCCGGCCTTGGAGGTGATAATCAACTGCTCCCTCAGGCCGGGGCTTTCTTTTAATACCTCGGCAAATAAAGATTCGCTTAAACCGCCGGCATAAATATCGGCATGATCAAAGTGGTTATAACCCGCTTCAATGGCGGTGCGCAGCGCCAGTTTTCCTTTGGCCCTGTCGGCTGAAGAGTTATCGCCGGTAATACGCATACAGCCGTATATAAACCGTGAGGAGTTTAACCCGGATTTTCCTAATTGAATATTTCTCATTGTCACCTGTCTGCCCGGTTTAAAGTAAAAAGTGAAGGTAAAACTTTAACAACATGATGTAAACGATAAAACATTTCAACGATTTAAAACTCTCCCTAAATTTCAGCAAAAGTTTAAGTAAAAGATTAACCCGTGCTCAACTCCGCCAGCCTTTGGCGGTGAGGTTTAAAGTTCAATCCGCAACGGCTGATAAAGTCAGCGATCTGCTCGATATTATACTTATTGGCATATTCATTACCGGGCTTTAACTGAGCGCTATCAGGATACAAACCATAGCCCGCCAGCAAGCAATGCCAGGATATCGATGGATAGTAATGATCAATTTTCTGGCGATCCAGTTCATCACTGAGGTTATCCCCCCGCATCCAACACTGTAAAATAGCAACCAGACTCGCCGAAAGCTGGTTGTTATTGGCATTATCCAGCCAGTACTGACTGTCGGTACGTGAGTTAATACGATAATGGCCGACAATATAATCGCGCACTGCCTCAAAGCGGGCATTGACACTGGCATTAAACTCCCCCTGATACTGGCCGGAAAAGTTGCCTTTTTGGTAGCTGTCAATAAAGCCTTGTACTGTTTCCTGCACCAGATGCAAAGCGGTGGCTTCCAACGGCTCGATAAAGCCCTGGGATAAACCGACGGCAACACAGTTTTTATGCCAGTGTTGCTCTACCCGGCCAACTTTCATTTTTAAGTGGCGCGCCTCAACGTCAGCATCAAGCAAGCCAAGCTTGGCCCTTAATTCCGTTTCGGCACTATCGCCGCTGGTATAAGCCGAACTGTAAACATAACCATTGCCGTTACGGTTGGTTAACGGGATTTCCCAGGCCCAACCATGTTTTAGCGCAGTGGAAATGGTTTGTGAACCTAGCTGCTGCGTTTGCTCTGTCGGCAATACGACCGCGGCATCATTAAAGAGATTATTACCAAAGCTTTTAAACGGCACTTTCAGCTGCTGTTGCAGCAATAAACTGGCAAATCCGGTGCAGTCAATAAAGATATCTCCGGCAATGGTTTCACCGGCTTGTGTGATCACACTTTGGATATCACCGTTAACATGCAACTTCACCTCGGCAACGGTTCCCCGGGTATGCGTGACGCCGAACTCTTCGGCTTTTCCCGCCAAAAATTTACCGAGTAAGGCCGAATCAAAGTGATAGCCATAATTGGTTTCAAAAGGAAAATGAAACTCCGGGATAGGTGCTAATTTATGTTTGGCCAGGTAGCTGGCCAGAAAAAAGTGATCTGGATGTCCTTCAACCGAGATGCCTTTACGGCGGATATAACTATTATGAAAAAAGCCCGGGGCGCTATAGTCATCGGTTTGCGCCGGAAACGGATGGAAATATCGGGAAAATCCGGGTTTAGTCGACCAATTGACAAACTCAATACCATTTTTATAAGTGGCATTACATTGCCCCATCCAGTCACTTTCCTTAATTCCCAGAAAATCCATAAAGCCTTTAAGCTGGGGGGTAGAACCTTCACCCACACCGATAATGCCGATATCCGGAGATTCGATTAAACGAATATTAAAACCCAGATGTTGCCAGCTTTTCGCCATCAAATTAGCGGCCATCCAACCGGCAGTACCGCCGCCGACAATAACAATTGATTTAGCCTGATGTTCAGACATCATATACACCTCGCTCTTTTCATTACCTGGCGGCACGGTCAACTTAACAACAAAGTACCGATAACGCCCCAGTTAATCCTCCTTGCTTGTCATCCGTAACATCACAACCAATAGACATCCGGTCTATAGCCGCTCTCTTTCTTCCGTGAAACCGCGACATACCATACGTCCTGTATATAAAAAACCACTTAATCTTGCGATCAAGTGGTTTTCTTTTCAATAACAGTTCAAGTTAATACTTATTCAATTAACACTAGAATGAGTAATTAACCCCAAGGAAGAACTGGCGGCCAAACTTCTTATATTCCCCGCTAGCCAGCGACGTACCATAGTTAGTGGTATTAGCTTCGTCGGTCAGGTTATTCACCTGCAATACCGCATCTACACCATTATCAAAGGAATAAGTTCCCTGCCAGTCGACCACAGTATAGGCATCGGCATATTGATAGGCAGTACCGCCGGGCGTTGAGCCTTCATAGATATAATCATCACGGTAGCGAACATTTAAATGGGTACTGAAATTGTCTATATCCCAAAATAGAGTCGCACTAAAGACATGCTTAGACAAACCGGGAAGCGACAGTTGCTGATCATCAAAAACACCGCCACCATCAACCGTGGTTTCACTCTCGGTATAGGAGTAGTTAGTATTCATGCCCAAAGTAGAGAAGACACCGGGCAACTGGGTAAATACCGTGGTATAAGCCAATTCTACCCCACGAATATAACCGCCCTGATCATTATTTTGCGTCGTTTGGTACTGGCCTTCGACAAAACCTTCCGGTGCTTCAATACCGATTTGTGACCAGGCAATTTCCCCTTCGTTATAGGTGACACTTTCAATCAGGGTATCGATATCTTTCCAAAATAATGCCGCAACAAATGCACCGCCACCTTCAGTGAAGTGTTCATAAGATAAATCATATTGCGTAGCACGGAAGGGATCCAGGTTCGGGTTGCCTTTGGACCAGACATTATAACGCTGGCTCACACCGTCATTAGCGGTATCCGCCCATGATCCGGCGCCGCCACGTAACTGATGTACCGGCGGACGACCTATCACTTTGGCGGCAGCAAAACGGATTTGCTCGTTATCGCTGATTTGGAAGTTCAGGTTAATAGACGGCAAGGTATCGGTATACTCAGGCCCGTAATTAACATTGGCGTAATCGTCGCGGGTCACACCGTTATCATCGGTAATGCCGTCACCGGTTTCATCCCCTTGCAGCTGCTGGATGCCGCGGGATTTGGTATCGGTTTTCACCACCCGGACACCAAAGTTACCCGTGACCGGAATATCACCAATTTCACTTTCAAAGTTGGCCATGGCATACGCCGCCAGCACTTTCTCCCGTACCGAACCGCTTTCAATCAGGGTCCAGTTATGCTCCCAACTTTGTTGGGCATCATAGTTACCCGGGCCAAAAGCAGCATCAGCAATGCCCACCAGGTCTAAATCCAGGTAGGAGAAACCGTTCATGTTCTTGACCGTGGCAAAACCATCCAGGGAAATCGGGGTACAGGCATGATCATAGTGGTTAAATTCACAATTTTGGTTGGTTACGATAGTGCCGTCCGGCAGTTGATAACCATTTTGCCCTTCACGAGCTCCCCATCTGAAGGTAGAACGTTTGTCTGAGAAGGTTCTGTCGGACCAGCGGGCGCCAACTTCAATGGAGCTGATAAAACCCGAATCAAGATGATATTTAAAGTCTACCTTGATGCTGTCGATTTCATCGGTATATTCATGGGGGAACTGCTCCCAGTCGCCAAGGCGCATATGAGATAAATCCGTGTAATCGGTATTTAATACCAGATCGACGGCATCTTTGCTGTTGTTGGCAAAAGAAAAGCCCTGGCCGCTAAGCTCCTGCCAGGTATCAACCACAGTACCATCTTCTAAAGTTTGCGTACCGAATTCGTAAGCATGCATGGAAGCAATACGGTCAAGACGGGTCTTTTTACCTTTAGAATGGGCGGCATCAAAGTAAATTTCGTAATCGTCAAATACCCATTCGAGTTTTAAACCAAAACTGTCAGTGGTGGAATCGGTTGACTGATCTTCTGAGCGCATTTCCACCCAAGGACCGTTAGTGCCGGTTAAGGTAACATCCCCTCCTACCAGGTAACCATCAGAAATAACCGGGTTGGCAACATTGTATAAACTGTTATCTTTATTTAAGCCGTCGATGTTTAAGCCGTTCATTTTATCTTCAGATTCAAATTCCGATCTGAAAAAATCAAATTGAGCCTTAAAAACATCATTAGGCTGATAAACTAAAGTCGACATTAAACCTAAACGTTCATCCGTGCCTTTTGCCGCACGTATCTGATAACCGTTTGGAGCTCTTTCCTGAACACCGTCGCCGTCAAAATCTTGTAGCCGCTCATACTTACGCGCACTATATTCTTCGGCATTATTTGGCTGCTCCATATGCGCCAGTCCAAAGCCAAAACCTAATGTTTCATTAAGAAACTTGCCCTGATAAGAAAAACTGAAACGGTTGCCCATATCATCGGCACCGACATCTGAAGCTGCATCGTTATAGGAAAGCCGTGCACTGGTAACAAAATTATGATCTTCTTTTGCTTCCAGCGGGTTAGCCGTTTTTAACTCCACCGTTGCGGCAACGCCCCCTTCCACCAGGGAAGCTTTGGGAGATTTGTATACTGCTGCCTGGGAGATCAGCTCGGACGGATATTGATCAAAAGCAATCCAGCGACTGCCTGCGGTATAACCACTGGTACTGGCCTGTTCACGGCCGTTGAGGGTCGTCTGAATAAAATCACCGTTCATGCCGCGGATATTTAACTGGGAAGACTGACCACTGGCTCTGACGGTGGTCACACCGGGAAGACGTCCTAACGCATCGGCGATAGAAATATCCGGCAGAGAATTCAAGTCCCCGGCATCAATAACTTCAGAAACCATATCTGAGAAACGTTTCTTATCCAGTGAACTGATAAGACTGCGCCGTATACCTTTAATTTCTATGACTTCGGTGCCGACCACGGCTTCTTTTTCACCAACCCCCTGTTCCTGACCCGAAGCCGATTGCTCTTCAGCCGCCAATACCGGCAGTGTAACCGCCATAAAGCCGCTTGAGAGCAGCGCCAGTGTAACTTTACTTGCTTTAAAATTCATCATGCTTTCCCCCGTTCCATCCTTGTTTTATTTATCTTCAGCATTCCCAACTGATCTTTGATGGTTATTTAGTGACCCACTCATGGGTGGATGAAACTAATATAAGGCGGACTCCAGGCCAAGAACATATGATGCATACGTATTCATATTTTCAGGCACCATTATCGAACAAGGAAAATAACGGTGCAAGCCTATAAAAAGGGGAAAATGCCATATCAGCAACAAGCAGTTTCCGCAGATAAACCACAGCCAAAAACTAAGCTTGAAAACACAAACACTTGCTTACAAATGATACCGCCAGCGCCTGTTTTAAACAGGAAAAAAACTTTACACATTATTTCCGTCGACCGTGCTCGTTAACATTCAATAAAGTGAAAAATCCCCCATGGACAGAAAAAAATCATGCTTCATCAGCGCTGTCTTTTATGCTTTGAGCTGTTATCCGGCTAAAAAGCTGAATACGTATGCAAGAAATACTGCTGTCACATAAGCCGGCTTGCTCAGCAGCAGATGAAGAGTTTTTAAAGGCGAAACGGCGTCATCAATAAGTAAACCATTTACTTTACAAACCAAAGGGTATATAAAGTAAATTATCGAATCTATTGCCCGCTATGATCTTGGTTGAAACAATAGTGGCCGGTACTTTAAGGAGATTTTTATGACCGCAGAAACCTGGCTTTCATTTACGCTGGCGGCAATGATGTTATGCTTTTCACCCGGACCTACCCTGCTCCTGGTCATGGGCCAATCATTAACTTATGGCAAACGCTCTGTGTTGCCTTTGATCTTAGGGGTCTTATCAGGCGATATGATTGCCATGAGTTTATCTGTACTCGGCCTGGGCGCCATTTTAGCGCTGTCCGCGACCCTGTTTACTGCTTTTAAATACCTGGGAGCGGCTTATCTCTGTTATCTGGGCATCAAGGCATGGCGGAGCAAAGCCACTAAGGCAGAAGATACGGATAAAGGGGGGATAGCTAGCGGCGTCATCTTTAAGGAAGCCTTACTGGTAACGGCCTTAAACCCCAAAGGCATCGTCTTTTTTATGGCCTTCTTCCCATTGTTTATCGATACCGCCCAGCCTTACCTGCCCCAGGTATTGATACTGGCGATGTCTTTTTTACTGGTATCGGGATTAAGCGTTTCCTTTTATAGCCTGTTTGCCGGACAGCTACGCCAAAAAGTGCAATCCCCCAAACTGCAAACGGGTTTTAACAAAGTCAGCGGCACTATGCTGATAGGGGCAGGCGCCTTGACCGCCACAATGCAGAAATAGTGCAGAAATAGCGCAGAGATAATCCGGCTTCCCGGTAAAGCAAAATAAGACAGCAACAAAACAGCAGAGACAACTATGCCACATAA